>JACNLB010000021.1:1614-3466 GCA_014381755.1 Fidelibacterota bacterium | reverse complement strand
AACTGTAGGGGAAATACATGTTACGTTTTATCAAATGGCAGCTGCTGTTAACAGTATTTCCCCTATTTATTATAGCCCAGGATAATGAAACATGCCTGGACTGTCATGATGATTCAACGATGGCAGTTGAGCGGAGAGGTGTCACATTATCACTCTATGTTCATGAAGCATTGCTCGAGGAAACGCCTCATGAAGGTTTTGAATGTATTGATTGCCACATTGATTTAGATGGGGAAGAAGATTTTCATGAATTCCGCCCGGAAATACCGGATTGCGGTACCTGTCATGAAGACGCTCAAAGTGAATTTGTAAGTGGGTTTTTTCAGCCTTTAATTGATAAGGGCTATACATCCATACCCTCGTGTTCAGATTGTCATGGGAAGCACCAGATTTCCTGGCAGGGACAACCACGAAAGGTATGCGGAGTATGCCACCAGGATATTCTGGATGATTTTTTTCATTCAGCCCATTGGGATTCAGAATCAGAAACATCTGAAGTCACCTGCGTATCCTGTCATTCACCGCACAATAAAAAGGAAAAAGCTTTATACACACCCGGGCAATGGAAAATACAGTTAACCGAATCATGCAGAGAATGCCATGAAGAAAAAGTAAAAAACTACGATTTAAGCGGTCATTATCAGGAAGTTTTATCCGGGAATTTGAAAGCACCGGTTTGTTCAGATTGTCATGCCAAGCATAAAGTTCTCTCACCTCGGGATGCTGAAAGCAAAGTATCTGTAGCAAGATTGGATCACGTGTGTACCGAATGTCATATGGATTATGAAAAATCGATTCACAGACCGACAGAAAACGATGATCCCAGATTGGCAACCTGTGTCGTGTGTCACACGGGTCATTCTACAGCAATGGTTGCTGATGCCAAATCATCGGTTTTTGAAAAAAATCTTACAGAAGTATGTTTAACCTGTCATAATGCTTCATTGATTACAGGGGAAAATGATGCCCATGGAAAAATCCATCGAAGTCAAATTGACAAACTACAATCAGGAGAAAAATCTGATTGCGGAACCTGCCACGATTATCATTTCCAGGCACCGGATCATGTATTGGAAACTGGCTTGGAAAAATCCTGTGCCGATTGTCATCCGGAGCAACAACATCAATATGAACGATCATCCCATTTTATTGCAAAGGAAAAAGGACACGAAGAAGCGCCGGGATGCATGGACTGTCATGGACAACGCATTATTCAAAAACCGGGTGAGGCACTAAAAGGTCAGTCAGTCGTAGAAATGTGCGGCAGTTGCCATGGTGATCGTTCCATGACCATGAAATTCCAGCTTAATCCCGATGTTCTCACAGGATATAATACCTCTTATCACGGTCAAATGTATCAGTTGGGATATCAGGGAGAAGATTTTGCTACGTGTGTTTCCTGCCATGATAATCATTCAATTTTACCTGATGAAAATGAAGCTTCCACAATTAGTCAAACCCATATTATCGAAACCTGCGGACAATGCCATGAAAATGTGAATATTAATTTCGTCAAATATCTCCAGCATTATTCGCCCATGATCCACGATGAAAATGCAGTATTGAGCAGTATTCATACATTTATGATTTTCCTTCTGGGGAGTGTATTAATCGTCTTCGGCGGACACACACTTTTATGGCTTATTCGTTTGACTATCCGTAGAATAAATGAGGGTCCTATTAAGAAAAAACCGAAATCTGCATTCAGAGTTCGTCGATTTGGAAAAGTGGAGAGACTCATGCATTTAGGTATTATTCTTTCGTTTTTGACTCTTGCAGGTACGGGTCTTCCGCTGAAATACAGTCATACTGAATTTGCAAATTGGATTGCCAATAATATTGTAGGATTTCG
>JACNLB010000021.1:0-1264 GCA_014381755.1 Fidelibacterota bacterium | reverse complement strand
TGGTTTCCGGAGTTATTTACAAAACTTTTCCCGGGATGGCTCATTAATGCAACTCATATTATTCATTCAGAAGAAGCGTTGCTAGCTACAGGATTTATTTTTACAGTGCACTTTTTTAATACCCATATGCGACCCGGAGCATTTCCAATGGATGAAGTGATTTTTACAGGGCGAATGACTGAAGAATCATTTAAAGAAGAAAGACCATTGGAATATGAAAATCTCACTGAAGAGGAATACAAGAATAGATTAACATCTCCACTCCCATTATGGATGAAACGATTATTTTATATTGCCGGTTATTCCTTTTTGGCTATTGGTTTTATTCTTCTTGTAGTAATTATTTTAGGAACATTCTTTTAGAGATATTTTGTGAAGAAAAAAGTATTTAAAACACTTTTGGTAATTACAGGGTTAGCCTTGGGATTATTCCTGATTCTTTTTGCATCCTTGGAATACACTTCGAAGCCTGAATTTTGTTCCACATGTCATTTTATGCAGCCCTATGTAGATGGTTGGAAAACATCTACTCATTCAGATGTGACTTGCACGGATTGTCACTTTCCGCCGGGATTAAAGTCCAAGTTAAAAGGGAAATTAACAGCTGCATCTATGGTGGTGAATTATTTCACCGGTGTATATAAAAAAAGCAAACCATGGGCGGAAATAACAGATAAAAGTTGTTTACGTTCTGGTTGTCATGAGCAAAGACTCCTGGAAGGAAAAGTAGAATTTAAAGAAGGTATCATTTTTGATCATGAACCCCATGTGACAAAACTGCGGCGGGAAAAGAAATTGCGCTGTACCAGTTGCCATTCACAGATTGTACAGGGCGATCATATGACGGTTACTGAAAATACATGTTTTTTATGTCACTTTAAAAATCAACCGGAAGATGCTCCTATTGATGATTGTACTTGGTGTCATGCGGCACCCGTGGGTACAGATCCTGAACTGTTGTACGACCACCGTTTTGTCATAGAAAAAGAAATTGACTGTAAAAAATGCCATGGGTCTATGCAAATGGGAGATGGTGCCGTTCCAGTGGATCGGTGCAGTTCCTGTCATGCAGAAATCGGCAAGATTGAACGCATCAATGAAGTTGAATTTATCCATCTAAATCATGTGACGAATCATAAAGTAGAATGCCAGAATTGTCATTCACTGATCCAGCATAAATCCGTTTCCAAATCTGCCGATATTATTCCTGATTGTCAATCCTGCCATGAAAATTCACATCTACCCCAATATTATTTATTTTCCG
>JACNLB010000012.1 GCA_014381755.1 Fidelibacterota bacterium | reverse complement strand
ATCTGCCATTTCAGCGCTACGTTCATTAATCGCTAACGTGGCTGACCGTTCCAGATGATTAAGATGAGGATGGAGTTTTTGATTCATAAAAAGCTAGCGAAATTAAGAACTATTAATTCGCGAATAAATAAAAAAGCCCCGAAAAAATCGGGGCTTTTTTATTACTAAACGTTCAGGTTTAGAAATCGAGCGTTAATTTCGTATAAACGAATTTACCGTTCATTCCAAATGGAGATAGTCCATCATAGACAAAGGCTCCATTATTACCCGATCCTGGTTGTGCACCTTTTTCAGGCATAACATCAAAAAGGTTATTTGCACCTGCAGAAATTGTCGCCATTCCTAGGTCATAACCAACTTCAAGATCCGTAATAACTTTATTACCGAAAACTTGAACCCATTCATGATCGGTTACAGATTCACCTGCAGCATTAGAGTATGTACGTGTCCATTCTCTCCATGTACCGCCTGCATTTTCTGCAAGATCAAGTGGACTGTCATTTACTCCATCGCCATCAAGATCTTTCTTATAAGCACCACGGCTTAAAGATTCTCCAACTCTCCAAATATGATATTTAGCATACCAGTTTCCTTTAGAGAGGTTTGCTGTTAAATGGAGATTATCTTTTGGTTGGGAGCTTTCCATTGTCCGGCGTTCTTGATTGTTAAAAAGAGTTGCATCTGCATTTAGAACGTCAGCTAATCCGGAAGGTGTTCTAACTTCGGTAATTTCTGTAGTTGTAGTATTGTAAGCAAATGTTAAATCAAGATCTGCCATACCAGCTAAACTCATTGAATAAGCTGCTGTTAGATCTAAACCACTTGTTTTTGTATCTACACCATTAAAGAAAAACCGACCACTGGTTGCTTCTGGGACACCACTTGCTGCAAGTAGCTCTGCGATTTTTATACCCAGTTCGCTATCTCCAGCGGAGAAGTTACCCGTCATAACAATCCTATCGGTAATGGTAACTGAATAAGCATCAACGCTTACTCTAATACCACCCAAGTTTGCATTTAAACCAGCACTCAAATTAAATGAGTTTTCAGGAGTGAGTTCTTTTGCTCCCAATGCTTGAGAAAATGGATTATCAACAGGGAAGTTTCCTACTTCAAATGCCAGTGTTTGACCGTAAGTTGAAGACTCAGGATCATCATCCAGCATAAAGTTAGTAGCCACTTTAGATTGGAACGCTTGAGCTAAAGCAGGAGCTCTAAAACCGGAGCTTACAGCCGCTCTAGCGACAATACCATCTGATACTTCATATCGGATAGTTCCTTTGAAATTTACAGTTGATCCAAAATCACTATAATTTTCAAACCGTAAGGCACCGCCTACACGCATTGCGCCAAGTTCCATTTCAGCATCGGCATAGCCGGCATAACTGGTTCGATTCGCATCTTGTGTCGCAGCAGCATTAGAAGGTCTAAAGCCACTAAAACACTGGCAACCGCCACCAGCTGTGTTTGAATTAACACCTGTGATAAAGGTATCTGCATACGCAATACCATTTGTATCAGACGATGTTGTATACGCATCCCAACCAGTGATGTTGGTTCCAGCTTGTCCATTAGCATAAGAAGCTGTTTCACCAGCATAAATACGATAACTTTCTTTACGCGTTTCTGTACCAACAGCCAGATCTATATTACCCATTTGAGTTGTCAAATCTAGATTGTTGGTCAACTGTGTGAAAACAAATCCACCAATATCATATCGACGTATTTGTTCGGGGCCAAATGAAGCATTTGTACTTAACATGTTAAAATGAAAATCATTAGAACCATAAGTGGTGCTCACATCATAACTCCAGTTTCCAAATACACCTTCCATACCGGTAGACATAGAAAAGTCAGTTACTGTCGGTTGAATATGAGGTACAAATCCTGTTGGATTTGCGCTTAACCAGGTTTTATTTCCTTGATTTGGTTTACGTGTATAACAACCGGTATCAGCATGACGTACTGTATATCCACCAAATGAATAGAACCGCTTATCACCTACAGGTAATTCTGCATTATACATAGCTCCAAAATTATCCTTGGCTTGGTCACCCCAAATCATTCTTTGAGGGTTAATGTACCAATCAGTTCCAGGTTGTAAGCGCTTTGTTTCAGCTTCATCATCAGACCAATAATCTGAATTAACTTCATATAAACGTGCAGCTTGAAAACCAACACGATTTGAAGCTTCCTTAGTCCGCGCCTCTGCAGCAATCATTAAGTAACCATCATTGCCAATTGAAACACTATTGCTATATTGGACTTGAACCTGCTTACCATCTGTGACTAAAAAATCTTCACTACCGGTAATATGTGCTTCAGATCCTGCTGTGAAGTTAGCTGTGTTGTCAACTGTTCCAGTTGGATTCCATTCGTATCGTTGACCATTTCCAACCCAGTCATAGAGGTTTGCATCTTCAGGGATTGCTTCAGCTACATGATTGTTTTCTCCCCTATATACCGAGAAAGTTCCACCATCATCAGCCGTTTTCAATACAATATTTATAACACCGGCAATGGCATCAGAGCCGTATTGAGCAGCAGCACCATCACGCAGAACTTCTATTCGTTGAATAGCAGCGGCTGGGATGGCATTAAGATCAACGCCTGTGTCACCACGACTAGGACTATTGTTTACATGTACTAGTGCGGTTGTATGACGGCGTTTACCGTTAACCAAAACCAACACTTGGCCAGAACTTAAACCGCGAAGGGTCATGGGTCGGACAGAGTCAGAGCCGTCTGAAATAGTTGTTTTTGGCATATTGAAAGAGGGTGCTAAAGCTTGTAGCACTTGACCTGTTTCTGTAAAACCGGCACGGCGGATTTCCTGAGCTGTAAAGACGTCTACAGGAACCGCTTGGTCTTCTGCTGAATGAGCAAAACGCGAGCCAATAACAGAAACTGCTCTTCCAGCCAATGCGCTCACGGCCAGAGCAAAGTCTGCTTGACTTGCCCCTGCACCTACAGAGACACTTTGACTTGAGGATTCATAACCGATGAATGAAGCGGTTAATGTATAGGACCCGGCAGGAACGCCATAGATCGAATACGCACCGTCTCCATCGGTAGCTGCACCTAAGGATGTTCCTTCGACGGCTACATTAGCGCCAGGTAAAGCATTTCCATCTGCGTCGGATACTGAACCGACGATGGATCCCTGAGCCATGAGGCCTGTAAACATCCCAAGCGCAAAAATAATATTGATGAGTTTTTTCATCATTTTCTCCTTGGTTAGTTGATTGGTATGTGTTTTTACACACATTTTCTTGTTTGCCTAGTGGCAAATTCTCGCGAAACTATGGCTAAATAGTAAAAATACCAAGTTTTTTAAAATAATAGGATTTTTATAAAATTGAGTATGTTTTTAGGAATAATTTAAGATATTAATATCTATTTTATCGACGAGAGCCTCTATATTTATACGGTCTTGTTTTTGTGTGTCTCGATGCCGTAATGTTACTGTGTTGTCCTCGA
>JACNLB010000089.1 GCA_014381755.1 Fidelibacterota bacterium | reverse complement strand
TGGAACATCTATTTGAAAGTTTGTAACCGGATTGAAGGGGTTGGGAAAATTTTTACTTACTGAAAACTTTAATGGAATAGATTCGTCATCTAAACCTAAAGGTTCAATTACAACCATCTGTAAATGTATAAATGATGAACCCATATTTGTAGTCAAAATCATATCGCCTTCATAAATACCTGGGATCATGGACAAACTATTAAAATTGAAAGTGATGAATTCTGTTTCACCATTTACCATAATACCATCATCACCAAAAAGTGTAACCCACGATATATTATTTTCAAATTGATAGATTAGTGAATCCGAACCCGAATAAGTCATTTCCAAATAATTATTAGAAAATTCATCCGGAAATAAAGTATCAATTAGAGATTCTGTATTTAATTCCAAAAATGAAACACCTGCTACATGTAAATATGTTGGAAGTAAAATAGTAGTATCCAAAGACACTTCTTGAAAAGAAACAATTGCTGAATAATCACCGCCTATCAATGATGCACTATCAAACATAATATCCAAATCTACCGAACTGTTTCCAGAAATCTGAATCTCATTAATTGAGGTATAAATCCATTCCGGTCCTATAGGATTTTCCAATAATCCTGGGCGATAAGTAGAAATCATATCTTCCATCCGATCACCTTGACCAACAGTAAATTGATTCAAACAGGCATCATCTGTATACGTCATAAAATTGTGAATAGGATCTGAACCGGGGTCATTTGGGCACGTATCTGTATTATTACAATTATAAATATTATTACCATCATCTTCTTGGGGCGTATCGCTCACATTGTCATTATTCGCAGAACAGCCATTTTGAAATGTATGCAATAATCCCAAGTAATGGCCTACTTCATGAGTAGCAGTATCTCCGGCATTATATGGATATGATGTTCCACCAGGAAGACTTGAATAGAGTATACAAACTCCATGCATATAACTTCCCTCCGGCCATTGATACGGTAAATATGACCATCCTAACAATCCCGGCATATTTCCGGAATAAATATTTAAGTGATGAATGGGATCTATATTTAACTGTTGCTTATACGCACTTTCGTATTGGTTCATATCGTTATACCAATTATCATTCATGGTATAATCTACACTTACAAGTGTAAAGAAAATATCATACGGTGCATAGGCATCATTTAAAACGTCAATCTGATCGACAATTATATCATTCGATAAATTTCCGGATCCGGAACTGGAGTATAAAACATGCCATGCTACCTGGACATTTACTAGATTACGGCTAGAGTTGCGTTTGTTTCTGTCATTTTCAATTGCGTTTTGCACTCGTGACATCACATTAGCTGGTGTGGAAGCAGTTCCACAACGGATGCCATCTACCCAATTACCATTTTCATCCTGATAATGAATATCTGGTTCCATTTCCCTTGCGAGTGCTTCATTGTCGGGTATAAAGAATTGAGGATGCAATGATGGTTGACGGATTGATTGAGGTTGATCAGAAATGCTTATATTTAGAGTCACAGAGAATGAATTACTGTTTGTAATCGTAACAGTTTCACTTGATATATCGCCAAATTGAATTGTAGCATTTAAAGTATCAGGAGAAAGTGTAATTGAATTAGCATATAAAA
This sequence comes from Fidelibacterota bacterium, assembly GCA_014381755.1. Classification (GTDB taxonomy): domain Bacteria; phylum Fidelibacterota; class Marinisomatia; order Marinisomatales; family TCS55; genus UBA2126. The sequence continues at coordinate 16,632 of JACNLB010000089.1, read as the reverse complement.
TCCACGGGATGGTAATTGCAATTAAGACGTGTTTACTTTTTTTCATTTGATTATTCTTATTTTAGCAGCACAAGTTTTTTCGTAGCTGTAAATGTTTGACCTGAGACTGGAACTGCCACCATCTTGTAAAAATACATCCCAGATGGTAATCCTATTGAATTCAATGTATAATGATAATGACCTGCTTCGAGATTTACATTATTCACTATTGACATGGCTTCCCGCCCTTTAATATCAATAATTGATAAATGGATACGTGCGGCTTTAGGTAATTCAAAATCAATGTTAGTAATGGGATTAAATGGATTGGGGTAATTTTGGTTCAAGGAAAAATGTTTTGGAATATTTAGTTCATTTTCGCTTCCAAGTTCTTCACGAACCGTTATTATTATTTCTCTCAATTCACTTACTGTCACTTCTCCATTTAACAAAGTATAGACTCCCCAGTAAACTGATTTATCTTCAACATAACCAAAAATCTCGTATAAATCATCATATGTAAGTGCCAATGAATTACCTGATAAAATATCATAACTAATTATAGGATCTACTCTATCAACATTTTCGGACAAGAAAAATGATTGCGTTGAACCATCTACCTCACCAAGACTCCACGTAAACTCGACAGAATCAACAGTAGCATCTAGTATAGGATTGCTCATCAATTCGGGACTTAATAAAACTGGTAGTTCTGGGTATACAACATCTGAAAGTAAATAATTCAATACCTGTTCAATCACTGTTTCTGCACCCAAAAATCCATTATTACTATCGTCTATATCTGCTAAATCAAAATTTGATAAAACAGCTCTATATTCTTGAGAAGAATATCTCATCATCGCGCCATGGTCCTCATCACCATTGAAATAATATGTAACTGAAGCTCTTGGGTCTCCCATCGTCGATAGTGAATCAACTCCAGAAAAATCAAGTGATAATAAAATCCAATTCGTTGAATTGACACTAATTGGATCCCCAGGAGTCCCTTTCAGCCATGCTGTACTTCGATTCCCAGCATATCTTAAGAGTAATTTATCATTTAGAATTTCTGTATTAGACAATTGCTCGCCTAAATGATTACCTAATAAAAACAGATTTTTTCCATTATTCAAATGGTCAATCAACACAGCTTGATCATCTGCTTGTAAGGCATTTGTTCCTACAGAGCCTGTATTCCAAATAATTAAATCTCTTAACTCTAACTGGAGATCAGACAACGAAATATTATCTCGGTTTACAACTTCATAACTTTGGTTTAAATTTATCAAAACATTTTCTATTGGTGTTTGAATATCACTACCATCATCATCTATTAAAATGACACTCGGGATACCAACATTCATTGACCAATCCATATTGAAAATAGTATTTCCACCCTCGGATAAAACAAATGTGAATGTAACCATACCATTTTCTGCAGATTCATCAATGACAAATATAAATGGAGAATTGCTATTGGAAACAGTTTCTCCAGTACTGATGCTATTAAATGTTACCGTATTTGAAAGCATTGTAAAATCACTACTATTTGGAGGTAATAATTCTAGAATAGTATTATTAAGTGAATTACCATAATTGGTCATTGTGACTACAATCTCTACCGTGTCTCCTGGTTCAGCATAACTGTCACCACTAGATGTTTCAGTTATAATAGATTCTATATTGACCATACTTTGAACAATTTCTGTGCTAACTGTATAAACATTATTATTACCATATGTATTTAAAACCATGGGAGCAATCGTCACATCGGAAAAATCATCCCAATTATTTAATACATAAAACCCGTATCCGTTTTCATCAATTGACATGTCTAAACCATCATAATTGTTGCTCTGATTTGTCAATAATTTTACATGCCAGTCTGTACCAGATTCGCCATCAAACGTAATGAGTAGATGTCCCGATCCTGCATTACTATTAACCTTTACATAGTTGCAGCCTAAGTGATCAGGTTGATCCTCAAAACCTGGACTGAACGTATAACTGCTTCCGCTTCCATTCGCAGTATATGAAGCTGGTGTAAAATTGTCAGCTTCTTCATGCTCACCATCGGGATACGAGCCATTCGCTCTATAACCTGTAAAGAAATTCCATGCGCTGAATCGAACAAATTCAGTGGATAAAGAAGAAGATTGGTCGTTAAAATATGAATTAGCTGCAGCCGTTGCATTCCCATATGGTTTTTCCCAAATTGTCCGTATTGCATCTCGACCATAATTTTGTTCAATATACAAATTCCAAATGATTGAACCATATTGATACAATCCACCCGATTGAAAATAGTCTAAACTCCAAGGTGGATTCTGCTGAAATGCTTGCTCGTATCCATTATACCCATCCAGATCATCATACATCGCTTCTTCAACCCACATTGAAGTACATTCTTTGTACCAAGAACTACCTACAGTATAAGAGTGTTGACTTAGATGGTGAAGTTCATGAGCTGACGTCAGTTTATTAAATCTGACAGATAAACTATTATCCATCCAAATCTGATGATAGCTGTTTCCGGGGACGTATCCATAGACTCCTTCCAGATTTTCTACAGTAACTACAAATTGGGATGCTGTTGTAAAATCTAGGGGGTTATTAAATCCAAGTGTATCAACTTGAAAAACCAATGCATTTTCAAAATATTGACCCATGTCTTCGATATAGTCAGGCACTCCACTATTATCACCATCATATTGGCTGGGTGCATCTGACCCAGATGTTTGATAACCTATTCGAAAATTTCCTTCAGGTGTATAATAATATTCCGTAACTGGATTGTTCGTTGTACGTGAAATATTATTTATACGATTAATTAAATCAGAGGAAAATGAATTCTTGTACTCTTCTGCTTCAGATAGTATATCCGTTCCGCATCGTAACTTGTCTATATTGGCTAATTGATAATGGAGAGGTAATGATTCAGGTATTAAAATAGCACGTGTTTTTAATTCAATGGCATCATCCAGACTAATTGTGCCACCATTTAAATCGCTATTAATTAACGTTATAGGATTATTTATTGCGTAAACCGTTTGCACAGTTAAACATATGACTAGGAATAGATTTTTCATTTTATTCTCTGAAAGTTGTTGAAATAAAAAGACTCCACTTCATATACGTCTGAAGTGGAGTCTTTCCTCATCGATTATTGAAATAGAAATCTATTTCATTAAAATCATTTTATTCATTGTTCTGAAAACCAATGACGAGCTTGCAGCATCTGTAGCAGTTATTTCATAGAAATACATACCAGATGATACTTGCTGCCCATGGCTGTCTTTACCATCCCAAACCAATGAATAATGTCCCGATGCATAAAATTGATTCGTCAATACTGCAATCTCACGACCAATTATATTATAAACTTTGATTGTAACATTCGACTGTTTTCCAATTTCAAAGCGTATATTGGTTACCGGGTTAAATGGGTTTGGAATATTTTGATAAAGTGCAAATTTATTAGGCATGACATTATCATTTACTCCTAATGAACCGGTTTCCAGCGTTAAGGTACGAGAACCGGATTCTACTTCATCAAGTCCGTCAGTTGAAATAACAGACCATGTTACAGTTATGGATGCATTTACATCAAGAATGTCAGCTAAATCTATATAAGCAATTTCCACATTGTTTCCAGTAGTAGCAGGCAATTCCAAATCTAGATTATCACTGAATTCAACACGATATCCAATTACATCATCATCAGGGTCCGTTACACTCCCCGTCATAAAGACGAAAGAGAGAGTATCTGTAAATACATTGCCGGAATTGATCGAAATGGTGTCATTATCTGCAGGTGATATAACTGAAGGAGCAGATGATGGGCCACCTGTTCCCATTAACCAATCATAGGAATCTGAAAGCAATGCGGAAAAATCAGCTCCCGCTTCAATTGGGAATGCATAATACACAGTTTTAAATGGTGCATATTTTCCCATACCATTATATCGAACAGCCATTGAGTTAAATGAAGTTGTACCTGTGAAAATGCTTGAAGAATTATCTTCGCCATTAGGAGAAACAAAATCACCCCAATTAGAGAATCCGATAGCTTCGTAATCCAACGGACCAAATGCAGTTGAACTCCAAGCATCTGTCACTGGATCATCTGTCACACCGGTCATACTTAAATCACCTATACCATTCGTTCCATCATTGGGATCATTTATAAAGGTACCTAAACCAAAATAATCATAGGCAAAATCTCCCGGCGTAAATGTTCCGTCATCCGGCAAATTTGTTGAATAGAAATAGTCCATTTCAGAGAAAAGCATACGGCCGCCTCTATCAAAAAATTCACCATAACCGGCTAAATCCTCACCTGTTGTTGGTAGGGACGTATTTCCCCATCCATATTTAACAATCAGGTCAAAGTTTGGATAATTAACAACTGATTCATCAATTCCATCATGATCGCTTGAATTCCAGATATAATATGCCGTTTGATGATTCCCCAGAAGGATTGGGTTTAACCCATTTGCACCTACATAAATACTATAGGGTGCTGTTGCATTAGTCGAGTCAATTGCCCCTTCTTGAACCACTAATGTCTTTTGCAGTGAAATGGGTTCAGGTACGCGGACAAAACTCCCCGTGTTTCCACTAAACTCTCGGCCGGTTACATCTTTTGCATGAACGAAGTAAGTTGCTGTATCTCCTTCATCCAGAGTAAGATCTACATAATAGCGATCCGCATTTTCAGCATCTTGCATCATGGGAATTTGTTCAACAGGGGATTGACCGGAAGCATTGTTGATCCAAACATTAAGGGTACATGCGAAAGCATCACCATCCAAATCAACTACATCGGCCCAAATATTACTTGTTTCGTTAAATGTATCACTCAAATTTGCCATTTCTTCTACCATGGGCGGAACAGCATCATATTGTACAACAACTTGTAAAATATGAGCATACCAGTCATCGTTTCCAGTCCAAATCATATACCATGCTCCACCTGCAGCAATAGAGTGCAAAGTTGAACGACTTGGTGCAGGACCTTCTTCAGATACATAATGAGAAACGCCATCTTGATAAATAGTAGCTGCACCACTATAACCAACCCAAACGTATAAACGATCATCCGGGTCATCTAATTGACCAGGACCGGTTCCCGATTCAATCAGAACACCATCGCCAAAAAAAGCAACAAAATCCATCACATTCCAACCGGTGCCGGCAGGAGCATTCCATGGGTCCCAATCGTTTGATGTATTAAAATGATTCGCTGGAATACTGGTGTGAAAAGTTGTTGGTGTAGGAAATTGAGTTAATTCCTCTAAAGTAGAAGTATATTCATCATTTGGACCCACATTAGGATCACCAGGATATTGAGTCCAACCTACTTCCTCTACGCCATCACCATCTTCATCAACCCATAAATATGCAGGACCGTAAATCCAACAATTGACTCCACCACCTGCTTCATTCATGACATGCATTTCATTTATTTTACCAGATGTTAATAAATGAAAACGCATTATAATAGAATCATCACCTGTTGTTTGATAACCAGCCATAAAATCACTATAGCTGTCAGGTGACACAGGATCGTAATAGATTGTGATCGTATCCATAATCGTCCGCTGGTTGCGTTGATCATCATAATGGACACCTAAATTATGCTGCCAAATGCCTTCCCGCACAACCATTGTATAATCTGATTGGTCAGTAAGTTCAATATTTGACGCTGACGGAGAATAACCATTGTTGCGTGCAAAAAGAGCACCAACAACACATATCATTATTAAACCGATTAACTGTTTTTTCATTTTCCTACTCCTTCTTTCTTATTTATTAAAATAAACTCATAAATGTATTGATACTCCAAATGAGTGTATTGGATTGAAGTATTTATGCCCTTCAAATGCATAAGTAAGCCAAATGCTTTGATTAAAAACGGGCTTTAAATTTAGACCAACACCACCACTTATTCCACGCATATTTCCATTAAGATCTTCATCGCTCATATCTGAATTGACCAGAGCAGTAATATTTCCATGACCTAATGCAAAATACATATAATCAAAATAATGATATTCAATTCCAAAAGAAAAGTATTCACTTTGATCTACAATATTATGCAAGGAAGCACTGGTTATAATTTCACCAGGAATAAATGTGTTGAACTCCATTGAAAAACCCAATTCGAATGCTGTTGGTAATGAATATGATTCAGAAGATAATTCTATTTTCACATCTTCATCCTCAAACACATTATCTGTCAAACTTGTCAACTGTTGCAAATTTTCACCTGTATAACGCATATCACTACCAAAATTTCTAAACGCAAATCCAATAACCAAATTATTGATAATTCCTGTTTTGTATAATGCACCCATATCAAATGCCAAACCTGAAGAATTTAATTTATCAATTGATTGAGATATATATTTTGCAGTGATACCACCACTAAACTTATTGGTAAATTTTTTGGCAAAAGAAATTTGTCCTGCCAAGTCATTGGCTGTAAACATACGCCCAGTTCCTGTTGGAATTTCTTCAGTTGTTTCCTCCATCTCGCCAGACAACAAACCAAAAAGTGCTACAGAAAATGAACCGAATGGCGTTTTATATGCGAATGAAACCTGTTCGAACTTTAAATCAACATAATAATCAATATGTGTTGCATAAAATTGAGCATTTTTGATTGAAGCAATGGAAGCAGGATTGTAATAAACAGCTTCCAATAAACCGACTCTGGCAATAAGGCTTCCACCATTAGCCATTCCATGTGAACCATTGTTGATTTGTAAAAATTTGGCTCCGGCACTTCCCTGTCCAGAGAATACAAGATTTGATATGAAAATAATGCCTAAAATAATTTTTAACGAGACAGATTTATTCTTGTGTTTATTTATCATATTATGGTCCCAATACAACTGCGAACTTACCTTCATGAGTAACAGATTTCCCAAATAACGACCCTTTAAGTTGATATAAATAAAGGCCGCTTGCAACTTTCAATCCTTCAAAATTTCTCAAATCCCAACTTAAAGTTCCTTCTTCATCTTTAACTTCATTTTTACCCACAATTCCATCTTTTTTCAATGTGGCAACCCATTCGCCGGCTACATTAAAAATTCTAATTGTACATTCTGAAGGTAAATGTCGGAAATCAATATGTTGGTTAAATCGGTTTTTATCCCACAAAGCTCTAATAATATAAGGATTGGGTACAACCCGAATGTCATCCAGAGATGCAGTTTGAACTTTATCAAGCATATTCACCGTATAAAAACTGAATTTATCATCAGTGGTTATCGGTCGTGAAGTATTTATAAATAGCGTGTCCGGCAGGTTAGAAGAAATTGAATTAGGAGGAGATAAAGCATCTCCACCTACCACATTTTCATCAAAGGGTAAAAAGTTTACAGAAAAAGCACTGGGACTAACAGATGAATCACCCATGGCTTCTCGAGTAATTATATTGAAAGAATTTTTTGTATTGGCACCTGCATCTTCATCCAATATCCACCACAAAAAGTTTTTTTCTAAAATCCGAGTTGTATTAAAGGAAGTGTTTTCTTCATCGAGTGACCTGTTATGAATTTTTATGGGAAGTTTTTGACTACGAAAGCTGGTATCTCCACTTTTTTCCTTTAAGTTTGACCATGCAGAAATAGGAGCATTAAGTGAGTCGTTTTCACCATAAAAAGTGATGTAATAATCGTAAGGATCAATTTGCCCTGGAGAAACATTAATTCGAAAAATACTGGTTCTATCCGTTGTAATACTCCAGAAAACAGAATCAATAGCCATTGGAGGGTTTGTGACTCGAAAAATAAATCCATGGTCTAATGCGGTCACAGATCCGTCTTCTGCCAATGTATTTGTAGAAACGCTGTAAATAACGCCCGGTTTTAATTGACCGGTTTCTTCATCATCAGAGGTATTTATTAAAATTGTAGGGTTATATTGATATTGAATTGAGACACTGCTTTCACCTAATAATTCAACATCGCTTATAGGAATAGTAATAACAGCATTAGCGTAGTCAATAAGAGCATTTAACGTGTCTACTCCAATAACTGTTTGCAGTGCTCCATTTGCTTGGTCTGTTAATATGTTTGAGCCGGCTGTTAACGTAACAGACCCTGGTACAACAACACCTAATTTTCTAATGATATCATTATCATTATAAGCAGCAATTGCAAGTGTTTCTATATAGGCCTCATTTAATACAGTAGACGACAGTTGATCTACAATTCCAATATTAGTTTCAGTTGAATCAAACAAAATCCCATAGTCTGCTTCAAATTGGTCCAATGTGGGATCATTTTTAAAAAATTTAATGTTATACTCATGACCTTTTAAATTTTCAAATTGTAGAATTGCTTTTTGAAATTCACTTGTCGAAGGCCCTACATGTATTGCGTCAGAGATTTCAGGTTTACCAGCTAATTCGAGTGGCATATGCTGAGGTGAAACGGCAGTCATATTCTGATATACACTGCTTTCGAGTTCTGGAATACCAGTTGCAGGGTCCCCCCTATCATAAGCTGTTACTGAATAAAAATACGTCAAACCATCAATAAGATCATCATCGTCTAAAAAAGTGTAATTTATACCGGATTGATCTCCAATATCTTTCGCGCTGAACGAATTGACTGTAAAAATATCACCGACTTGAGGGTCAAGAGATTGTTGCTGTATTTCTGTTTCACTGATAACACCATCTTGATCTAAATCCTGATATTCACCATTCATTATACGAACATAAAAACCATCCAAATAAATGAAGTAATCAGAACGATACAAGTCTATATCTGTTAATGTTCCACTTTGGGCTTTCATAGCTGAACTATCAAAAATAGCATAGGTTCGATATCCTTGCCCTTGAGTCATGGCAGCTATATTTGGTTGGACCAACTGTTCTTTCGTATTATTATAAATCACCATCCGCAACGTGTCTACAGTAGCACCTTCTACCTCTATTTGAGCAGAAATAAATTCTATAGAATATTTACTTTCAACAAATCGATCACCAATTTCCTCAATAGAGGAAATTGCGCTTATATCACCTGTTCCTATCGGTCCGATGAAATCCCCAATTGCATTTGAAATACCTACTGAATATTCCATAGTCCCTGACCATTCTGAACTATCATCTGCAAGATCATAGTCTGCAATCAAATCCCAGTCATCCTGTAGTCCTGTAGTAGATTTATACACACGATACCCGGCAAAATCAATTTCACCGGTAAAAGGATCGATGACCGTTTCAGGAAAACTATCCCAAGATAAATAGACCGCTTCATGGGCTGGCTGCACTGATAATGCTGGTGAAGGCGGCGGTTCAGCGCCAATATATCCGGATTGATGTTTTTGAACAGCAGCAAGGGTGTTATTTTTTAAATCCGACAAAGATGTTCCCGCAACAATTGCAATTGTTGTACTAATTGTTTCTCCCGGTTCTAAACGAATAACCGGCCCACTCGTACCAAGTTGCCTTACATCTTGCGGTGTTTCAAATACTTCAAAACTATCCACAAGAGATAATTGAAAATATTTCAAATGGTCCACTTCATCATCATCTACATCACCGGGATGCCCTTCACTCTGACCTAAATCGGATCGTATCCACGTTTGAAATCCGGTTAAACCAATTTGCCAATCATTTAATTCGTTTCCTGCCGGAGGAATGCCATTTGCAGGATCTCCAATTGAATCAACAGGCGTTTCAACAAAAACACACCCTACATAACCCGCAGAGGTTGGCCAACCGGTTTCCTGCAAATCTGAATCGTATGAATAACCCAAATTCAAACTGCGGTCAAAGCCAATTAAATCATCATCAGCATAACCAACATCATTATCCATAAAATATCCTACAAACACACTATCCAAAGGAAAATCGTTCATGTTTGTTATTTTATAATCAATATATAAATAGTCATCTGTTGTCCAAGAATAAGTACGTTGTTCAATACGAATTCCCAATCCTAAAACATCATATCCCCGGGTCCAAAGAAATTTACCATCATATTCTTCGACATAATCCCCATAGACACAATACGTATCTTCATCAGAAATAATATCGCCATGGATATTACCATTTTCATCCTGACGGTAAGGATCAAGTAAGATCAAATTTGAATCCAAACTCCCGGAAGTTGATTCCAAAAATTGACGACGCCAGGTATTTATTCTTTTATAATCCAGACGAAAAATTGTATCAGCTTCAGGTAAATAATAATCCCCCAATTGAGGAACAACAAATGACCAAGGATCTTGATAATCTTCTATAGCTTTATTTTTATGCCCAAAAAGAAAGTCACCTTCATTTTCTTCCAATTTTCCGTCATTAACAGCATTTATCATTTGATTTGATTGCCACAATTTGGAAATGGAAGACATTTCAGAATAGTATGCAGTCGTCGCCACTCGGACATGGCTGATTCGCTTACCATCGACAACAACAGATTTATCATCCGGTGTATCAAAATGTTCAGATTTAGCACCTACCCATAACCCTGCGCCCCAAACGTAAAATTGATTAGTCCCTTTTGGAAATTCTCCTGTCCGACCATTATAAGCACCAAAACCAAGAGGAAACATACCATCATATCCTTCCCAGCCCGGAGGGGGTTCAAATACTCCGTTTTGCCCGGTATTACTTAATGTATATTGAGTGAAAAACCCGGCACCAACCCAAGACAGCGTTGCATCCGGAACCATGTCTAAATCCATTGTTTTTGAATTAGGGTTGAGATACACTTTTTCCATACTTGGAATTAATCGTCCATAAACGCTTCCTAAAAGACAACATCCTACAATGAATAAAATTATAAATCGTTTCATATTTTTAAAATTTCTCTACTTTTAGAATGAAAAACTAATACCTAATCGAACAATTCGCGGTGAAGAATAATTGTAAGGATTTTCCAATAATTCTTTCCAAAGAGTCAAATGAGCATCGTATGCTTCTTCAGGTGATTGAAAAACTCTTCCAGTCTCGGGATCTTTTTGTCCAACATACCTCAGATAGCTATTCCGCTCGAAAACCGGCGGTCGACCATTGGTATCGGGCTCACCACTAAAGGGATAAACATACGTTGTATTTTTCCAATTGAATACATTACGTAAATCAAGATAGATACTAACAAATGCTAGATATTTCTCAATCCTCATATCAATACGTTTTGTTCCCGGCATGCGTTTGGAACCTAATTCAAGCGGTTTACCATATTGATCTTGAGGCGTATAAGGAGGTCCCGTCGAAAAATTTGCTTGGACATTAAAATTCCAATTCCCCAACATTAGACCTCTTAACGTCTTACTCGTAGGTGGAACATAATAATTCAAATTGGTTTTCAACGAATGGCTTACATCAAATTCCAACGGATATTCTTTTGAGGGTAATGGGCGATCAGATTCATAAATGTAGAGATAATAAAATTCCCTGTTACTTGATCCTGTCCCTTTTGCAGAAAGGTATGAATAGGAAATATCTCCAGATAAATTATAAAATTGGTTAAACTTTAGTTTAAAGTCGACTCCTTTAATTTTTGCAAAATCTTCCATCTCTTGCGTTGTTACAGTAGCAATCGTTCCATTAAAAACAGCCGTATTTGTCCTCGTAGCCAGCAGATTTAATACATCTTTATAGTAAGCTGTAATTTCCAAGCCAAGTTTATCAGTAAATTTATGTATTAAGCCAAATTGATATTGAACAGTCTTTTCCGGTTTAATATCCGGATTTCCTATCAAGGGTAAACCACTTGTTAAATCAGCATAAATATTTTGATATATTTCACCATATTCAGGCATTTGGAAAAAGTAGCCGTAATTCATATACAAAGCTGTTTTATCTGAAGCACTAAAATTCAAACCCATCCTCGGACTAAATTGAGATTTGATACCTGCAGGTGAGCGATCTACTTCACCATCTCCATCCACATCAAAAACATCCGTGTTATCAATTGCATCTGCATTGGGATTAAAATAATCCCAGCGAAGACCAGTCATAGCAATAAAATCTTCAAATTCAAAGGAATTTTCTAACCAAGATGCGGCAGCTAATGGTTCATAATTATATGAATCAAAATATGGGTTTTGATTGGCAAATTGTATATCCATATACTCCATATCACTTTGTTTTACCATTAGACCAAATTTTAGTTGATTCCTCAATGACCACTGGGAACTCAAATGGAATTCCATTCCCTTATGAGAAGAAATCTGTCTATGACTTCGCGGTCTTCCCGGTCCATAAGTAAAAACATTAAATAAATCTCTGTCCCAATACCAACCATTATGAATATTTCCATTATATCCCCATAAATCATGGGTTCGTTTATACTCATCATTACCTAATAAATATTCAGCGTAATCTGTATCATCAAAGACCCTTTGATTAGACGTAGAATCATTTGAATCATAAAAAATAGAATTATCCTGTTGAAATGCCGGTATATACCAATAATCTGAACTATGCCACCTTTCATTGTATGCATTCGTACGGTCTGATTCACTCGTCCATAGTCCTGAAGAAATATTATATTGATTTTTTTCCTTGAAATAATAATAATAAAATGCCTGATATTCTGGATTTAATGATGATACAGCTAAAGGATTTGATTCTGTCGCACCCGCAATTTGGTCAAATGTAAAATATTCACTCGAAATTAAAGGGAGACCGCTTTCATCCGTGATATCATTCCATTGCCGTGTTTTAGGTTCATACCATCCTTTGGCAACTGCATAATCAACCCAATCGAGTCGTGAGGAAATATATTTAAAATCTTTATAACTTTGATTTCCATTAGAACCAAATTCATTATAGGGTTCATGAAACCAAATCATTAATCTCCAAGCAGATTTATCTCCTATTATATTTTGAATTTGTAAACTGAGTCGTCTGTGACCTTCAATTGTTTGATAATAATCATCCAACCAACTCCCTTTACTTATGGAATGAGAATAACTATTACGTGATTCTTTCGAATAACTGCCTGCAAGAGTCATATTCATTGTTGTCCATGATGGGGAATAAACAACCTTAAAGGTTCCTTGGGGTAACGTATAGTCGCTATGCTCAATTTTAACAAATCGGGGATCTCTGATATCTCCTGATAAGAGTGAAGTAGATGTATAAAAAGACATTGTATTTCTAAAACCGGGGACAGGTCCGCCAATACCAATATTATATTTTGAATAACCTGTATTTAGAATATTATCTTGACTAAACATTTCATCTGTTTCCACAATGACCATTCCTGAATAACGATCTTTTTTCCCGGATTTTGTAACAATATTTACGACTCCGGACATAGCTTCACCATATTCAGCTGAGAAGCCGCCCGTCGAAATAACAATATTATCTATCGCTTCTTTATCCAGTTCAATTCCTTGTGAGCGATCTACGGGATCATTCGTCTGGATTCCATCAACAAAATATGCAACTTCACCACTTCGTCCACCTCTTATATGGATTCCTCTTGATCTACCAGACTCCGTTTCTGTTACACCACCGGAATTTGCCAATACACCCTGGAAATCACTTACAGGCATTTTATTAATTTCTTCACCACTTAGCTTTAACTGTGTTGTAACAGTTTTAACTTTCACAATACTTTCACTTGCGTCCGCAAAAACGGTTACTTCCTTTCCTTCAATAGCTTCTATATCTAATGGAAATTCAAGTTCAAGAGTTTGTCCGGGAATTATTTCTAATCCATTAAACTGCAGAGGAGCATAGCCTATATAAGTTGCCTTAAGATCATAGCTGCCTGCAGGTATATTTGGAATGACAAAATACCCATTTACATCCGTCATGGCTCCACGTCCCAATGAGATAGGCAATAACAAAATATTCGCACCCATGAGTGGATCTTTTGAATTTTTATCAAAAACTTTACCGCGGATTTTTCCGGCAACTCTGTCTGACTGTGCAAGCAGAGGGATTTGAAATACAATTAATATAGTTATAATTAGCGTAGAAATGTATTTAATCATTTTATTCAATTATTTGATTGTATATATTGAATACGAAGTTAAATCAAAATTACTCAAATTAATAAAAAATTAAATTTGTTAATTGATCTTATCATATCCATTTTATCACATTACACTTTCCAAAGATTCTCTGCAATTTTTATCTTACAAAATTGTGAGATTGTTAAATCAATACAAGGGTAAAGAGTTGTAATATAATATTAGAAATGAAAGATAAAAACAGCAATTGAATTTGTAAAGGATGTTTCTCGATGATTAAACGAATTTTTATCATAATATACTCTACAAGCGTTTTATGGGCTGTTAGCGCATATCCTGAAATTATAACAATTTACCAACCTGACGGAACTTCAATTGAATCTTATATAAAAGGAGATGAATGGGCTTCATGGCATGAGACTCTTGACGGTTGGAGCATTACAAAAAATGATGTGGGTGTTTGGGTTTACGCCGAAGGAATTTCCGGACGATTTCTTATCCCGGGGCATTCTGTTGTTGGCATGAATCAGCCACCGCTTTTTATTGAAAAACATTTAAGACCTATTGCAGAGTTTCTCCCGATACATCAATCAAATGTCAATCTGAATTTTGCTCGAACTGATACGTTTAAAATCCCCGTTATTTTTTTCCAATTTCCTGATCAAAACGCAACCTATCCATTGTCTGATATTGACAATATTTTCAACCAAGAGGGTTATGGCCATCCCGGTCAGTCAAACTCCGGGAGTTTTAGGGAATTTTATGAAGAAATTTCTTATAACCAATTCAGTCCTATGTCAACGGTTGTTGGCGTTTTTACCGCACCCCACAATCATGATTATTATGGACATGACGGTGCAAATTACGGCACGCGAGTCCGTCAATTAGTCCGAGCTATGGTGGATTCAGCGGAAACCGCCGGGTTTGATTGGTCACAATTTGATAACGACGGTGATGGGGATGTGGATGGTGTTACCTTGATACATTCTGGACAAGGAGCTGAACAAGGTGATGGTTCAAATATCTGGTCTCATCGTTGGTCCATGGGTAACAATTCTGTCAATTACGATGGTGTACAAATAAATGATTATAGTATTAATCCGGAAATTCAAGGTAATGATATTGTAGCTATTGGTGTTCTAGCTCATGAATTTGGTCATATTCTAGGATTACCAGATTTATACGATACAGATTATACATCGGCAGGAGCCGGAAAATTAGCTCTTATGGCTAGCGGCTCTTGGGGAACATCAGGTAGTTCATCCTGGTCTCCATCAGCCATGAATGCCTGGTGTAAAACAGAGTTGGGCTGGTCTAACGTTGTAGAACTTACGATAGAACAGGCAGGCGTATCTCTGGAACAGTCCTACACAAACAATTTGATTTATAGAGTGGATAACCCATACGATAACAGTGAATACTGGTTAATCGAAAACAGGCAGAAAAGAGGGACAGATTACCTCATGCCTTCACCGGGAATGTTGTTCTGGCATATTGATACTGAAAAAACATCAGGATGGACACCCAATAATGATGAACCCCATTATGGCGTTGGACTTGAACAAGCAGATGGATTATTTCATTTGGAAAATAATAATGCCAGCGATGGAGGAGATCCTTATCCGGGATTTACGAATAACCATGCATTCACACATTGTACGACACCCAGCACTATTAGTTATTATTTTGATCCATCCATGGTTGCTTTTACAAATATTTCTAACCCTGATTCAATCATGTTCTTCGATCTATCATTTACAGATGTAGAGATAGCATCAATGAATGCTGCCGGATTTGGTGATGCATATGCTATTGGTTTTATTTCTATATCAATGTCCAATAATACTCCAATTGATGAATTGACATTTAAGCTGGATCAAAGCCCAAATATTTTAGTCATTGAAGCAGTTGAAACGACAGGTCGCGCAAGTGCAGATTCCATTATTTTTGATGGTGAGTATATTGAATTAGTTAATCCAAGTATTCCTCAAGGAAATGGTGAAATTTTGACGTTAACTATTTTTGCCAATACAGGTATAGACTTGACAGTAAACTTGGATTTGAATGAAATTAACTCCAGTGATATTTATGGTAGTCAGGTTTGTTTTACTATTGATGCTAGCACATATGTTACTTATCCGATTTATCAAAGTGTTTATATCGATACTATCGTAGCTGATGCGGGCTCTTCTGCACTGATTCCTGTCAATTTTGACAACACGATTCCAATTCGCTTAATGGTAGTAAAATTAGAAGATTCTCCCGATTACCTTATCCCTGCTGAAGAATTTTATACTGATCAAAATAACAACGGCGAATTTGATTTGGGAGAACCTTTCGAAGATGCAAATGGCGACGGTGAATGGACTCCTGTCGTTCAAACAACTGAACGTACTTCAGGCATGAATTTGACTTACCATCTTACGAATGACGCTATTATCTTAACCGGAATTTATTCCAGTGATTCAATCGCAGTTGAAGATGGACCTGTTTTTAAAGTGAATGTTTTTGTTGATAGTACTGCACCAGCAGGAAATGTGGATCTTTCGATTAATACTGCAAATCTAATAGATATTTTTGGGTATTTATTAGAAAGTGACATTACTAATGGAGTCTTTATTGTAACTGAACTAAGCACAGACGATGACACCAAGATACCGGATAAATTCTCCATGTCTGCTAATTATCCCAATCCAT
>JACNLB010000042.1 GCA_014381755.1 Fidelibacterota bacterium | reverse complement strand
ATGAGCAGGAGTGGGATGTAAAGTAATAAAATGAATGGGAAGCGAAAATGGATCACGGATAATACTCAATTAAAGAAGGCCAGTAATTACAACTCATATCATTTGTCCTCATTCCATTATTAATCAATTGATTTGCTTCACTTCGATCAATACACGGTTTGTTTTGAGAACAATTTAAGGCAGTTGCTGTAAAACATTGCATCGCTTCTATACCTGCTGTTAACTCTATATCGTTTAAATCTTCATTTAAATAATCTCTACAAGTACATAAATCGTTTAAAAACTGATCATAGGTGTCTATGTTAGGAAGTGGCATTGCCGGATCATAGCCTTCTGCCAATGCTCCTTCAATTATATTATATTCTAAACATGCATAAATACTGTCTAATTGTTCTTCTGTAAGTACATATTGTTGAGTTGCTTCATCAAAATACAAATCTTCATCATCATATAATACACACCCGGGGACTTCTATTTGTCCGGGGAATACCATAATTCCATTATTAATTATTGCTGAACGATTATAAATGTAGAAGTTCAACACAAACTGATCAGTTGATTCAATTAATGTCTGTTTACAAAATTCTAATTCTTCTGATGATTCTTCTCTTTTTTGATCTAATACATTACATACAGGAGCGAGACAGGTATGCATAGCTGAAACTTGATCTATGGCATTTTGCGTATCACAGGAATCAAGTTGACAAGCATCTCCTTCACCATCACCGTCTAAATCTTCCTGATTGGGATTGTAATAATCAACACAATTATCATTCACATTATCTATTCCGTCACCATCAATATCATTATCACATTCGTCTCCCTCACCGTCACCATCCATATCAAATTGATTTGTGTTGGGAAAAGAAGAACAATTATCACACTCATCCCCTAATCCGTCATTGTCTTCATCGTCTTGGAAAGGATTTGAAACATTAAGACAATTATCTTCTAAATCAATAACACCATCATTATCTAAATCTTCGCAAGCATCGCCAATTCCATTCATATTCCAGTCTGCTTGATCTGAATTACTAATGTCAGGACAATTGTCATAATAATCAGGAACAAGATCTTCATCCGAATCTTCAACAGCATGCATCTTATTATAAACTAAATCCCTAATTTCCATAAGTCGATTGTATACGTTTTCGCCTGGGCAATCTCTAATCCTTCCATGGTTTACTTCCCATGTTCGATGTCCTTCTATACGATAATATGAACCATGAACAAAAAATTCAGCGCTTTCCCTTGGGTCGTCAATCCCCTGTTGCTCAAAAATTGCTGCTGATAATTTTATCAAAGATTGAAGTTGTAAATGCGATAGGTGCTCTACAGAGAAATCTCCATCCAAACTTAAAAGAGCAATACCAACAGCATAACTATTCCCTCCAACCAAATGTGAACCTAGAACAAAATAACTAGGATCGTATACCATTTCTATACTTGTTAAACGACCCTCGTATATAATTCCATTTGGATCAATAATATAATGGTATCCAATATCTCCAAAAGGTTGATTATATGTGTGTTCAGCCCAGATTTGATTAATTATAAATTGTCCCCAATCACCCCCGGCTATTTCTAAATAATGCTTCGGATCTACATTCTTATCAATGTTGTGTAAAAATATGTGAGAAGAACTAGGAAAAGAATAATAATGAAATTCTTCGCCTCCAGGTGGCCATAATTCATTGTTAATATTATCTTTCTTTTCATCAATTCCATATTCCCTTCTACTAATAATTTCAGGGAAATCATTTTGGGTTATTTTTGCTGTTTTTTTTTACTCTTTCCTCACGATTACGTTCCATCATTTCGAACCATTCTGTTGATTTTCTTTCAAAAGAAAATCTTAACAAGTCAATAATCTCTTGACCTTGATTTATTTCTTCAGATACGATTCTCACCTGAACACCATTATATAGCTTTTCCGGAAAAGAACCGGATAGTAAATATCCGAATCTGTCGTCCGGTTCATTATCCGACATAATATTTTCAGTTGACAATATATCTAAATCATCGTTCCATTCACTCCAAGTTTTACCTCCGTTAATAGTGAGTCTAAATTGCACTTTTACTCGATTTCTAAATTCGCTAAATATGGCTTTTTCATTATATAAATATCCCATAAAACCAGTGTGAAATTCTAAAAAAGAAGGTTGTATTAGTTTTGTAAGCAATTTTGCTTGTCCTGAACTAACATGAACTATGCTCCCATCATCATTTATAGCAAGCCCATTACTCTCTTTTACCATTTCTGATGTTAAATTTGTAAAAAATTCGATTTCTGACGTTGTATGGGGAATTTGACTACTAATACTCTCTTTGCTGTCCATGCATGACATAAAACAAACAGTTATAAATAAAATGACTGTTTTTGGTAGCTGTGTTATCGTTTTCATACAAACCTTTTCAAAACAATTATTAACTTTGTTAAACATTCGTACCAATTTATTTATTTCAGATTATAATTACCAGACTTATCAAAATCAGTATTATTAGTATTGCGGTGAGCGCATTTTATAACAAGCACAAGAAGCAAGAATTAAATACCCCCATGTGTTTTCAGCTTTAGGAGTTTCGTATTCTATAGTTAAAGAAAAACCCTCTTTTCCAATTATTTTTGTTTGCAAATAATTCAACTGGTATTTTTTTAATTGTTCTATCAGTTTCTTCATGCAAAAATCCTCCAGAAATAAAACCTGATTTGAAAAATATTGGATCTAAATTATTTAACACATCTTTCAAAACTCTGTTTATAAAAACACTATCATCATAAAAAAACAAACCTTTGTCAAGATCAAATGGTTCTTTAATTAATCTCTTTGGGCAATGTGTATTTTTATTTTGTTCATTATTTTCATTTGAAAATAAAAACGTAGAAATAATAAATATCATTAACATTTGAATACGGATCACGTCCGTCTCCGAAAAACTGATCGGTCCAAAGTCTCATAACAAAGCCCCAGCATCATGGCGGGAATGAGCAGCCAGCCGAAGAGTTCTTTGTATTGAGTATATTCTTTCACTTGGATCTCGGTTTTTTCTAATTCATCAATTTCATCATAAATATTCACCAGCATATTCTCGTCAGTGGCACGGAAATATTTCCCTCCGGTGCGCTCCGCAATAGCTCTCAACGTTTTTTCGTCAATCTCATTGCGGATATACCCTCGATTGGGAATAAAGGACACGGACTGATTCGTTCCGGCGCCGATGGTATAAATGCGGATATTAAACTGGCTCGCCAAATCAGCAGCTGTGAGTGGATCCAATTCACCTGCATTATTACTGCCGTCAGACAGAAGAATCATGACCTTGCTCTCGGCTTCGCTGAAACGGAGACGATTGGTGGCATTAGCAATTGCCATACCGATGGCGGTTCCGTCCACTTCTCTATCGGCAATGCGCACGTCTTTCAGCAAATTCTGTAATACATTCTTGTCCACCGTTAAGGGACATTGGATAAATGATTCCCCTGCAAAGACCAAAAGGCCGATACGATCTTCTTCCCGATTCTGGATGAAGGTTTTTG
>JACNLB010000158.1 GCA_014381755.1 Fidelibacterota bacterium | reverse complement strand
ATTGTACATTTCCAGCGTAAAGGATAATGGACTTCACTCACAACAAGAAAGCCACTTTCTTCACATGTAACATTTATCTTAATCCTGTGAATTGTTCTTTCTATGGATGTGATAATTCCTTTAGAATAATTTCCTTCTCCATCAATATCTGATTTGATATATGCAATTTCTTCCGGTTTGAAATTCGCTTCATTAATCATCCGCCACAGTTGAGCATCCGCTTTTGCTTCGACAGTTTCTACAAACCATGCTCTGGGTAATTTATCTTTAAATTCATAAACGCTAACAGAAATGACACCTCTTCCGGATCTCATTTTACCTTTAAACACTTCGTCCACTTCCGGAATCGGGATTGCTTGTGAACTTATCAAATAATGGACATTTAACATTTTCATCAATGGAAATGAACTGATGTTTTTCGTCTTTTGAATGAATTCATTCGTGATATTCAATTTGGCTGGATGATATCCGCCTACAGATTCAAGTCCGAATGCCTTGAAGCGGGATTCACCAAATAGATTCCCTACCGGATATATTCTGAAGTCACCATTTTGTTTTTGCAGAAAATTGATGACCGGATCAGCTTCAAAATATCGATCTACAGTTTTCAATGACATTGTTGATGCAGATCGACCTGATTTACGATCAGGGTGAATAATTCGCCAGTCTACAACCCCTACATCTATAATTGCTACAACAGTTATTGCAGCTAAAAAAGTATTTTTATTTATCTTACGATTGATCCACATCCACACTGCACCAAGTCCACACCCTACCCAAAGAACTAAAAGCCACGCATCTTTGGTCCAAATGTCCAGTCGCAAATTATTGATTGCTCGAATTGCATTTGGATCTCGTGTTCTGGGTTGTGTAAAGCTGTTTTGCAATGAAGATTCCAACATGCCGGATCCCATTACAAGAATTAGCAACCACAATCCAATTGCACCTGATGCTATCCAAAACCAACGAGGAATTATCTTTTCTTTTAATGCTACCAAAGCATCAAGTCCCATAGCAGCCAACACAGCTACATTGAATTGGAGTAATATCAAGATCATGGTGGGAACTCGAAATTTGCTGAAATAGGGAAAAATGTCAAAAAACAGGTCATAAATCAGACTAAAGTGTTTACCGAAAGAAATGAATAAGGCCAAAATTGACGTCCCTAACAAAAACCACGTTAAATGATTTCGTTTAGTTGCTAATCCATAGACGGCTAATAGTAAAATAATAATACCCATATAATTTGGATAATCCGTAAAAGGCATAAACCCCCAATAGGTTTGGCCTCCAAAACCAAATGCTGATGGTAAAAAAAATGTTAGCATTTCCTTTGGATGAAATGACCAACTAGTGGCGTAACTATAGTCGGCTCCTCCACTTGCTCCACCACCTCGGACAGAAAAAGGTGTGTATTCAATGGACGGTAAATAAATCAGCAGTGCAATGCCAATTGCTAACAATGCAGCGCCTGAAAAACACCCCAGACTAGTGAGAGCCACTTTGCGTTTTTCAGGAATTTTGATATTGATAATAAACTGATAAAGGATATACGCCCCTACGAGCATCCATGTATAATAAGCAATTTGCGCATGAGCTCTTTGCAGTTGAAATCCCATCAAAATGGCTAACAAACCCACATAACCAAGGGATGGTTTTTCCATAATTTTTATGTTCATCCACATAATCCAAGGAATATATGCCGCCGTCATCATTTGACTGCCATGACCAAAAACAACCATGGTTATCATAAACGGGGTCATCATGAATGCCATGCTTCCGAGGAATGACGGCAAGACAGATATTTTTAAAGAGCGCAGTAAAATAAACCCGCCAATCCCAGCAAATAGTAAATGGATGAGTTGGGCAAATAACCCTTTTATAAAAGTCAAACTGAATAGGATGGATGGAAAATATAGTTTACTGATAAACGTAAATGCTTCTGCTGTAGGCATACCGGAAAATATCCAAGGTTGCCATAATGGGAATTCCCCTGTTTTATCCATGGCATTATTTAAAGCGATAGATGACGATTTTGGTGATATAGTATCCGGAGAACCAAAAATTTCGCCTTGAAAAATTACATTATAAAATAACATACAGATTAAAATTGCCATCAATCCTGATGCAATAAATATGGGGTTTTTAATGTCTAATTTCATTTTCTATTGGATATCATTTTAATTCCCGACCATATTTCTTTATCATCGTCATCAAATTTCATTAACCATAACATCATAAAAAATGTCAGAAATCCAATAATTATCACACTTATTAAGGTTAATATAGTATGCATTGGCATAACGATTGGTTTAAACAAACTCAAAACTAAAATCATTATACCACCTGCGAAGATTGGTTTAATTAATTTTATACTGAATGGCGAAATTTTAATATAATGATTAACCTCTACTATCCGCAAAAATCCCAATAATGCCATGGAAACAAATGTAGCGTATGCCGCACCAATAATTCCATAATGTGGAATCCAAAAAATATTTAAGGTAATATTGATTAAAACAACAATAATTGAATTAACAAGATTAACTTTGGTAAAACCTGTCATTGTTAACGTTTGTCCGCCACCTCCGAAGATTGTTTGCAAAAATGCTGCGCCAGTTAAAACAATCAATACATTTGATGCACTTAAATAGTTTACTCCAAATAATAACATTATCTTTTTTGAATATAATATTAGAATGATAGCCAGAGGTAATGACAAAGTTATTATCCATCTGACAATTAATTTATACAAGTTACCCATTTCACCAATATCTCCTTTGCGATGGTATTCAGACATCATGGGTGCAAATATGCCCATAAATGCCAGCAAAACTGTTCGCAGTAATCCAGCCGTTCTGGCAGCGGGATGGTATAAACCTACAGTTGCTGTATCAGTAAAATAACCCAGCATTATTATATCCATCCAATGCATGAAGGTCCCCAAAATCGTTACAAACATGAGCGGATAGGAAAAACGCAGTAATTCTTTATCCATAACAACCGAAAAAATCTGGCTCATTTTTATTTTAGTTAATTTTCCTAAAAATATTACTGCTGCAAATGAACTAAAAACTGCTGAAATTAATAATGGATATTTGATTGCAGCTTCTTTAGTAAAAAAACTAATACTGATTAAAACACAGATCAACATAATGATTGGACGAATGATATTTAATATCATTATTTTATATTTAAGAAGTTTATATCCTTGTGTTGCAAAGGCAGAAATTGTCATGATTGTTGCAAATGGTAACGAAACTGCACTGATGATAATTACTCTTTTAAGAAGAAGTGAACCATTAAAAAGTTCGAATGCCAAATAATCTGCAAATGCTATTTGCAGAATCATTATACATATTCCAAACACCGTACCAAGCTTTAATCCAGAAAGAATACGCTTTTTTACTTCCTCAACTTCTGTTTCTTTATCTAAACGGCTGACAAAGCGCATAACACCACTATGCAACCCAGCTGTACCAATTACTTCACCAATTCGCGTTACGGAATTTGCCAATGAATAAATTCCCAAAATTTCTAC
>JACNLB010000057.1 GCA_014381755.1 Fidelibacterota bacterium | reverse complement strand
GCACCGGCAAGATAGTTTGTCAACAATTCGTCATAAGAACTCTGTACAACATTAAATCTGCCCCGACTGACAACCACAGGCGGTTTCCAAAAATCTTGAGCTCCAATTCTGGTAGTAAGTTTTAATCCTGTCCCTGTGTTAAACGATTGGTTGTAAACCGTGTATAATACATGTTCAGTATTTGATGCCTGCTCCACTTCAATAAATGATTTAGCATTTATATCATAGCCAAGTTTGATGGAAGCCTGAGGGTTGAAATAATATTTAAAATTTCCGTATCCGGCAAATGAACTGCTTTCATAATAATCGTAATCCGGGGAATAATAATTGGTTTTGAATGAGAGACCGCCATACCATTGCTGATGCTCCATTTCCAGATTTCTGAATTGAATACCACCTTCGAGGTTTCCCATGGAATAATTTGAGTTTGACAATACCTCAGATCGATAAGCCGTACCCCATGCTCGAACATCATCGGACAGTAAATAACCAACAGAAATGGACCCATTCATATGCGATTGGTTTTCCACTAGTTTTGATTCAAACAAATTATCGGATTGTCCAACATAGGTATTCATAGACACTGTGAAATCCTGTGCAAGTGCAGAAGAAATAAACATGAATATTGAGAGTCTTACCGCGACTGAAGCCTTCTCATGTATGATATCATATACAGATGTGGTAATTATTTTCCTCTCATCAATTAAACTTTTTTTTTCTCTTTTTTTACTTCATCCAGTAATTTTTCGAAAAAGACCAATGCATTTTCTACTTCACCTGCTTCTCTGGCTTTTTTCATTTCCGTGGCGTATTTAATTGTTTTTTTATTTTGATACATTATTTGCTCCTTTTACTGTAGCGAGGATGGGATAATAATCACCATCCCCGCCACGTTTCCGGTTTAGAATGGTCGTTGATTCCTTATCATATATTCTCTACGACTCATAATTCCGTCTGTGTCGCCTGTACAATCACCAGGACCGTTACCAGTACCGTCACCGGGGCCAACGCCGCCGTTACCGCCACCATTCCCGGGACCCCAGCCGCCGCCGTTATGTCCACCTGTTCCTGTACTGTCGCAAACACCGTCTCCGCCGCCAAAACCGTTACCTGTTCCATCCATGGGAGGAACAAAATCGTCGTCTATTCCATTTGGAATTCCATCTCCGTCAGCGTCCGGTGCATTATCATTGAACCCGTCTCCATCTTCATCGATGAAGAAGCCTGGTCCACCAAAACCATTACCACCACCAAATCCTTGAGCTGCTATAGGAGAGCCAAAAACGACTAATCCGATAACAGTCAAAACAATCAGAGGCATTTTGAATGAGGTTTCATTTTTCATGATTTTCACCTTTTGTTTATTTGTTAATTGTCATGTTTCAATGCTTTCGTTTTTATTTCTATCGAAAGCCACTTTAGATATGACAATTCCCGTGCCAACAAGTATCGGATAAGGGATCAGAATCATTTAACTGCATTAATAATGACAGTTACAGTAATTCTACTTGGGGGAAAACTATAAGATTTTCGTGAAATTATTCGACATTATTGTCGAATAAAAAACAGAATTGTCGAAGGAGTTAATTCAATTGATACTTTTGAAGTTTATACCGTAAAACACGTTCACTGATTCCAAGTCGTCGCGCGCATTCACTTTGATTACCATTGGATTCCTCTAACTTTTCTTGAATCATGTCACGCTCTAACTGCTCAACAGAATCCGGTAATGTGCCAGTGTTTTTATCAGACTTGGGTTGGAGGCTTGATTGAACACAATTCTTTTCAATAATATCACTTTGACATAACAATACAGCTCGTTCAATGATATTTTGCAATTCCCGAACATTCCCGGGGAAGTGATATTCCAGCAGCATTTTTCTTGCTGACTTATCAAAAGATAACCCACCTCGATTCTCGCGTACAGAAAATATTTTTAGAAATTGTTCGCTCATTGGTATTATATCTTTCTGTCTTTCTCTCAACGGCGGAACGGTAAAATGAATCACATTTAAACGATAATATAAGTCCTCTCGAAAATTGCCCTGTTTCACTGCGCTGGATAATTCAATATTTGTTGCTGCAATGACTCGTACATCGGATTTAATTATTTTATTACTCCCTACCCGCTGAAACTCACCCTCCTGAAAAAAGCGCAATAGTTTTGCCTGAATATCCATGGGAAGGTCACCAATCTCATCTAAAAATAATGTACCGCCATCTGCGTCTTCAAATCGTCCTTTCCGCATACTCTTTGCATCGGTGAAAGCACCTTTCTCATGTCCAAACAATTCACTTTCTACCAGATTGGATGGCAGAGCTGTACAATTAACCATCGTCATTGATTTCTTACTGCGATTAGAATGTTGATGGAGGAATTGAGCCAGCACTTCTTTTCCAGTACCGGTTTCACCTGTTATTAGAACTGTTGCTTTTGAATTAGCCACCCGTTTTGCTTCACTATACAAATTCAACATTGCCGGATCTTTAACGATAAATTCGTTCTTTTCTTCAAGAGTATCAGCTGACTGTTTTTGACTTTTATTTTTTTGTCGCTTTTCAGTAAGATACGTTTCAATCGATTTTAATTGCTCTTCCAATTTATCTAAATCAACAGGTTTTGTGATAAAATCCCATGCACCGGATTTCAGGGCATCAACGGCAATATCAATTGTACCAAACGCCGTCATAATGATGACAACCATAGTAGGATGGCGATGATTAATTTCATGCAGTAAGTCAGTACCCGTCATATAGGGCATTTTATAATCTGTCAGTACAATGTCCATTGACTCGCGGTGAAGCAATGCCACCGCTTTTTGTGCTGATTCAGCTGTAAAAACAGTGTGATCCAATTTACTCAGAAAACCCGCTAATGAGTCCCGTTGATTCTTCTCATCATCGACAACTAATATTCTCATACGTTTTCTTTCGGTAGAGTAATGGTAAATGTTGTACCCTGCTCCAATTCGCTTTCCACTTCTAACATCCCTAGATGGTCATTAATAATTTTATGAGTGATTGCCAGTCCCAAACCGGTTCCCATATCTTTTGTTGAATAAAACAAATCGTAGATTTTAGTCAGGTTGTCTTTTGAGATTCCGCAGCCGGTATCGGATATATTGATGATGACATTTTTTGCCGTTTCTGCCGCAAACAGAGTTATTTTATCATTTTTTGTTGAGGCTTCAATTGCATTTTTTATCAAATTAGCAATGGCTTGTTTAAGGTATTGCTTATCGCCATTTATTGTTATTTTATCAGAAACATTTATGTCCAGGTGTATTCCTTTTATTTTAGTCGCTTCTCCATAAAGCGATTCGATTTCGTCCATCATTTTACGGATGTCAAATTTTTCATTCTTCAAAGGAATAGGTCGAGAATATGAGAGATAATCTTCTAATATTTTATTGATCCTGTCAATTTCAGAAACCATCGTCTTTGTCATTTCATGATATTCCAACTCATCCGATTTTGGTTGAAATTCTTTTTTTATCCTTTGCGAAAGTATCTTAATAGCATTTAATGGATTTCTGATTTCATG
>JACNLB010000069.1 GCA_014381755.1 Fidelibacterota bacterium | reverse complement strand
ATCGCCATCATCCAATTCCCTGGTTCCAATACAGAACGGAAAACCAATTAAAACATTAATTGCGTTATTATATTATCATAATTAATGTAAATTGCATTATTACGATTATGGAATTAACATGAAATACAAACGAGATTTACTCAATAAAATCCGTTCTTCTTTAGACTCACAGAAAGCCTTGATGGTGGTGGGTTCACGACGGGTTGGGAAAACGATCTTGTTAAAAGATATCCTGAAAGAAATAAAAAGAGAAGCCTTGGTTTTAAACGGGGAAGACCCGGCTACCTTATCGCTTCTTGAAGGAAAAACGCTTCAACAATACAAACAGATACTTGGCAAAGCGACTTTATTCATCATTGATGAAGCACAGAAAATCCCAAATATTGGTTCTATCATTAAATTAATGTTAGATGAAATTGATGGATTAACTGCGGTATTAACCGGTTCGTCAGCGTTTGAATTGCACAATCAATTTGGTGAGCCACTTACAGGTAGAAAGAAAACATTTCGTATGTTCCCTTTGAGTTTTAGCGAATTTTCCGCACACGAAAGCGCCCTTGAGACAGAATCACTTTTGGAAGATAAAATCTTGTTCGGCGCTTATCCGGAAGTGTGGCAATATGAATTCGCAAATGAAAAGTCGGAATATCTTATTGAACTCGCAAATGATTACTTATACAAAGACATTCTCGCACTTGAGAACATTCGCAATTCGCAAAAAATTAAGGATGTTGTACGGCAGTTATCATTTCAAATTGGTAGAGAAGTTTCCACGGAAGAAATAGGCAGGAATATTGGGCTTTCTCGATTAACGGTGGATAAATATCTGGATTTGCTCACAAAGGTATTTGTGGTTTTTCCGGTGTGGGGATTTAGACGGAACCTTCGCAAAGAAATTGTAAAAAGTAAACGCTGGTATTTTGCTGATAACGGTATTTTGAATACGGTTCTGGGTGATTTTCGCCCTTTGAGTCAACGAAATGATGTGGGTGCTTTATGGGAAAATTACCTTATCAGCGAACGAATTAAATGGCAGAATGAATCGGGTTTTATCGGCAATAATTATTTTTGGCGAACCTATGATCAACAGGAAATTGACTGGGTGGAAGAATCAGCAGGACAGTTAAATGCATTTGAGATTAAATGGTCGGAACAAAAAGTGAAAACGCCGGGTGCTTGGAAAAAAGCATATCCGGATGCTTCATTTTCTGTGATCCATCAGAATAATTATCAGGAATTTTTATGCCCACTTTAGACCGGATTGGAAAAGAAGCTGTGATAAACCATCATAAAAATGTGTTCGTGTGTTCACAGAGATTTTCTTTAACACTCGAACACCCAAACACGTGAACACTTTATGAACATAGCCATCATCCAATTCCCTGGTTCCAATACGGAGCGAGAAACGCTCATGGCGTGTCGTCGTGTGGGGCTAAATCCCGTGGAATTTTTATGGAATGAGCCCGCCGAAAAATTGTCAAACTATGACGGATATATTATTGTGGGCGGATTTGCATACGAAGACCGATCCCGGGCCGGCGTCATTGCAGCGCTTGATCCGATTATGAAACAAATCAAAATTGAAGCGGAATCCGGAAAGCCTATTTTGGGTATCTGCAACGGGGCTCAAATTCTGGTGGAAAGTGGACTGGTCCCCGGTTTAGAAAATCATCGTGTGGGTATTGCCCTTACTGATAACAAGCGAGTAAAAGGCGACCATGTGATTGGGGTCGGTTATTATAATACTTGGGCAAATTTGCAATTGACTTCGGCGCCTGGACGTTGCACCTTTACGCGACATCTAAAAGTCGGCCAATGGATAAATGTTCCATTGGCTCACGGTGAAGGACGATTCATTATACCAGGCGAATTATTAGAAAAAATGATTGCCAACGAACAAACGGTCTTTCGCTATTGCGATAATGAAGGCATTATTTCAGATGAATTTCCCACTAATCCCAACGGATCCATGCACAATTTAGCGGCGGTGTGTAATCCCGCCGGAAACGTTATGGCTATGATGCCCCACCCGGAACGAACGGAAAATGGCGATACAATTTTTTCTTCCTTGAAAGATTTTATCGAAAATGAAAATCCTGTTACGGACCACACATTGTCTTTTGATCGCCCACATTATAAAGTGGAAAACTATGACCCGAATGGCGGTTCCACAGAATGGATCGTTGACATGATTATTACCGATAACGAAGCTGTATCTGTCCATAATGCACTCAATCATTTGGGTTTTGATGTAGCTATTTCTCGCCAGACTCATTGGGAAATATCTACGGACGGTGAGCCTGATTCCATCCTGCAAAAAATTGATAAAACAGGCGAACTTTATAATTCTAATAAAGAATTTATCAACCAAATGACAGCCAAAGAAAACACCGCATCCTTTCTCGTTCGACAAAAAGAAGACATGATTGGGTGGGCGAAATTTGAATCTCTGACAGAACGATTTGAAATTGATGGAATTTCCGAAATTAAACGCGGTGTCATATGGAATGTGACCGTAAACAGCGGTAATTTGGAAAATGTTTTAGGCAACCTTTTAGATACACACATATTATTCAACCCATTATCTCATGAATGCTATAGAATCAACTAAACATTACAAAGACCGCATTAAAGCGGAACTGAATAACACACTAACAGAGACGGCTTTGTCCGGCGGATTTTCAGATCATCGCGTAGGGAAAGTCCGAGATCAATATGATTTTGGCGATAAAGTTGCGCTCATTACCACCGATCGCCAAAGTGCATTCGATCGTGTTTTAGCTTCAATTCCATTCAAAGGGCAGGTGCTGAATCTTACCAGCGCATGGTGGTTTGAACAGACCAAAGAACTAATTCCCAACCAAGTGATATCGGTTCCCGATCCCAATGTGACACTTGCGAAAAAATGTGATGTTTTTCCCATTGAATTTGTGGTTCGGGGATATATTACCGGCAGCACAGAAACTTCCCTATGGACCGTTTATAATAAAGGTGACCGAACCTATTGCGGAAATGATTTACCGGAAGGACTCAAGAAAAATCAAAAGTTGACCGCCAACATGCTTACGCCTACAACCAAAGAAGAACATCATGATCGTCCTATTGCCCCGGATGAAATTGTAAGCGAAGGTTGGATGAGCCAAGAAGATTGGAATTATTGCAGTGAGAAAGCGTTAGAACTTTTTGCGTTCGGACAAAAGAAAGCGGCAGAAAATGGCATGATTTTGGTGGATACTAAATATGAAATGGGTCGTGATTCCGATGGTAAAATAATGCTTATTGATGAAATCCACACGCCGGATTCAAGTCGATACTGGATTTCTGAAACATATGAAGAGCGGATGGCTGACGGACAAGAACCACAGAATATTGATAAAGAATTTTTACGACTTTGGTTCGTGGAACATTGTGATCCATACAATGATGAAACATTGCCGGAAGCACCGGATGAATTAGTCATCGAACTATCGAGTCGTTACATCTATTTATATGAAACCATAACAGGTGGAGTGTTCCCTTTTCCTGATGCGGGGAAACCTGTGAATGAACGAATGAACGAAAA
>JACNLB010000013.1 GCA_014381755.1 Fidelibacterota bacterium | reverse complement strand
ATCGCATGAATGATACAGCATTTGATCAGGAATTAGATTGTAAAGGTATGAATTGTCCTTTACCGATTTTAAAAACAAAAAAACAAGTAGACTCAATGGAGTCAGGTCAGATTTTAAAAATGGAAGCGACAGATCCAGGATCTATTAATGATATGAACGCCTGGTCTAGGAGAACTGGCCATGAATTATTATCTCATTCTTTAGATGATGGGATTTATACATTTTTTATTAAAAAATCTTAATTCCACCAAAACCATTCAATCAAAAATAAAAATAATCTCGAGAGGAGTTTATAATGAGTGATCAAAAGAAAATGGCCCTAATTGCGTCCCAAGGAACGTTGGATTGGGCTTATCCACCTTTTATTTTGGCATCTACCGCTGCAGCATTGGACATGGAAGTGCAAATATTTTTCACATTTTATGGTCTAACTCTGTTGAAAAAAGAAATAAAAGCAAAAGTAGCGCCGGCGACTAATCCTGCCATGCCCATGAAAATGCCATTTGGCCCAAAAGGATTTCAGGATTTTGAGTGGCCTATGCCAAATGTGCTAATGGGAAATATGCCTGGATTTGAAACAATGGCCACATCACTCATGAAACAAACATTCAAAAATAAAGGTGTAGCAACCATCGAAGAACTTCGCGAAATGTGTGTTGAGTCCGGTGTAAAACTTATTGGATGTCAAATGACCATGGATGTTTTTGGGTTTGAAAAAGAAGAATTCATTGATGGTGTTGATGTAGGCGGTGCAGCCACATTTTTGGAATATGCTGCAGACGCAGATATTCAATTATTTGTATAGAAACCAAAGGAAGATAAAATGTCAGATGATGGAAAAGTAACCATATTTGTTACATCAGGACCTGCTACGCCACAACGTTGCGCAACGCCTTTTTATATGGCAAGTGTCGCAGCTGCCATGGATAATGAAGTCATGATCATATTTCAAATTGATGGTGTATTACTGATGAAAAAAGGTGAAGCAGATGCACTTTATGCAAAAGAAGGTGGAAAATCTGTCATGGATTTTATTCGTGATGCAAAAGAAGCGGATGCAGAAATGTATGTTTGTTCTGCTGCATTACAGCTTCATGATATGACTGAAGATGATTTGATTGATGAATGTGATGGCGTGGTTGGCGCCGCTTTTATGACCGATGAAGGTCTCGATAGTGATATGGTATTAACTTATTAAGATGAAGGAAAAGAAATGGCTGAATTAAAAAATTGTATGCTTCCAGATGATCTTCAGTATCATGTGGATTTTAATGTGTGGATTAAAAAGAATGATGATGGAACGATTGATTTAGGCATGACCGACATTGCCCAGTCTTTGGCAGGAGCGATGCTTCATTGTCGTGCAAAGAAAGTAGGAAAATCCGTTAAAAAGGGCAAAAGCATAGCCACGGTTGAAAGTGGAAAATGGGTGGGCCCAGTTAAAACACCATTTGCAGGCGAGATTATTGCAAAGAATGAAAATGTGGAAAGTGACGCTACCGTTTTAAATCGGAGTCCCTATAAACAAGGATGGATTGTTCGGATTCAGCCCAGTGATTATGATGGCGATTCGGGAGAATTGGTCACTGGCGAAGATGCAATAACCGGGTTTGATGCCTATATGGCGGAAAAAGAAATGGGCGAATGCATCCATTGCGAAGGTTTCGAAGGATAAAAAATTGGAATGTTGGATTTGTGGATAGATGGATTAATGGGGAAACGCTTCTTTGCGAAAATTTTAAACTTACGCAAAGATTTATGTTTTCAAAAATCCAATTATCCAACGCTTCGCTATCCCACTAATCCATTTCTCTAATGAGAAATTTAATGCTTCGGGTATTTACGCATCCCGCTTGTTCTGAATGTGGTCCCGCTGTAGAGATAGCATGGAATTTATCTGAATCTCAAGATAACCTTATTTTAGAAACGGTAAAGTTGGAAAACAAAGAAGGACTTTCAAAAGCACAGGAAGTTGGAATCAAAACAATTCCCACACTGATTTTTTATGAAGGGGAAGAAGAATTAAAAAGAGTAATTGGTTTACCGGAAGCAACACAATTAGAAAAAGATTTTTTAGAATTGAAAAACAGCCACAAAGACACCCAGACACGAAGAAATAGATAATAGAATCTTTGTGACTTTGAGTCTTCGTGGCAAAAAAGCATAGGAATACAAATGTCAATTTATAAAGATGCAAAATACATGGATGTCCCTTATGAAGAGAAATTAAAGCTCTTCAAAGAAGTAAAGGACGACATGCGCTACGATCATAACCTATATGGTTGTTATGAATGTGGAATTTGTGTGGCTGCTTGCCCATCCGCTCGGTTTTATGATTTTAGTCCACGGGTTTTTGCCCAAATTATGGCGCGGGAAGATGTGGATACATTTTATGAATTACTAAACGATAATGTGTGGGATTGTTCTCAATGTTATTCCTGCACAAGATGTCCCAGAGAAAACAATCCGGGTGGAATTATTCTTATGATGCGTGATGCGGCGGTTCGTGCCGGCATGCAATCAGCGAAAGATGCGCTGAAAGCATATAGTCGAATTATTTATAAGGTCATGTCCACAGGAACACAAGTAGCGCCGGATATGCTTCAACCGGACTTTTTCCCAGATTGGGGAACGGATGTAAAAGCGGTGGCTGAAAATTTGGATGTGTGGCGACGAGCCATTCCACCGGAAACATTGCATACGACAGAATTGGCGTGGGATGTATCTGAAAAAACGCGATTAGAATTATACATGATCTGGAAATTGACCGGAAATCTTGAACTCATTGAAAATATTGATGAAGGTATATATATGATATTGGAAGAAGTGATGGAAGAACTTCTGGATGATAATGGATATGATATTGATGATTTCGAAAATGTTTTGGAAGAGTAAAGAATGGATTGCTGGATAAATGGATTAATGGATTGTTGTAAAGGGAGTAATTCGTGACTGATTATACAAAGTATCGAAATATTAATCGTGGCTACATGAAATTGGATGTATGGCAAAAAGGAATTTTATTGCACAAACTGGTTTTTAAAACGGTTTATAAAGACAATAAAATTGATTTTAAAATCCGGGCTCAAATCCCAGATTCGGCTCAATCTGTTTCATCCAATATTGCAGAAGGATATTGCCGTCGTTCAATTAAAGAATATCTTCAATTTCTCTATATTAGTTTAGCATCACTTGGAGAAACTTTGACTCGTGGCATCGGATTAGTAACTACAGAGCAAATTACATCTGAACAATTTAAAAGAATTGATGAGCTCCAATATGAAGTTGAAAATAAACTGTTAAAATTGGTGGAAAGTTTAGAAAACAAGAAAGATTCCGGTTCTTGGAATAATCGAATTAGTGAAGATTTAGAAGAGTATTCTACACATGAATAATAGATATAAAATTGATTCACGGAGTTTTGTTTTTCCATTAATCCAACAATCCAATAATCCATTATTCCAGTTATAAATAAAAGGATATTAAAAAAATGACTACAATTGCAAACCCACCCGCAGTTCATACAGAATCAAAAGCACCGATGAAAGAATTCGTTCGTGATGG
>JACNLB010000053.1 GCA_014381755.1 Fidelibacterota bacterium | reverse complement strand
CTAAGTTTGCTGTGTATTGAAATTGAATAATGATTGGTGACGTGTGTAAGTTTATATACAGAAATCGTACGTGAAAGATCAGTTTCTGTTCCAATTCTTTAATTTAATTTAACAAAATAGGATAATTCTGTGTTTGACCTGGAAATGATTAAAACAGTTTATAATGGTTTATCTGATCGAGTGAATGCCGCCCGAGAAATTGTGGATCGTCCATTAACGTTATCAGAAAAAATCCTCTATTCTCATCTATTTAACGATAAACTTGAAAAATTTGAACGTGGTAAATCTTACGTCGATTTTTCTCCGGACCGAGTGGCTATGCAGGATGCTACTGCCCAGATGGCATTATTGCAGTTTATGATGGCCGGGAAAGAACAAGCAGCTGTTCCTTCGACGGTTCATTGTGATCACTTAATTCAGGCAAAAGTGAGTGCCGATCAAGATTTGTCAATTGCCAAGGACATTAATGGTGAAGTGTATAATTTTTTAGAATCGGTATCCAATAAATACGGCATCGGATTTTGGAAACCGGGCGCAGGTATTATTCATCAAGTTGTTTTGGAAAACTATGCATTCCCCGGCGGAATGATGATTGGCACGGATAGTCATACGGTGAATGCCGGAGGTTTGGGTATGATTGCCATCGGTGTGGGTGGCGCCGATGCTGTGGACGTCATGGCCGGAATGCCCTGGGAATTGAAATTCCCCAAATTTATTGGCATAAAACTCACTGGTGAATTGAGTGGATGGACCTCCGCGAAAGACGTTATTTTAAAGGTGGCGGGCATTCTTACAGTGAAAGGCGGCACGGGCGCCATTGTCGAATATTTTGGCCCGGGAGCGGAAAATTTGTCCTGCACCGGCAAGGGCACCATTTGCAATATGGGCGCAGAAATCGGCGCCACCACATCCATCTTTGCCTATGGTGAACAAATGGCGAAATATCTATGTGCCACCGGACGAAAAGATGTGGCAAAATTGGCGGATGAAGTGGCCGAACACCTCCGGGCCGATGAAGCTATTTTAGAAAATCCGGACGAATATTTCGATCAAGTAATTGAAATTAATTTATCAGAATTAGAACCTCATTTGAACGGTCCTTTTACGCCTGATAAAGCAACGCAGATTTCTGAAATGGCCAATGCTGCGAAAGAAAATGACTGGCCAACGGACGTAAAAGTTGGATTAATCGGATCGTGTACAAATTCATCCTACGAAGATATTTCTCGTTCAGCGTC
The DNA here is from genome assembly GCA_014381755.1 of Fidelibacterota bacterium. Classification (GTDB taxonomy): domain Bacteria; phylum Fidelibacterota; class Marinisomatia; order Marinisomatales; family TCS55; genus UBA2126. Next base: position 17,286 of record JACNLB010000053.1, on the reverse strand, counting down.
CATTGCCAAACAAGCTGTAGAAAAAGGTCTTAAAACAAAAGCTGATTTCACCGTGACACCGGGATCAGAACTGGTTCGATACACAATCGAACGGGATGGATTTATTGACACATTTGAAGATTTGGGTGCTCATGTTTTTGCAAATGCTTGCGGACCGTGTATCGGTCAATGGGCTAGAGCCGGCGCTGAAAAAGAAGAAAAGAATACCATTGTTCATTCCTTTAATCGAAACTTTGCAAAACGAGCAGATGGAAATCCCAACACACATGCCTTCGTGGGCTCCCCAGAATTGGTTACTGCGTTGGCTATTTCCGGTAATCTCACATTCAATCCGTTAAAGGATACTTTGACCAATGAAAATGGAGATGAAGTGAAATTGGATCCTCCGGTAGGGGATGATCTTCCTAAAAATGGATTTGCTGTTGAAGACTTAGGATTTCAGGAACCGGCTGCGGATGTGCGGGGAATAGAAATTAAGGTTAACCCGGATTCGGAACGATTGGAATTATTGTCACCTTTTGAACCGTGGGATGGAAAAAATATCACCGAAATGAAATTGTTGATCAAGGCAAAAGGAAAATGTACGACGGACCATATTTCCATGGCAGGTCCTTGGTTGCGATTTCGAGGCCATTTGGATAATATTTCCAATAATATGTTGACGGGCGCTGTCAATTATTTTACAGATAAAACTAATAGTGTAAAGAATCAATTGACCGGAGACTATGGATCCGTTCCTGATGTGCAAAGAGCATACAAAGCGGCCGATGTAACAACACTCGTTGTAGGAGATGAAAATTATGGAGAAGGATCATCTCGGGAGCATGCAGCCATGGAACCAAGACATTTAGGTGTGCGAGCGGTATTAGTCCGATCATTCGCCAGAATCCATGAAACGAATTTGAAAAAACAGGGCATGCTGGCCCTTACATTTTCTCGTATGGCAGACTATGACAAAATCCAAGAAAATGACACGATTGATTTTGTCGATTTAGATCAGTTTTCACCCGGTAAACCCTTAACGTTAAATGTGACACATGACGATGGTACATCAGATGAAATTGTATGTAATCACACATTTAATAAAACACAGATCGATTGGTTCAGAGCCGGTTCAGCTCTTAACCTGATTCGTTCACAACAAACTGAAAAATAATGAAAGTTCTCGTATCTGATCCAATTACCGAAGCAGGAATGGCAATTCTTAAAGATGCCAAATTTGACGTGATTTATCTTCCGGATGCATCTGCAGATGAAAAAGCGGATGCGTGCAAAGATGTCCATGGCTGGGTTGTCCGCAGCGGCACACAGGCAACTTCAGAGATGATTAACAGTGCGGACAATTTGCAGGTGATTGGCCGAGCAGGTGTTGGCACAGATAATATAGATATTACCGCCGCTACACGAAAAGGTATCGTTGTTATGAATACGCCGGATGTGAATACGATTTCTGCTGCGGAGCATACAGTTGCCATGATGCTGGCCCTGTCTCGAAATATACCATTGGGTCATGGAGGAATCATGAAAGGCGAGTGGAACCGAAATGCATTGGTGGGAACGGAATTATGTAATAAAACTCTGGGTGTAGTTGGATTAGGAAAAATCGGCAGAGAAGTCATTCAGCGTTGCTTATCGTTCAACATGAATATTTTGGGTTATGATCCATTTGTAAGTCAGGATATGTTTAATGAAGATGAAGTGAAAGTGACTGACCTGGAAATGCTCACGACAGAATCCGATTACATAACGCTTCATGTACCTTTTATTGATGCCACAAAGGACCTTTTTAATTTTGATCGCCTTTGCCGGATGAAAGATTCAGCTCGAATCATTAATGTAGCTCGAGGCGGAATTATTAATGAAGCTGATTTGGCAAAGGCGCTAAATGAAGATAAGATTGCCGGCGCAGCGATTGATGTGTTTACATCTGAACCCATTGGCGAAGACAATCCATTGGTGAAGGCGAAAAACATTGTGTTAACTCCCCATTTAGGTGCCTCAACAGTGGAAGCAAAAGAGGGTGTGAGTTTAACCGTTTGCGAACAGGTACGAGATTATTTGCTCCATGAAAAATTGGCGAATGTAATCAATATGCCTATTTCTGATTGAGCAAAATTGAAAGAGACACAATCCGGTTTAGTTTTGTCAGAAGTCATGGAAAAACTCCTAATCAAATTTGAAACGGAATCTATCCAAAAGGATCATATTGAATGTACAGGTTCCATGCAGGAAATTATTTCCATCCAGCAAATTAATTACTGATCTTGCATTCTTTTTCATCAACCCCAAAAAGTAAAATAATCAAAATAGCAGGCGCCGGAATTGCGGGTATGTCAGCAGCCATTAATATTAAAAAAGCCGGATATAATGTTGTTGTATATGAAAAAGAATCCACAGCAGGAGGGAGCCGCCACGGGGATTATGAAGGATTGGATAATTGGATTTTTGAGGGTTCAATGGAGAATTTTTTTACTTCACACGGATTTAATTACAATCCATTGAAACCCATCCCCATTTACAAATTTACCGTACATTTAGAAAATAGAGCACCATTTCCAGTTCAATCACCCCAACCCTTTTTTTATATGGTAAAACGTGGAAGTGAACAGGATAGTCTTGATCAATACATGTATGAACAATGCAAAAATGCAGGAGTTGATTTTAAATTTGATACACCGGCTCCATATGAAATCGATATTGATAGTACCGGTCCTGCAAAAGCAGCCGCATATATTAAAGGTGTAAATTTCAAAACAACGTTAAAAAACCAAATTCATTTATTATTAGGGAAAAAGTTCGCCCCAAAAGGATATGCATATTTAATAATAATAGATGGCCAAGCCACATTGGCAACGGCATTTAAAAAAGTGAAAAATAATAAAATGGATCCTTTACAAAATTCGATCGATTATTTTAATTCGAAAGAGATTTCGATTCCGAAAGAGAATATGTTTGGCAGCAGGGGAAGTTTTTCAATAAACAATATGAAGACTTTTCAAAATCCCATTCGGATTGGAGAAGCTGGAGGATTTCAGGATTATTTGTTCGGATTTGGAATGCGAATGGCCATGCATTCCGGACTGGCTGCTGCATACCAGATAAAAGGTGAAATTAAATCAACTAAAACAATCATGCGGGATTTGAATAGGAAAAGAAATTTTTCATTTATTAACCGTATTATTTATGAAAAACTCAACACCAATCAACTGGCAATGATAGCTGATTCATTTGCAGCTGCGGATGAACCACTTGAATTATTGACACATGCATATAAATGGAACTTTAAGAAAATTCTGCGTTGGATAAGATTTAGAGAGCGGTATGAAGTTCGCCCTGCTTAGAAGTATTCAATTATTTGCCATGATCATTATTCTTTCAGGGCTCTACATTGGTATTAGGGATAACAATGTAATGCTGGAATTAAATGCTTTGATCATAGGAGCGGGTATTTTTTATGCTGTTAATAGTGTAATTAAGAAAAGCAATTGATTGCATAGCGATTCACAGACTTCTAAATTCGTTTTTGGAATGCGAGGAAATAAATGAATAATCTTTGGGATGACCTGAAAAAAAATATGAAAGACTGGAGCTCCGTTGCTGTAGAAAAAGCAGAGGAGGTTAGCAAAATTGCTGTAGCCAAAACGGAAGAACTGACTAAAATCAGCAAGATCAAAATTGAAATACATCAACTTCAGAGAGATTTAGCTAAAACATATGAGAATCTTGGCAGACTGGTTTCTTACCACGCCAAGGAAGAGAATATGGTTAACTTTACCGGTAATAAGGAATTCTATAGCTCCCTTCAAAAAATAGAAGATACCCAGGATAAAATCACCGAAAAAGAAGCTGAAATTCAAAAAGTAAAAGATGAGTTTGATCTTCAGGAAAGTGATATTGCTGCCACAGAACAGAGCGTTGAAGCTGAAAGCGTTGAAGAAGAGGCTGCGGAGGAAGAAGAGTCAACTCAAGGAGAAAAACCTGATCCGGATAATCCTACGCCTTGACTAAACCAATGCCTTCCCAAGGGCGCAAAGCTCTTGAATTATATTTAAATGAAATAAAAAAACTAGAACCACTTTCTCCCCAGGAAGAGGTTGTTCTAGCACAAAAAGCCAAAGCTGGGGATACGATTGCTTTTCAAAAACTGGTTACCCATAATTTGCGATTTGTTGTTGCCATGGCCAAGAAATTCCAAGGACAGGGTGTACCCTTTGAAGACATGATTAATGAAGGAAATTTGGGACTTATCAGGGCTGTAAATACATTTGATGAATCACGGGGGTTTAAATTTATTTCTTATGCAGTGTGGTGGATCACTCAGCGCATTCGAACAGCCATCCAAAAAACCGGTCGTGTTGTACGGTTACCATCCCACGTTACTGAATCCATGGGAAAGTTGTATCGCAAGTCATTAGAACTTGAACAAGAATTCGAACGAGAACCCACTACGGAAGAATTGGCAGAAATTTCCGATACAACCATCAAATGGATTGAAGACCTCGTTCAGGCATATTCCGGTCCTGTATCATTGGAAGACAGCAGTGAAGCAGACAGACCTCTTATCGAGTATTTGATTTCAAATGATCCTCGACCGGAAATGCAGTTAATGCAAGATTCATTAAAAAAAGAGATTAGAGGTCTTGTGAAGAAATTGAAAGAACGAGAAGCCCTCGTATTAACTGAATATTATGGGCTTGGGGATGACGATCCTAAAACACTTGAACAAATTGGTGATATGCTGGACCTCTCCAGTGAACGTGTTCGACAAATCAAAGAACGGGCTTTGCAGCGATTACGGAAATCCAAGACATCTCAATTGCTAAAATTATACCTCGGTTAGCATTTGGTTTATATAGGTACAAAATCTTAAAATCCGGGTATTAATAAAACACGTTTAGCCATGTTTGGCCGTAAAAAGACAATTCAAAAACACTATATAATTATTTCGCAAGATGATCGCGGTGTCCGACAACGCAATGTGTCGCGACGGCGTTTATTCATATTTTCAGCCATGGCCGTCGTTGGATTGTCCGCCATTTTCTTTATGAGTGCAGACTCGTTGACAGATATTCTTTATAAATCAAAAATTGCCAAGATTAAGCAAAATTATTCAATGTTATCTTTAACCTTGGAAAATCTCCAAGATGAATTATCTTCCATGACGGATAATGTAAATTCCATTGAAGAAAAAGATAAAGCATTGCGTACGTACGCTGATATGCCCCAGATTGATAAAGATATTCGGAAGCTCGGTATTGGTGGTGTCCGCCTGGCAGAAAACACTCGGATTGATGATGGTCTAACCGATCGCATCAAGTCATTGGAGATGGATGTTCAAAGTTTATCCAGGAAAGTAAAACTTGAATTGTCCAGTTACAGCGATATTTACAATAAAGTCACAGATGATGTAGACATGATACACGCCATACCATCTATAAGACCCATAGAAGGTGGTTACTTGAATTCCAGTTTTGGATACCGAAAAGATCCCTTAAACGGTAAAGTTCGTTTTCATTATGGTCAGGACATTACCGTTAATTCAGGAAATATTGTATTAGCTCCGGCTAATGGTACAATTAAAGAAGCCCGTTATCGAGGTGGATTTGGTAAAGTTATTAAAATCGATCATGGCTATGGTTACACAACACTTTTTGCCCACCTTTCTAATTATAACGTAGAAAAAGGTCAAAAGGTGAAACGAGGGGATATAATTGGCAGGTCTGGAAATACGGGCCGCTCAACTGCACCACATTTGCATTATGAAGTCCATCGTTATGGCACACCACAGAATCCCCTGGATTACTTTTTCAGTGGTTATCTGCAGTAAGCTGATTTATTCTCAAACTTCAGTTTTTTATTTCCATGCATAAATCCTATTTTATAGAAACGTTTGGTTGCCAAATGAATGTAGCCGATTCTGAATTGGTAGAAGGGTTGCTGCAAAAAGAAGGTTACCAACCTATAGCTAATATTAATAGTGCCGATGCAGTTTTTGTAAATACGTGTGCCATTCGCGAGCATGCGGAAGAAAAAGTACATTCACAATTAGGTAGATATAATCTTATTAAAAAGCAAAAGCCTGATATGATTATTGGAGTATTGGGCTGTATGGCGCAAAATCTGAAAGATGATATTTTGGAAAGCAGACCTTATGTTGATATCGTTCTCGGTCCAGATTCCTATAGAAAATTGCCAGAAATCCTGAATCGAAAAATTGTAAACCAAAAGAGTATTGTTGATACGAAACTATCCCGTTTTGAAGTATACGATGATTTGTTTCCCAGCCGTAATGAAGGGATTAATGCATGGATTTCCATCATGCGAGGATGTGATAAATTTTGCACATTTTGCATAGTGCCTTTTACTCGTGGCAGAGAACGCAGCAGAAGCATTGCCAGTATTGTTGCAGAAACGGAGCAAGCAGTTGCAGATGGTTTTGTTGAAATGACTCTTCTTGGACAAAATGTAAATTCGTATCAGCATAAGCAAGAAGGTTTTGCCGATTTACTGGAGGCTGTGGCAAATATAAAAGGGGTGAAAAGAATTCGCTATACATCACCTCATCCCCAAGATATAAATTCTGAACTGCTGGAAGTTATGGCTGCTCATGAAACTATTTGCAATTATATCCATCTGCCATTACAGGCCGGCAGTAATCGCATCCTTCAACGGATGAATCGAACGTATACAAAAGAGCATTTTGTTGGATTGGTTGATTATATTCGTGACGTACTTCCCAATGTGGGAATCAGTACGGACATCATAGTGGGCTTCCCCGGTGAAACTGATGAAGAGTTTGAAGAAACAATCGATGTAATGAATCAAGTGAAATTTGATTCTGCATTTACATTTAAATATTCATCGCGTCCCGGGACAAAAGCATCTGAATTCAGTGATCATATTTCTGAAGAAGTAAAAAAAGAGCGTTTGCAACACATCATTGAATTACAGAAAAAACATACCTTGGAAAGGAATCTGGAAAGTGTCGGTAATGTTGAAACTGTTCTGGTTGAAAAAGAAAGTAAAAAATCTACATCTCATTGGGCGGGACGAACAGATTCAAACAAATGGGTGATTTTTGAAAAAGGAAATGCCAAAATAAAAGACTTCGTTCCGGTATTGATTACAGCGGCGAAAGGCGTTAGTTTACATGGAGATTTGGTACACCAAGAAGAAGCACACGCACTATGAAACTATTAAAAATATTTGTTACTCTAGTCGCTATTGTCCTGGCTCTGCTTTTTTTAATGCAGAATACGGATATAGTTAATATTAATCTAATATTCATTCAATACGAAGATGTGAAAGTTGCTTTTGTCATGATTGGAGCACTTTCTGTGGGTCTATTAATTGGCTTTAGTATTGCAGTAGCCAATATACTTTCCGGAAAATCAGAATTACGTTCATTGCGCACCAAAAACCGCAGGTTGTCTGATGAATTAAATGATCTGCGAAATGTGGCGATTGATGAAGGGATTTACGATCTGGATGACGGAGACGAGTAGCATTGAATACACCGCTTTTAATTGCTGTCTTTATCCTGATAGCCGCCGGTATAGCCGCCGCCGTATTTTACCGGCCTAAAAAACCCCGTCGTTTCGAATCACTTTATACTGATGCATTGAACGCCATTGTACGTGGCGATTCCAAGACTGCTATAAAACTCCTCCGCGAAGTGGTAAAGAATGATACAAATCATATAGATGCATATTTACAAATGGGGGAAATATTGCGAGGAGAGGGCAACCCACATCAAGCCATTAAAATCCATCAATCTCTAACCGTTCGGCCAAACTTGGATGATACACTTAAGATTGATATTCATCGATCATTGGCATTGGATTATTTAAGTGTGAATAATTTGATCAAATCAAAGCAGGAAGCTCAATTTATACTCAAGTTGGAAAAAAAGAATACCTGGGCATTAAAATTCCTTCTGGATATTGCTGAACGTGAACGGGATTGGATTAACGCAGCTAAATTAGCTAAAGATATTCAAAAAATTACACAGCAAAAGGATGCAGGAAAATTAGCACAATTTCAAGTGTATGAAGGATTGGAAAAACTCAGTAATGACGATAGACCTTCCGCCAAAAAATGTTTTGACAGAGCATTGGAAATTGATCCCAATTTTGGTCAAGCTCACCGCCGGCTGGGAGATTATTACGCAGATGACAGGGATTTAATCAACGCAATCGATCATTGGGAAAACTATGCTTTATTAGATCCGAGTAATGCAGGAAATATCTTTTCTAAAATTGAAACGGCCCTTTATGATTTAGGTCGATATAGTGAAGTTGAAAAATTTTATAAACGCATGCTTGATAAGAATCCTGAAAATCTAGACGCACTGTTTCATATGGCGAATGTACTGGAAGAAAAAGGTGAACGCCAACAAGCCTTGGAACTTTTGGATTCTGCCATGGATAAATTTGATTCATCAATACAAGCTCATCTGATGAAATTAAAATTGAGTATAACGACTGTACCGCCCCATGAATTATCTCAGCAAATCGATAATATTATCAAACTTATATCGGATAAAGAGGAAAGCGATTCACATTGAAGCTGTGGAAAATTTTTCCGATTTTCACCTTAACGTTTCTTACCGCACAATCCTTCGATATTTATTTCCAATTAATTGAAGAAGGGAAAATCCAGGAAGTCAGGGATCAGATTCCTGAATTAAAATCCAAATATCCTTACGAGCCGGCGATTCCATATTTGCAGGCATTGATGAATGAAAAAGGTGATTCATCTATTATTCAATTCAGGCAATTCATTAATAAATTTCCAAACAGTAAATATGCTGATGATGCTGAAATGAAAATCGGTGAATATTTGTACGCTCGAGGATTGTATAGCCAAGCAAGCCGGCAATTGAAAAAAATTCCGTTAAAGTATAAAAACAGCAATCATATACAACGATCCGTAGATTTACTGGTTTCCAGTTTTAAAGCAACGGGTGAAATTGACAGTGCAGTATATTATGTAAGCAAAATAAAAGCTCTCAATTCTGAACTGGAAGTGGATAATTATGGTTTTGATTTAATAAAACCCAATCTAAAACTGCAAAAGCTGACCAGCAGGGAAGTAGGAAAAACACACGCAACAACAGGTAAAAATATACCCCAACCCTGGGTTGTTCAATTGGGTGCATTCGGAAAATATGATAATGCCAGGCGGTTGAAAAATATGATCAAGGGGACAGGATACTCTGTTGAGATTGTTGAAGTGATGTCAAACAAAAAGCGACTGCATGCTGTACGGGTGGTCAGATTTGAATCAGAAGAAGATGCGGATAAAGTGGGAAAATATATTAAAGCACAGTATGGTGTAAATTACAGGGTCTTGAATAGGCCAAAATAAACCAATAAATATTTGGGAATGATTGGGCGGCTGGTGCCCTCCGCGGTCTTCAAAACCGACGTCTCCGCCATAAACGGAGAGCTGGGTTCGATTCCCAGACGTTCCCGCAAAAAAGTATTCCCTGCCTACGCCAAGGCTTCGGCAAGCGGGAATTTCCAGGCGTTCTTGCAAGATTCCCTGTCCGCCGAAAAGAAATGCAGGCGGATCACTCGTTCCCGCAATGATAAATAATAGGTGAATAAGAAACTGGCGTAATGACATCAATATGGCATTGTAATATGAGTGACTAAAATGGAAAATATTCTTAATTAATACTTGTTCCCAATATGGGAACTATTGTAAGTTTTGATACAAAAAGTATGAGAGTAATTGCTATTAAACCTTTACGAGAATTTTGGAAAGTACATCATGATGCTGAAACACCCCTTAAAGCTTGGTATACAGAAGTAAAAGCAGAAAAATGGATGAAACCAAATGATATTAAAAAGAAATATAGGTCAGTTAGCATTATTGCTAATAATAGGGCAGTATTTAACATTTCGGGAAATAAATACAGATTAGTTGTTGCTATAAAATATGATTTCCAAATTGTATACATTAGGTTTATTGGGACTCATAACCAGTATGATAAAATAAATGTAAAGGAAATTTAGATATGTATATTAAACCTATCAAAAGTGAAAAAGATTATGAAGCGACATTACAGCAAATCGAGAAACTTTGGGATGCGAAAATGGGATCACCTGAGGGAGATATTCTTGAAGTTCTAACCATTTTGGTTGAGGATTATGAAAAAGAGCATTATGACATATTTCCTCCCGGGCCCATCGGTGCAATCCTATTCCGTATGGAACAGCTTGGAATGAAGCAAAAAGATTTAGGAAAATTAGTAGGCGGTGCAAATAGAGCTTCAGAATTACTTCATGGTAAAAGACAATTAACTGTAAAAATGATCAACAATTTGCGTAAAGAATTAAATATACCTGCTGAGTCATTATTAGGATTATAGGGTTAACTGCTGCAATGACAAGTATTTGGTTTTCTAGCCGGGCAGAGATTCCCAGACGCCCCGCTGAAATCGGTTATTGTTTTACAGTTACGATATCAGTTTTAACGAAAATATTTGCTTTTTAAAAAAATAATAATAATTCACATCTCACAAATCATTCCAAAATTATTGGTTAAAAGAGAAGGATAAATACATGTTTTTTTAGATTATATGTTGAGTTCTATTGTATTAATTAATAGCAGATAAAATTATCTTAATATCTTGTATTGTGTATTATTTGTATAATAAATTTCCTGTAGTCATTAATACAGATTATTTACATGGAACATATGAAGACCCATATCAAAAGTAATATTAATGACCCGGTCTTTACGATTGGTGTTGCTTCAAAAATGTTATCGGTTTCTCCGGAGACTTTGAGAATGTACGAACGAGAAGGGTTATTGGTTACCTATCGAACACGAACCGGAAGGCGAATGTTTTCCCGTGAAGACCTTGATTGGATTTTATGCATTCGCAACCAAATAAAACATAAAAAGCTGAATTTAGCGGGCATCAAACGGTTGCTGTCTTTACTCCCTTGCTGGGAGATTAATCCCTGTGGTACAAATAAACATTTTGAATGTGATGCATATTTGATAAATGATAAAGTGTGCTGGCAATTGGATACTACACCTTGCCGCATTAAAAAAATGAATTGTTATACATGTCCAGTTTATCGCATGGCGCCTAAAATAGACAATTTGAAAATGGAATTGAATATTTCATTAAGAAAGTCATGAAAAACGTACTCGCTTGTTTCAGTATAACTATAGTGATTGTTTTTGTTGGTTGCCATCCGGGAGATCCAATTGCAAATGTGAGTGATCCGTCTACGTGTGAAGGATGCCATACCAATGAGGGTGCACTCGTTAAATTAGCTCCTTCTGAAGAATCTGGTTCTTCCGATGGAGGAGGTGGAGGCTGAGGAGGGTCAGTGTCTCAGTTAGAGCCTTGGGAAAAAGTACTAATTAAAATGAGTGGAAATCAAAAAGCGTTTTCGGATATTGATCCTGTGCATGCTGCTATTGGATGTGTAAACTGTCATGGAGGCACCGAACCAGCCAAATTTGAGGATGCACATGGACCTGTATTTTTCAGGGATCCAACCACCACCCCGGAAGAATTTTGTACTCCATGTCATGAAGATCTAGTGAACTCCAATATGAATTCCATGCATACAAAAGCATGGGGCGAACAAACAGCAATTGCTCAACGTCAATTAGGAGGCGATAAAAACCATAATGATTTTGATTATTGCCCTGCAGAATTAACCGATAATTTTGACAAAGAATGTGCCAGCTGTCATACAACCTGCGGGCAATGCCATGTGAGTCGACCAAACAGTGTTGAAGGTGGTTTTGTCAATAGTCATAAGTTTAGTAAAAAGCCAAGTCAGGAAAATAATTGTATGGCATGTCATGGCAGTCGAATAGGTACTGATTATCGGGGTGAATTAGAAGGGAATAAGGCAGATGTTCATCAATTACGTGGAATGCATTGTATTGATTGTCATACCGAAGATTTTCATGAAGATGCCAGTTATGCAGAATCGCGTTATCATATAAATGATTTGCCGGAATGTGTTGATTGTCATACAAAAGAGGAAAATCCTTCTAATACTTGGCATACTATGCATTGGCCGGATGGAGGCGTAATTGGTGAATTATCCTGTTATGTTTGCCATTCACAGCCATACAATAATTGTAATAATTGCCATACGAAAGGTGAGTGGAAAGAAGGATTGCACGATTATTCAGAATATCCAGGTTTTCGAATTGGATACAATATAGACTTGAGTCTCCATGAAGGGAAATGGGTTGTTGTTCGTCATATCCCCATTTCTAGAGACAGTTATGAACCATGGGGGCACAGCGATTTACCTTTTTATGATGATCGACCTACTTGGGAATATACCAGCCCTCATAATATAATAAGGTGGACTGCACAAACTGACACATCAGGTACAGAAGGTTCTTGCTATCAGAATTGCCACCTTTCATCTTCTGTGCCTGATTCTATCAGGTTGATTAATAGTCAGAGATTCCTCTGGCAAAGTTTTATTGATTCGTCATTTCAAGATGAGTCTAACGCAAATTCAACAGTAACTGTTGATGATAAACTGCCAACAAGTTGGCAAGAATGAAACTGAATAAAAAAGAGAGGAAAACAAAATGAAGTTAACTAAAGGGATCGTTCTTCTCCTTACAGTAAGCATGATGTTTTTCATGTTTGGATGTGAAGATGAGAAAGAAACTGAATCCATTAATGAGTTTGAAGTATTAGTTGAATATCTCGAACGCACTGATGGAGGATATGTAAATAATCTAGGCAGTTGGATCGTTGGAGCCGGCGTATTGAATGCTGACTTTGATTATTCTGCGTATACAGTCTTTGATCTGCGTAGTGCTGATGATTATGCTGCAATGCATGTTGAAGGAGCAATAAACGTCACCATGACGTCCATGTTTGATGAAGCAGCTAATGCAAGTAACCCTATCTTGGTTACATGCTATTCAGGCCAATCTGCTTCATTTGCTCATACCCTTCTCCAATTAAAAGGATATGAAGCATACGTTATGAAGTTTGGTATGAGTACGTTTGATGAAAGCTTAGATAAATGGACATCAAATTGCTCAGATCAATATTCAGGTGACCTAGTAACAACCACTTCACCAACATTGCCGTCATACGATTATCCAGTATTGAATACTGGCTTTGAAACAGCCGAAGACATATTGGATGCCAGAATTGATGTTGCAATTGCTGCATGGGGGGCTGGTTTACTCATTAGTGCAGGTGATGTGATTTCAAATGCGTCTGCTTATAATATCATGAACTACTGGAGTGAAGCTGATTATCTTGGACACGGTCATATAGATGGAGCGTATCAACTTACTCCTGCAACACTGACAATGGCAGAAAATCTATCAGTATTTGATCCGGATGGCAGTAATATTTTTTATTGTTACACAGGTCAAACAGCTGCGACATCCATTGCATACCTAACTGTAATTGGTTATGATGTGAAATCCATCAAATTTGGATTTAACAATATGTACTGGTCAGAGTTGCCTGGTCATAAATGGCCAAAACCATATGGTTTTTAATGTTTCAAGCTGATCAATTAAATCTTAAATAATGTTAGCAATATGAACATTAATTAAATTAACATGGCAGGTTGTGATCTCAATAAAATTGGTAAAAGTATGAGAAATTGTACATACATGTTCCTGGCTTCCCTCCTTGCAATCTTACCACGAACTGCAATCTCTCAACCCAATTTAGAGGTCACAACCTCTGTGTTATATCCCCAATTAAGAACATTTGATACAGAATCAACTTACTGGCGATCAATGCTCAATTATAATCAATCGTTTAGTTCATTTAAACTTTCTGCACGGATGGATTATGGATCTGAAACGAACCGATATGTGAATCCCTTCAGAGTATATGAATTTAATCTTAATTGGGATCATCATCCTTTTTCACTCACGTTTGGACGGTTTAATTATTGGTCATCAATATCCAATGTTAGGGTTGATGGTATACAAGCTGAAATTTTCACAAAGAAGTATGGAAAATTTGAAGTAATAGGAGGATTTAAATCTGTTATTGATTTCAGTGATACCACTTATGTTCAATCAGATTTTATTTCTGAAGAATTATATATTAATAAAACTCTTTTACATTCATCTTGGAGCATTCAAAAATATAATCAATTTATAAATGTATCTTATTGGGCTGAAGGTGAAAACGATACACTACGCCCACACGTGGGTATTACATCAAACTGGAGAGTATTAGGCATTAATATTCATGAAAATATCGCAATTGATTTAGAAAACAATGAATTGAATTTCGCCCGGGTATTTATTAGTAAACATTTAAACAACCATCGACTGAATTTTGGACTTCATCAAATACGGTTGAATGGAATAAATCCTTGGCCTTGGGTAAAAAATTTGGAAATTCCCATTACTTTTAGTGCCGGCTGGACTTGGAAGATAAACCCTCAATTGCAATGGTTACAAAAGATAAATGTCCGGCCGAGCTCATATGGTACAGTATTTTATAATTCACAATTTTTCTACAAGCAATACTATGTTGCATTTATCGCCGGCCAAAGAGATAACCAACTCGTCTATGGCGGCACATTAGGGGTCACGAAGCACGTTGGAAATACGATGAGATTTGGAAGCAACCTTTCATTAAATATATTTGATTACAATGATATAATTGAGCCTATCAATGCTTCCAGTGTGTATAGCTGGCTGGATTGGAATTTGAAAGAAAAATTAAATATTAAATTTTTTGGTAGATATAGCGTTAACGCTTATTATAAAAAGGATGGCAGGGCAGGAGCTGTCATATATGTTAAGATTTAATATACTCGCCATTACGTTGATTTCACTGGTTTTTACTCAGGAAAGAGATCAGATATTTTTCCCCCATAATTATCATATTGAGGACGAGGAACTCACCTGTGAAGAATGCCACGGCGGGGTTGAACTATCCGTGTCAGTTAATGACCATGGTTTACTACCGTTGATGGATGGTGTATGTGCTGATTGCCATGAAGATGCAGTGGATGAGGATTCAGATGATAGTGACTGTGAATTATGCCATACGCATGCAGATGATCCGCTCACGTATGCTGCAATGCCAAGTCGCAATGGACCGGCTTTTTCTCATGTAAACCATTTGGCAACGTATGAAGAGTGTCAATCCTGCCATAGCGGAATTGGTAGTGATGATGGATCGGAAGCTGGTTATGTATGGAAAAATAAAGATTGCCAATCCTGTCATGAATATCAAAAGCCAAAGAGTCATTTAGTTTCATGGAAAAGTGAACACGGATTGGTCATGAATGATTTTAAAGCGGATAATTGCTCCTTTTGCCATGATAATAATTATTGTGATAACTGTCATCAATATGAGCAATTTACTCTGGAAATACATAACAGTGACTATTTGTCTATTCATGGAATGGAAGCATCAGCCGGAGTTTATGAATGCTCCACCTGTCATAGCAGGGAAGAAGACTGTTCTTCCTGCCACCGTTCTCAAAATGTAATGCCCATGAATCATAATTTTCCAAATTGGGCAGGAATATTTCTGCCAAAAGGAGGTGAACATGGTTCATTCGCATTGGAAGCTGCCGATGTCTGCCAAGTCTGCCATGAATCATCCGCTGACCCGACATGTTTGCGCTGCCATGGGGAAACAAGATGAAGTATAAATTATTGCAGTTGATTTTTCTCGTTTTGATTTATTCTGCATGTAATGAACCTGCGAATCCGCCCATACACCCGGATGAATGGAACATATCAGGAACTGAAAATTCTCATCCGGAAAAGATAGCTGAAAGCGGTATTGTCGTTTGCAAAGACTGTCATGGTGGAAGTGAAAAGAATGATTATTTTGGTGGTACCAGCGGTGTATCCTGTTATGATTGCCATGCCGGGGGTCCCAGCGGTCATCCCGGCATTTACGCTTGGATTTCACCAGATTCGGCTGAATATCACGGCCGCATTTTTTGGGAGAACGGATGGGATTTTTCTAATTGCCAACAATGCCACGGACTGGACCTTGCCGGCGGTGTCGTCGAATCCAGCTGCAATACCTGTCATACATCCGGGATTGGTTCCTGCACGACCTGCCATGGCGACCAAGATACGAATTTGGCTTATCCACCGAAAGATATTCATAACAATACCGATTCTACTCTGGTTTCTATTGGTGCTCATAGATCACATATGGAAACAGAAATTGCCACTGTAAGGTGCGAAGAATGTCATCTTGTTCCGGGAGATTACCTGGACGAAGGTCACTTGGGAGCAGATAATATTGCCGAAATTACATTCGGTACTGTTGCTTCTGACAGTGGCGCTATTTCACCCACTTGGGACAGGTCTGATGCTTCCTGCAATACAGTTTATTGTCATGGATCTTTTTCATTTGCAAAATCTGAAAGTTCCGCTTCTTGGGCTTACTTATATGATTTTATCACTGGGATTGATACGTTAGTTACCTGGACAGGTACAGCAGAATTGAATTGTTCCTCTTGCCATCAATTACCACCTCAAGGTCATATTGGTGAGAATACTCAAACTCAATGTTCATCTTGCCATGGGAGTATGATAGACGAAAACGGAAACATCATAGATAAAACAAAACACATTAATGGCCAAATTGATTTGAATTAAAGGAGTCAACTATGAAAAACACATTAATAATAATATTCTCATTAGTCAGTTTCATCAGCGCACAAAGTTTCGAATATATTGGGATTAATAAATGTAAAACCTGTCATAAAAGTGAAAAAAAGGGTGCGCAATTTAAAAAATGGGAAGCGAGTCCCCATGCAAATGCATTTGAAACGCTGAAATCTGAAGCGTCTATTAACATTGCAAAAGAAGCAGGGATAGCAAAATCGCCTTGGGAAGCAGACCAATGCTTAAAATGCCATTCAACCGGTTATGGAATGGGTGGATATGAAGTAAAAGATGCAGCATTTTGGGAAGAGAAAACAAAAAAAGGCAAACCAACAAAAGCGGTTAAACGCATGGCTGGATTGCAAACTGTAGGGTGTGAAGCATGTCATGGCCCTGGGTCGGAGTACAAAAAGAAAAAAGTGATGGCTGCAGTATATAAAGGTGAAACGGATCCCGTTTCGGTAGGCTTGTGGAGGATTGACGAAGGTACGTGCAAGCAATGTCATAACGAATCAAGTCCAACGTACAAGTCATTTGATTATGATGAAAGATATAAAGAAATTCTGCATCCATATCCGGATGACATGGAATAAAAAAACTGTAGGGGAAATACATGTTACGTTTTATCAAATGGCAGCTGCTGTTAACAGT
>JACNLB010000014.1 GCA_014381755.1 Fidelibacterota bacterium | reverse complement strand
ATTCATGGCTATTGGCCGGTTTTTGTATGAATGGAATATTTGATCGTGCGACTGTATCTTTTTTGGAATTATCAGCCGAAATGATGATTGTTCTGTCTTTACAGTGCAAAGCAGTCACAATATCCAGCGCATTGCCATCTGAAAGATGGTAATCCAAAATGAGACAATCCGGTTGAGTTTGTTTTGCAACTTCCACTGCTTCGGCAACAGATGATGCCTGTGCACAGATATGTGCCACACCTGTATCCAGGATCGTATCCTTGATTGCGGCCAAGCCATGTCTTTCGTCATCGACCACAAGAACAGAAATTCGCTTATTTTCCGAAGTCATATTCATAAGTGTATTTGTGAATTGAAACGCCGGAGAATAAGGTAAATTGTGATTAAATCATTATTTTATGATGTGAATGGGGATATAATGTTGTGAGTGAGATCATAGGTGATGTGAATGGGAAAAGTTGGGTTTGGATTTCGGCAGAAGGGATTCGATGAAATATTTAACCCCGCTGGGGTTAGGTTTTATTCCCGATTTTGTTTTATAGACATGCAACCCTTACAGGGTTCTAACAAAAATGTATCATCACCCGTTGTTTGTGTTTTTAATCCCGTAGGGATTTAATGTCTATAAAAAACCGATGTAAAATAACGCCAACGCCGTAGGTGTTGAATATAGCTAATTTCTTAGGTCTAATAATCAATCCATTTAAACAAATATTTTTCTTCATAATCAATTTGGAATTTGTTTAATAAGCCTATGTATTCTTCCTTAAAAGATCTTTTTTTATGATGTATTTTTTGATTTTCAATGTACCGCGCTACATCTTTTATTTGGGAATGTCCATACGAAAACCCACCATATCCTTCCTGCCAACTAAATTTACCCCTCACCCAATTCTTTGAATTTATTAACTTTGATGAATCTTTTTTCAAATCTCTAACGACATCAGAAATGGCTTCATTAGGCTTTAGACCTAAAAAAACATGAATGTGGTCCGGCATTCCATTTATAGAAATGAGCTTATGACCCTTGTTTTGAACTATACCAGTCATGTATTTAAACAACTCTTCTTCATGCTTTGGTCTAATAAGATGCTGTCTGTTTTGGACAGCAAAAACAATTTGAATGTATATTTGTGAAAAGGTATTTGACATATTTATCTCCTAGTATTATTTAACCCCGCTGGGGTTAGGTTTTATTCCCTATTTTGTTTTATAGACATGCAACCCTTACAGGGTTCTAACAAAAATGTATCATCACCCGTTGTTTGTGTTTTTAATCCCGTAGGGATTTAATGTCTATAAAAAACCGATGTAAAATAACGCCAACGCCGTAGGTGTTGAATGTAGCTAATTTCTAATGTCTAATAATCAATCCATTTATTTTACGATTTGTTTTATAAACATTCAACCCTTAAAGGGTTCTGATCTAATAATGCTCAAACCGTCATCAAGAAATCATTCGTTTTTTTATATTTGCAGAATAGGTTCGACTAACAGAAAACGGATTTTCGAACCCCTTTAAACGGACAATAAACGTTCCTTTACCATGAGGCTCCATTCGTTCCATACAATTAATATTAATGATTGTTGAACGATGAATCCGGAAAAAATCATTGTCCGGAAGTTTTTTTATCCATTCGGTAAGGGATTTTCGGACGAGAAATGATTTACCATCTGTCGCAAATATTTCCGTGTAAACATCTTGCGCTTGAATATAATTAATATCTTTTATATTGATAAAATGTACAGCATTATTTGCTTGAACAAATATGCGATCAGCCATTGAAAAAGTTTCGGTTGAAATTTTTTCATGGGGGTCTTCTGTCAATAAATCAATGGCTTGTTTCACCCGCTCAATCGTGGGCGGCTTTAAAATATAGTCCATTGCATTTACTTCAAAAGCACGAATGGCATAATTATCCATGGCTGTTATAAATACTATTTTTGTTTTTTTGGGTACAAACGGAACTAAATCAAACCCCGACTCCCCTTTCAGATTAATATCAAGAAAAATGATTGAGAAGTCATCTTGAAATAATGAACTTTTCGCTTCACTCAATGAGGATGCCTCTGTAATCAAATAATTTGGAGAAATAGTTTGTATTATTTCACTAATCTGCTTTCTTGCAAATGTTTCATCATCTACAACTAATATATTTATTTTTGACATCACAAAGGTAATCTTAAGGTAACAATTACTTTTCCATCTTTCTCGGTGTGGTTTAAAGACCATTTATCTTTATAATGCAATTTTAATCGCTTTCGAATGTTTTGTAGTCCAATACCGCCTTCATATTCAACAAATTCCTCATTTTTATTTTCTTCTATTTCCTTTACCCATTCGCCATCATTCTCTACACTGATTATTAGATTCTTTACTTCTTCTTGCACAAAAAGATCAATACTGTAATTACCGGAATGAGTACTGTATCCATATTTAACCGCATTTTCAATTAATGGGAAAATTATCATCCCAGGTATTTCAACTTTCAAGAGATTTTCTGGACAGCATACAGATGTAGAAAGCACTTCCTCAAATCGAATTTTTTGAACCTCAAAATACTCTTTAATTAAATTTAATTCATTTTTTAATGGTATCGTTTCTGAAGATTCTTCACTCAGAATATGTTGAAAATATTTTGCCAGATGCATGGTCATATTCCGTGCTTTATCTGGAGATTCTTTAATCAAATAATGAAGAGAATTTAGAACATTAAAAAGAAAATGAGGTTTTAATTGAAAGCGCAATCGTTTCAGTTTTTCAGAATTCATCTGTTCAGTAATAGCCATTCTTTTTTTGTTCTCAATAATAATTTGTTGAAACAGCTTCAATAAAAAATAGAGAGTATTCCATAAACAATATATAATGATATGATTAAGCATCATCTGTGGTAATACATCAACGATGGGAAAGTTTTCAATAAATGTAGATACTATATTTGCATGGAAATAGGCAGCTGCTGATCCGCTAATAACGGCCACAGAAAACGAAATAATCAATATGATATTAAATGATTTTTCTAAAATGTTAATTTTTTTATAAAAGAGACGACCTAAAGAAGTAAGAATGAATCCAGTTGTGCAAGTAATCAATGAAAAAATAATCACTAATTTATCAGACGTTACTTCGGGTAAGGATGATACTTTATACATCACAACAAAAATCATAATAAACCAGCCATAAAACTGCAATGACCAGAAAGATAACTTTTTGTATAAAAGGGGTATCTCTAAAAAACCAATTGTTGTATTACTAATTTTTTTTCTATCGCTCATAGTTTTGATTGTGATTTTATCCAATAATTTATTTGTAAAATGGGTTTTTTAAATATTTTTTGGACAGATCAATGGTATACGAATAATTATCCAATTCGATACACCGCTTATACGCCTCAACCGCCGCCCACCTTTCCTTTTTAAGGTCATGTAACTGACCCTTCAAACACCAGGCATTGGCGAGAATAATATCCAATTCAGCTCCGTATTTATCCACTGCCTCATTTACATAAATAAGCGCTTTTTCATAATTACCTTCCTTAAAGTGATACAATGCTAGCTCATATTGTAAATATCCAAAATACCAGC
>JACNLB010000100.1 GCA_014381755.1 Fidelibacterota bacterium | reverse complement strand
ATTAAATAGCTGAAACCAAAAAACCCTGCCGAAGCAGGGTTTTTTGTTGGAGGGTGTTTTTATAGGGCAAATCTAATTCTTGATTTCTTTTACTTTTTTATCCCTTTTTTTAAATCTTTGTTAAGTGAATATTTAAATTAACTTCCGTGCCAGAAATTAATAACAAATAAACTAATAACAACATATTTCATGCAGAAAATATTAAAAATAATTTGGCTTTATATTTCATCATTCGGTATCATGTTTGCCGCTTTATCTTGGCTTCAGGAGGCGGGTGTTTTATCTGATGCATCGGGAAGGATAGTGGAAGGGTGAACTCGCTTCGCTGCAGCATGCGGAATAGTCCTTTATTTGTTTATTCCTTCAAAAATTGATTAAGTGAAACACAGCACAGCTGTATTTTGCTTAATTTTCACTGGCCTCTTGTGGAGTTTGGCCGGTGTATTGATTAAAAGTATTCCCTGGCCGCCTCTAGCCATCGCCGGTTTGCGCAGCGGACTGGCGGCATTAACCATGCTGGTTTATTTAAAAAGGCCCGTGTTTACATGGTCTAAATATCAAATCGGTGCTGCCGTTGCCTATGCAGCAACTGTAACGTTGTTCGTCATTGCAAATAAACTCACAACTGCCGGTAATGCGATTTTGCTCCAGTATACAGCTCCTGTATATGTTGCCTTAATGAGCTATTCATTTTTGGGAGAACGTTCAACAAAAGTGGATTGGCTGGCCATCATTTTCATGTTAACAGGTTTGGTATTGTTTTTTCTGGATGACTTGACCACAGCAGGGTATTTGGGAAATGTCTGCGCAATTGCAGCGGGAGTTGCTTTTGCGGTTTTTACTGTTTTGCTTCGTAAACAAAAAAACGCATCGCCGGGTGAATCCATATTACTGGGGAATATCCTTACACTCATTATTGGACTACCTGCAATTATGACATCTGTCACGTGGGAAATTCAACCATGGATTTTCACATTCATCCTGGGAATATTTCAATTAGGAATCCCCTATATACTTTTTACAATTGCTATCAAGCACGTTACAGCATTGGATGCTATAATCTATCCCACCATCGAACCCATCATAAATCCTGTATTGGTTTATGTATTTATAGGAGAATCATTAGGCCATTGGGCTGTGTGGGGCGGGGCGCTCGTTTTAGGGGGCGTGATTTTTCGGGGAATCGTCCAAAAAGTTAAACAATAATATTAAAAATAAAAGTTTATATAAATAGGAATCATTCCTATTTAATATTAAATTCACTCTTCAAATATGAGATATTCAATGCAAAGAGAACTGGTACACACGAGTATCATGTCGAGCAAAGATCACCCCACAGCAGATTGGATTTTTAGTGATGTAAAAAAAGAAATTCCAAAAATTAGTTTTGGCACTGTTTATAGGAATCTTGGTCAATTAGTGGAAAAAGGATTAATCCGCATTATTCAATTAGACGGCATTGCTCATTATGATGGGAATGTTGCTCCCCACAATCACTTTATTTGCAATGAATGTAATTCTATTTATGATTTTGAATTAGATAACGAAGATTTTATTTCCCAAGTAGAAGTAAAAAATCATCATCATGTATCCGGTTACCAGTTAATGCTTACGGGTACATGTAATAAGTGTAACATAAACTAAAATAAGGAGTTTTACATGATCGTAACAAAACAAGCACCGGATTTTAAGGCAACAGCCATAATGCCGGATAATTCATTTAAAGACATTAGTCTTGCAGATTACAAAGGCAAGAAAGTAGTACTGTTCTTTTATCCATTGGATTTTACATTTGTATGTCCAACAGAGATAATTGCATTTGACCACAGATTAGAAGAATTCAATAAACGCGGAGTACAGGTTTTGGGCTGTTCTGTGGATTCTCACTTCAGTCACTGGGCCTGGAAAAATACAGATGTCAATAATGGTGGTATTGGGAATGTTCAATATCCCATCATTGCGGATTTAGATAAATCTATTGCTCGTGCATATGATGTATTAGTAGATGCAGAACCGGCAAGTATTATTACAGATGAAGATGAATATGATTCAACAGTCGGAGGTGGAGTTGCTTTACGCGGTTCATTTTTGATCGATGAAGAAGGTGTTGTTCGTCATGCAGTTATCAATGATTTACCATTAGGTAGAAATATTGATGAAATGCTGCGTATGGTAGATGCACTTGATTTTCATACAAAGCATGGTGAAGTGTGTCCTGCTGGATGGACAGAAGGTGAAGATGGTATGAAAGATACAGCTGAAGGTGTTGCATCATATTTGAATGAGAATGCTGAAAATCTGTAAATAGATAACATAAAGCTCAAAAAAGCCTCTTCAATTTCTGTTGAGGCTTTTTTGTTAAAGAAAGTTTTCTAGAATTTGATTATTCCCTTGTAAAGAAAAAGTCTTAGATTTCCCACTGTGTAAGTAGTAATTTTTTCAAATTTCATTCGAGGTAGTAACTAAATGTCAAAATGGAATAAAAACCGTTTCGCTGAGCATATGACTGAAAACTGTAGCCGCGAAGTGGCTAAAGTCGGGAATGCCATTATCGACTTCAGTGAAAAACATGCCGATGAAATATCCTGGGGACGTGGATCAGATCATGGAACTCTGACTTTTCGCTGCAATTCTGATTTTGGTGTATTGCCATTGTTTCACATGACCAGTGAAGGCACATTAAATATTCAAGTGAATTTCCTGCGGAGTAAGGGAGTACCGAAACAAGTCATGCTGGATATGGTTCGTAAACTGGAATCGAATTTCCTTCGTGATTATGATGCAATCATGTATGATGTAGATACATTTGAACCCATTAATGAATTATTTTTCACATCTTCACAAGTGGATAAATTCCTAAATACAATGGAAGGGTGCTGTTACAGGCTGAGACAATAATATGCAAAATTCACTTTATTTGATTGGAGCCCTGTTGGCATTCGCCGGCGGGGCTCTTTCTTTTTATTTCTACGGTGTCTATAAAGGTATTATATCCGGGAAACAGTGGTGGATACCCTCGTTATGCCGAATTGATAATCGAATATGCATTGACATTGTTAATACTCCATTTGGCAGCATTGCCGGAGTTCCAAATGCCTTGAGCGGTACAATTTTTCTTTTTGCATATACTTCTGCTTTGTTTTGTACTTATTTAGGGATTATTCCAGTTAGTATACCTTTCTTAATGGGTATGTTTACAATGTTTATTGGTTTATATCTCGTTTATGGATTGGTTAAACTTTCGGCAAAATGTGTAGTGTGCCTGACCGTCCATGCATTGAATTTGATTATCTTTACTCTACAGCTTTTTAGTTTATAAAACCCAATTTTAAAGAATAATCTAAAAACAATTGTTTTATAATAAAGTACTTTATAAATTAAAGTACAAATTAAACAGGGAATATTATGATTAAAGAAACAATGCAAGACGATTTAGCATTTATTAAAGGCATAATTGCTGAAAGTAGGAAAAATAGAAGTGCAAGTGGGATTCACTTAATTGTCTGGGGGTTCTTAATTCCGATTGGGTTAATTATTGATTGGTTTATGATTGTAAAAGGACTTCAAGGTATAAAAGAATTGTATTTATGGGGTTTAATAATTGGTAGTGGTTGGCTTTTTGAAATGATTTATGGCTGGAAAGTGGATCGTAAAAAACCTGTAAGAACTTATGCGGAAAAAGTAGATGGATTTCTTTGGTTATCCATTGGGATTACGCTCACCATTTTAGGATTTGTCGGTTCTAGTTCTGGCGCTATTCACGCACAGTTTATTTCTCCGGTATTTTCAACAATATTAGCCATTGGATATTTTTCATCCGGGTTCGTATATGAAGTAAAATGGATTCGCAATTTGGCATTTGGTTGGTGGGGCGGAGCCATTATCATGTTTATCTTTCCGGGACATTATCATTTATTGTTGATGGCAGGAATGATGATTGCTTTCCAAACGATTCCCGGATTCATCATTCAAAAAACATGGGCTGATTAATATAATAATGTCTGATTTCGATTATAAACAACTAGACGATATTATTCATTCTCGGATTCGATTGGCGATTATGGCATTACTCGTATCTGTTGATTCTGCAAATTTTGTTTACATTCGTGAAAAAGTGAAAGCCAGTGATGGAAATTTAAGCGTTCACATCCGAAAATTGGAAAATGTAAAATATGTTTCGTCAAACAAAAAATTTGTTGATCGAAAACCAGTAACAACTTACAAAATTACACTTCTTGGGCATAAGGCCTTTGAAACGTATATAAACAGGTTGAGCAATTTGCTTGACAAATAAACAAACACAGAAAGGAATAAAATGAAATACTTAATACTAATGTTAGTGCTTATTTCTGCTATTACGCCGTTAACTGCTGAAATGTCAGGAAGCGGTGGAGCTGGAATAAAATTCACAACTATCAATGGAGAAAGTCAACAATTGATGGGTGGAAAAGGTGGCGCAATCTTCAAACATGATAAATGGTCATGGGGATTAGGCGGTGCGCAATATTCAAGTACTGGCGATGTAGAAAATGCTTTGAATTATGGTGGCTTTACGATTTCTTACAATAGAGTCATAACACCGAAAATATCTTTGAATGCTGGGATTTTGCTTGGTGGCGGTTCTATAACATTAAACACTGGATCGCAAGATGACGTCAGAATAATTGAGCCAGAGATTGGAATTCTATTCAAAGCAACTGATTATATGAATATCATTTTATCAATAAACCAAAGAATGGTTTCAGGGGCTGACTCTATGGCAGATTTAGATTTCAATGGTAGTGCAATTGGCATCAGTCTTTTATTTGGAGATGATTAACAAATATTCAGTGATTCACCAGAGTGTGTTGCATTCCAGTGAATCAATAATCATGAAAACAAACATTTTGTTGATCAAAAACCGGTGGCCACATATAAAATTATGAAACTGGTCCAAAATGCATTTGAGGAAAATTTAAATCGATTAAGTGGATTAATTAATAAGTCAACAAAGGACAGAGAATGAAAAAGTTAATAACCATGTTGATTCTAATAAGTACATTTTTGTTCGGGCAGAATAATGGCATTTTATTTCGAACAATATCCGGGGCAGGGTACAATAGTAGCATAAATGATAAAATAAGTGGTGTTGGATATCATATAGGCGGAAGACTCTTGTTAAATGTAGATCCTTCTCACCGATATGGATTAGAAACAACTTTTGTTTCTCCATTCGGAAATGATGATAATAATTATATAGCAATTGGAATTGTTTTAGAGCAAATAAAAAAAGAATGGTTTTTAATGTCAATAGGAACAATCGGCTATATTGAATTGGGTAATGGTGGAAATAACCCGTTCGGAATTGTATCTGATTTGGGCTGGGAATCACCCAAAGAAAAAAAATTAAGCCTTTCGTATCTTACAGGTCCGAATGGATATTTAATCAATCAGTATTGAGTTTGAATTCAATTAGTTTTGGAATTCTATTTTGAAGAATATGTGAATCGAATGAGTGGATTAATAAATAAAGGTTAATCATGAAAACTATTTTTTCTATATTCGTTTCTATCTCTATAATATTGGGACAGCATAGTATGTCTATCACCGGAAAAATTTTAGATGACAATGGGGATGGTCTTGCATATGTAAATGTATATTTCATGGATACGCTTGAAGGAGCCATGACCGATGAAAAAGGACTATTTTCAATTTCTACCTCAACAACCGGTTTACGTATTTTACGAATTTCCCATATCGGATTTGAACAGAAGGATTTAGAGATTACGGTGAATTCAACGATCGGGAAGTTGTCCATTGTCATGGAAAAATCGTATATGGAAATGGACCCTGTTTCCGTGAGTGCCGGTTCATTTACCATGGCAGATGAAGAAGGGCAGACGCTGACGAGTTTGGATGTGGTTACCACCGCCGGTGCTGCCGCTGATATTTTTCGGGCTATTCAGACCTTTCCCGGCGTCAATCAAGTGGACGAAGGAGCGGGAATGTATGTTCGCGGCGGAGATGTGTCGGAAACATCGGTGATTCTTGATCAGGCAACGATTAGCCATCCCTATAAATATGAATCGGATACGGGCGGTTATTTTGGCATGATAAGTCCGTGGTTGTTGTCCGGCACCTATTTTTCTTCAGGTGGATTTTCTGCCAAATACGGGAATGTTCTCTCTGGTGTTCTTGCCATGGAATCTCTGGATTTGCCTGCTCGCTCTTCTGTAACAATCGGTGCAGGATTAGCAGCCATTTCAGCCGGTGGGGCCTGGCTGATTCAGCCGGAAAAATTGGGCGTTCAGTTTTCCGGGAATTATTCCGACACGCAATATTTATTTAAGGTAAATGGTGGAGAAGACCGATTTGAAAAAGTTCCCATTAGCTGGGATGGTAACTTGAGCGCAGTCTGGAAATATTCAAGCTTGGGGCAGGTAAAATTATTCTACTACCGAAATGTAGATGAAATCGGTGTCCGGGTGGAAAGCCCTACTTACGATGGAACCATGCTGAACAATAATCACTCACGTCTCGGAAATATTCAATGGAAGAATTTATTTAGCCATGGACTTTTTATCAAATCCAGTTTATCCCTAAATCAATTCGGTCAGAGGGTCACTTTGGGGAATTTGAGTAAAGATTTGGATGATTCATTATTGAAATGGCGAACGGATTTATCCGTATCAATGGGAACGAAAATAAAGCTAAACGCAGGTTTTATTGCCGATGAATTAATAACTGTTTTGTCAGCTGTGTATCCTGAGGATCAAAATAATTTACATCCGGACGCTGAAACGATTGAGTATAAAGTGGATTATCACACTCGCCATTACGGTTTTTACGGAGAGAGTGAAATGTCCCTTTCGCCCAAATTATTTGTAATTGCCGGACTCCGTGGCGATATACTTGAATCTCCGAATCAGCAATATTATGACCCAAGAATTTCGTTGAATTATCGTTTATCAGACGCCCAATTTCTGAAGGCAGCTACCGGTATATATCATCAATACCCCAATGCACAATACCGGGATGAATGGGCAGGGAATCCGGAATTAAAAGCTATGAATGCCGTCCATTATATTTTGGGTTATGAGTACAAATCTGAATTGACAGATTTTAAGGCAGAGATTTACCAAAAGAATTATTCTCATTTGGTATTAGAAGATCAAGTCGAAAATTTTACCAACGACGGCGAGGGATATGCCTACGGCGCTGATTTCTTTTTGAAAGGAACATTGCCGATTATTTCCGGTTGGGTTTCTTACAGTTATCTCCAATCGAAACGAAAGGAATTGGACCATTTGGCACTGGTACCCACGAATTATGATATTAACCATAATTTAACTGCCGCACTTAAAACACAATTGGGAGTAATGAATAATTTGAGCTTAACTTACCGCTACACTACCGGCAAACCCTACACACCGGCACTCAATGATTGGAATTCTGCACGATTGCCTGCCATGCAAAGGCTGGATTTGTCTTTCAGCAGATTATTCCCCATTGGGCAAAATGGGCTGCTCGTGATTTATGCGTCCGTTTCCAATTTATTAGATCGAACCAATATTTACGGATACATCTATTCGCCTGATTATTCCGAACGAACTGAATTGAAAAGTACTCACGGTAGAAATGTATATTTTGGATTCAATTTGAATCTTTAGATCAAGGAGAAAAAATGAAAAAATACTTAATCATTTTATTAACACTTTCAACACTACTTATTGGACAAAATCCGGATGATTTTATTCTGTCAGGGAAAAAGAAAATTCATTCAGCTCTTGAACATTGGAATGAACAAGAAATGATGAATGCAAGGGCTCATTTTGAGCGGGGTTTACATTTGAATGATAAGGAATGGCTGTTTCGATATTATATCGCTTATTGTAATGACCAACTTGTTCATTATTATCAGTCAAAAGGGGATAAAAAAACGGCTCTAACCTATTTGAATGATGGAATAAAGCAATTAAATGAAGTGATTAAACTCAATAAAGATTTTGCCGATGGATATGGTTTATTATCATCTATGTATGGCGAAAAAATGGGAATACAACCATGGACAGGAATCATGTTTGGGTCAAGATCAAGCACTCTCATTAGAAAAGCCATCCAGCTCGAACCTAATAATCCTAGACTATATATGATTCAAGGAACGTCTGCCATGTTTACTCCCGAAAAATGGGGTGGAAGTAAAGAAGAAGCAAAAGAATTGTATTTAAAAGCCGCTGAATTATTTAAAACAGATAATCCACCGCCCCTTATGCCACATTATGGAAAAAGTGATATATATGCATGGTTGGGTCAATTAGAAGTAAAGTTGGGCCATCCGGATGAAGCAAAAATGTATTATGAAAAGGCTTTAGAGATTGATCCGAATAATAATTGGGTGAAAAAACAACTTTTACCAAGGATTAAATAAAATGAACAAAAAAATAGGCTTAATTCTATTCATATCTGGAATATTTGGAGCCACCGGTTCAATGAATGGAATTGTTAGAGATGAAATTACACATCAGCCCTTAGCGGGGGTTAATGTTATAATTCGTGGAACAGATTTAGGCGCGGCAACTGATAATGAAGGGATATTTAGGATATACGATGTACCGGTGGGCAGTTATAATATTCATGTATCGATGATTGGCTACGAACCGATTTCCCGGGCAAACGTTCATGTGGTTCCGCAACGTAATACGGTTGTTAATTTTGATTTGCATCAGCAAGTACTTCAAGGTGAAGGTGTGGAAGTAACGGCGACATTTTTTGAAAAAACAAAAGATGCCATCACCAGCAGTCGGACAGTGGATATAGAAGAAATTCGATCAGATCCAGTGGGAGCCTATGATATTATGTCCATGATGCAGGCATTGCCATCGGTTATATCCGGTTCTGACCAAACGAATGAAATTATCGTGCGTGGGGGTGCTCCCGGCGAAAATTTATTTGTCATGGATTTTCTGGAAATTCCCTATCCTAATCATTATCCGGAGCAAGGAAAAGGCGGCGGACCTATCACCATGGTGGATACAGAATTCATTGAACGGATTGATTTTTACGCTGGGGCTTTTCCGGCTCGATACGGCGAAAAATTATCATCCGTGATGGACGTGACATTGCGCGAAGGAAACAAGGAAAAACACCAGATGCAATCGGATTTAAACATGGCAGGGTTTGGATTAACATTAGAAGGACCTTTAACTGAAAAATCTTCGTATTTATATTCTATGAAAAGATCATTTATGGATTTTGTTATTTCATCAACCGGGTTACAGGCCATTCCAAAATATTGGTCAAGCCAAGGGAAAATTTCTTACACCATTTCTCCGACTCAAAAATTAAATGTGAATTTTATTGGAGGTGTGGATGAAATAAATATTGAAGGTGAAAATAATCCACAATTGCGCGGAGCGGAAAATGTTGACTTTCTATCTCGGCAAGCGACGTTGGGTCTTACGTACAAAAATCTCTTTTCAAAAAGAGGGTATTTTATTACGTCCTTGGGACAATCTTGGGTCAATTTGAATACTGATGTGTATGAAATGGATGATCAATTGGAACGCGATTTTTATTACCGACAGAATGATCTGGAAAATGACCTTTCATTTCGTAGTGAAGTTGTGTATAAAATATCAGACATATTGGAATTCAACACTGGGCTTACAGCTAAATATCTGAACCTGGATTATGACAACTGGTTTGAGGATAGGCCCATAGAATTATTTGGCTATTCATTGTCTACGAATGAAATACCGGAATTGATTTCCAGTGAAGAATTTTATGCGACCTATTTTGACAATCCAAATACGATTGCCACGCCATTGGATACAATCGGTGTATTAGATACGCTGAAAAATAAATCTGTTTTGGATTATCAGAAATATGGCGGATTTTTTCATTTCAATTTAACTCCTGTATCATTCCTTGAAATTTCTCTGGGAGGCAGATACGATTATGTTACTTTTACAGAAGAAGGTAGTTTTTCTCCTCGATTAGGATTGAAATGGCGGTTATCTCCGGTTCTGAATTTCAATCTTGCTGCCGGTCGGTATTTTCAACCACCGTTTAATATTTACCTGAATTCCGTCAGAGGTACACCGGAAAATTTGAAAAACTATTACGCAGATCAAATTGTAGGCGGAATTGAATATTTTCCTGAAGCGGATACTCGGATTACCCTTGAATATTATGTGAAAGAATATGCGGACATGGTAACGTTTGAAATGCTCGAAGGATCCAATGGAAAGGACAGCTTAAACTGGTATAATGTTATCAACGGAGGAGAAGGACGCTCCAAGGGCATTGAGTTTTTCGTCCAGAAAAAATATTCCAGGAATTGGTACGGATCATTCTCATGGTCCCATTCCGTTTCTGAAGGAGTGGACCCGCGAACGAATGAGTATTACCCTTGGAATTATGATTATCGAAATGTAATTAATCTTGTGGGCGGGTATAAAATCCGATACACCGAATTTGAATGGTACGATAATTATAAAAATTCAATTATTGCCAAAGCGCTATCCTGGTTGCCCTTTATGCCAAGTGACGAATATGAAATCAGTGTTAAGTACCGCTATATGGGCGGGCGTCCGTACACGCCGAAACAATATGATCATATGACCAGAAGTTGGTATGTGAATGCTGAAGATCCCTGGAATACTGAACGCTATGAACCCTATATGCGCTTTGATATTATGATCCAGCAGCGATTTAATTTTAAGCGAATGAACTTGGTGACATTCTGGGATATTATCAATGTAGTGAATCGGAAGAATCCTTGGGATTATGTGCTTCTGGATGATGGTACGAAACAAATGAGTTGGCAATATACAACCATGCCCATCGGTGGCATGATCCTGGAATTTTAATGGGATTATATTTATTTATTATTTTCGCAATTTTTACTGCGTTAATTGGTATGATTGTATATGTTACCGGGAAAAACAAAAAAGAGGATACTTACACCGATCTAGATACAGAAGAATGGGATTGCCCGGAATGCGGGTTTCACGTTCAAGCAGGAGATAAGTGTATTTATTGTGACACAGAAAAACCCTGACATTTCTGTTATTATCCCCGCGTTCAATCGGGCACACACGCTGCCTCGAGCGCTAGATTCTCTATTAGCCCAAACACTCAAACCCAAAGAAATCATTGTGATCGATGATGGATCAACCGATGATACTAAAGCTGTTTTAGCCGATTATCTCGGGCTATGTATTATTGAACAAGCCAATTGTGGAGTCAGCGCCGCCCGAAATGTGGGGGTTGAGAAAGCCAGCGGAGAGTGGCTTGCATTTTTGGATTCCGATGATGAATGGCTTCCGAAAAAATTAGAGAAGCAATGGGTTGCTATTTGCAATGACGATAAACTGATTTGCCATACGGAAGAAATTTGGATCCGTAATGGAAAGCGAGTAAATCCCATGAAAAAGCACCAAAAGTATGGTGGATGGATTTATGAAAAATGTCTACCCCTTTGCGTCATTTCACCATCGTCTGTGATAATTCATAAATCTGTTTTTGCTGACATAGGAGTTTTTGATGAAGAACTGGACGTCTGCGAGGATTATGATTTATGGTTGAGGATCTGTTCAAAATATCCTATTTTATTTTTGGACGAACAGTTGATTGTAAAATACGGAGGGCATGAAGATCAACTTTCCAGAAAACATTGGGGTATGGATCGATTTCGTGTAATAGCATTGGAGAAAATGATTACGTCCGGGACATTGAATAATGAAGAAAAAAAATCCACGACGGATATGATAATTCAAAAATGTAAGATTATCATTAACGGAATGAAAAAACGGGGGAAGGATGAGGATGCAGAAGCATGGGAGAAAAAACTGAAGTTGTATATGTAGGTCAAGCATCCTTGCTTGACTAAAACCAACACTATTCGATTGAGGAGCGTAAAATCTCGACAACCAAGATGGTTGTCGTACATTAAGCATCCTTGCTTGACTAAAATCAACACTATTCGATTGAATAATGTAAAATCTCGACAACCAAGATGGTTGTCGTACATTAAGCATCCTTGCTAGACTAAAACCAACACTATTCGATTGAGGAGCGTAAAATCTTGACAACCAAGATGGTTGTCGTACATTAAGCATCCTTCATTCTTCAATCAGGACGTGACGCCCTGATTGAGATTGAGAATTGAAAATGTTGTTTTGGGGGAAGTGCTAATCTTATCCGTTATAAATTTGAATAGATGAAATATCTTATAATATCCATATTAACCATCGCATTTGTACTAGGGCAAGATCCATTGCCCCGCAGTCTTACATCTGAAGAAAAGACTCGTCTCCACGAAATTGGTACCAACAGAACGATTACCGATCCTCCGGACAGTATAGTATATGCGCCTGCTGAATTTGATTCTGTAGCCGGCATTATTTTCGCTTGGGAATCGTATTATGATTTACTAACAGATTTAATCAAAGAAGTGGCAGAATTCGATACTGCGTGGGTAGTAGTTGATAATAGTTCAGATGAGTCGTCTGCAGAAAATACGTTGTCCAGTGCGGGTGTAAACATGGATCACGTTATTTTTCAACAAATTCCTACCAATTCCGTTTGGATACGTGATTACGGACCTTGGTGGATCTACCAGCCGGATGGTTCAAGGGCGATACTCGATTTAGATTATAACCGACCCCGGCCATTGGATGATGCGTATCCCGAAAACCTGGCGGCGGAGTGGAATATTGACTATTATGGTTTGGGACTTGTTGAAGCAGGCGGAAATATGCTGCTGGACGGTACTGGAAATGTGTTTATTTCTGATGTTATTTTTGATGCCAGTCAGGGGTTTGATCCCAACCTTACTCAAGATCAGTTGGATGAATATTTCCTGGATTATTACGGCGTGGAAAATGTAATCATTACCGATCATTTGGAATACGACGGAACAGGTCATATCGATATGTTTGTAAAGGTCATCAATGATACCACTGTAATCGTTGGTGAATACGAAACACCATCGGCGGGAGCCGGAAATAATTATAACATTTGTAATAATGTTGCAGCCCAGATTGCCGGATTAACCAATGGAAATGGTCGGCCGTATACGGTGATTCGAATGCTTATGCCGCCTTATAGCGGCGGTGTGACGTATACATATATTAATTCGCTTTTTGCTAATAAAAAGGTATTTGTTCCCATCTATGGATTTTCTACTGATGCCGATGTTTTGGCGCAATACGAACAAATTATGCCCGGTTATGAAATTATCGGACTTGACTGCAACCAAATTATTACAGCCAATGGCGCTATCCATTGTATTGCTATGAAAGTACCGGCCATGCTTCCGCAAGAAACGTGTGAACAGTGGGCAGTGGGAGATGTAAATGCTGATAATGTAATTGATATATTTGATGTACTTACCGCAGTCGATATTGTATTGACTTCAATAGAAACAACTCCTTGTGTTCAATTTGCTGCTGACATGAATGAGGATGGAGATGTTACATTCTATGATATTATATTATTGTTGAATATTATAATGGATTTATAAAATGGTTGTTGTACAGATGAGAGTGCTATGCTTAATGCAAAATATATTAAAAGCTCAAGTATCTCTTTTTGTACTACAGACATTCTTGTCTGTACTACTGCAGACAAGAATGTCTGCAATACATCTAAATTTCAAAAGTAGTTAACAGAAAAAAGTGACCATCATGAAAAAAATTATATTAATCACCTGTGTATTAACCTTGATCCAAGCTGAACCCAATTGGGAGAAAGCTCGGAACGAGACGGTAGACCTATTCCAGCAATATTTGCGTATCGACACGAGTAACCCTCCTGGCGATGTTCGATTAGCAGCAAAATGGTTTGCTGATATATTGGGTGAAGAGGGGATTTCATATGAAATATTCACAGTTCCCCAAGATTCTCGCCGAATGCACGTTTTGGCGGAACTACCGGGAATGAACCCCGAATTGAAACCGTTACTTTTGTTAAATCATATGGATGTAGTTCCTGTGGATATAAACTATTGGGATGAAAAACCTTTTGATGGCGAATTGCGAGACGGTGTTATTTACGGTCGTGGAACAATTGATATGAAAAGTTTGGGAATTATGCATCTTATGGCTTTGATGCAACTCCATCGAGAAGGCTGGCAGCCGGAGCGTACCATCAAATTTCTTGCTGTGGCTGATGAAGAAATATTAGGACCTTTAGGCACTTCATGGATGATTGAAAACCACTGGGACAAACTTGATCCCCAATGGGTGTGGGATGAAGGCGGCGTTGGAAGTTTAGATTCTTTTTCTGGAATGAGTGCATTTGCTATTGCCGTAGCACAGAAAAAATCATTTTGGGTGGAAGCGGTTGTGGAAGGAAAATCAGGACACGGAATGCGACCTTATAAGGATCATCCAAATGAAATTTTAGTTAAAGCACTTACGAAAATTGTTAACTGGAATACACCCCTAGAAATTGCACCTGTCGTTGATGAAATGTTTAATCGTATGGGTAAAAAAATTGGTGGGGGAGAGGGATTGGTTATGGAAAGTTTAGACAATGGTTTGGTCCGATATTTTACGGGCGGAACGATTGCTAATTCGAGTGTTACCACGAATGCTATGCTGCGAAACACTATTTCTCTCACCATGCTCACTTCCGGTTATAAAACCAATATTATTCCGGAAAAAGCAACAGCTACGTTGGACATTCGCCTTTTGCCCCATGTGGAGCCGGAAGATTTTTTGGAGGACCTTAAATTTGTCGTGAACGACAATCGTGTGAAATTCATTCCAAAACGGATTCCACGAAATAAACATGTATCTAACTGGGAAACGGACTTTTTTAATATTCTGTCTGATGAATTAAATCGTGAAAAGCCAGATGCGTTGGCTATGCCATTTATGACAATTGGTGGCACGGACTCCCAATTTTTTCAAGAAAAAGGTGTTGATTGTTACGGTCTTATTCCAATAATGATTACGGAAAAGGATATTCAATCAATTCATGGTATTGATGAAAGTCTATCTGTGGAAAATTTGATGATGGGAACTCGGATTGTTTATCGAACCATTAAACGAGTGTGCGGTCCCGGTGAATAAACCACTCATTTACGAACCTATGACGGCGTTTACAGATTTGCTCATTTTTGGATTGGGTTTATACTTTGCCCGGGAACTTTATGGAATTTATGTAACCAAACTCATGAGTGTTCATTTACATTTTGTGATGGTATTTTTCTTTATGGGTTTGGCCGGATTACTTGGTGCTTTGACTCATGGAATTGGTCCTCATCTTCCTCAAAGTGTTCACACCTTTATTTGGCGATTAACATTATATTGTGTTGGACTATCCACATTCTCCATGCTTATGGGTGGACTTTATCATGTGGTACCTTTTACTACAATGAATTGGCTGAAATGGTTACCTTTTCTGGCACTCATAGTTTATTTAGTAGCCGTAACTCGTAATGATAATTTTAAAACTGTAATCCGTTTTTATACTCCGGCTATGATGCTGCTTCTGCTTATAATGCTTTATTCATGGTTGCGGTTTCATGGAGTGGGTACAGGGTGGATCATAACAAGTATCCTAGTTGCATTTATCGGCGCCATCGTTCAGCAGAGCGGATTTTCATTGCATAAGCATTTCAACTATAATGACATTTTTCATGTGATTCAAATGGGTGGGATGTATCTATTATATAGAGGCGCACTGGTTTTGAAGGATTTTGGACTAATTCACTAAAGTTTTAAGTTTGATTTAAACTATATTCCCACCCGTTTTTATAAGAGGAAATTGTGGAAATAAATATAAAAGAAGTAAATTCATATTCCAGGGAAATGTCTGTTCAAGTTCCATGGACAGAACTGGAAGACGGATTTAATAAACACGCCAAAAAATTTAGTAAAAAAGTGAATCTTCCGGGTTTTCGTCCGGGCAAAGTTCCCATGAAGGTTTTGATGAAACAATTCAAACCCGCCATGGAAGCGGACTTTGTGGAGGATGCTCTGAATTTATATTATTTGCAGGCGCTTAAGGAAAAAGATCTTTTGCCTGTAAATAAAGCTGAAGTGGAAAAAGTGGATTTCCGCCATGAAGGAGATATGTCCTTTACGGCAAAATTTGAAGTAGAACCGAAAATCACTTTACCCAAACTCCGAAAACGAGCATTCAAAGTTCAGAAGACAAA
The DNA here is from genome assembly GCA_014381755.1 of Fidelibacterota bacterium. GTDB lineage: Bacteria > Fidelibacterota > Marinisomatia > Marinisomatales > TCS55 > UBA2126. Next base: position 2,953 of record JACNLB010000100.1, on the reverse strand, counting down.
TTATATTTATGATCAGGAAGATATTGATCATGTCATCAACGACTTGCGCCGCAATCATGCTACAATGGAAACAGTGGACACGGGCGCAGAAGAAGGGAATTTTATTTTAGCAGATTTACAAAAACTGGATCCCAGCGGAGTGCCAATCATAGGTAAGAAACTGGAAAAGCAGTACTTGAAAGTGGGCGGCGGCGTCATCAAGGATGATAATCTGGACAAGCTCAAAGGTGCCAAAGCGGAGGATAAAATCCGTATGCATCTTACGGAAAATGAACAGGGTGAAAAGTCTGAATACGAAGTAAGTGTAATCAATGTAGAAAAAGAAGTGCTACCTGAAATCAATGAAGAATTCATAAAGAAAGTTGATCCGGACGCCACAACAGAAGCCGAACTCAGAACCAATGTGGAAACACGCATCAAAGATAATTATGAGCATCGCAGTCAAGAAGCATTCGATCGCCAATTATCCGATGCATTGATCGAAAAAGTCAATCCGGAATTTGCACCTTCCATGGTAGAATCGTACTTGGAGCATATGGTGGAAGACGTTAAACAATCCGGACAAGCCGGTGCAGAGGAAGTGGATGAAGCCAAAGTGCGGGAAACGTATCAATCGGTTGCGGAACGGAACATGAAGTGGTTCTTGGTACGCAAAGCTGTCATCAACGAAAATGGACTTGAAGTAACCAAAGAAGATGTTCAGGCAGAGATTCAGAAATTGCTGGATCGCTCTCCGGATCATAAAAAAGAGATCGAAAAATATTATAAAAAACCCAGCAACCGCACAAGAATTGAGGATGATTTAATGGAAAAAATGATATTAGATTACCTCCGTCAATTTGCTAAAATTAAAGAGGTGGACGTCAAGACGAAGGACCTCCGTCAGCAGGAAGCGCATACACATGACTAGACAACAAAACGAAATTGCACAACTCATTCCCATGGTGGTGGAGCAGACCGGCCGCACCGAACGGGCCTATGATATATATTCACGATTGCTCAAAGAGCGCATTGTCTTTTTAGGCACGCCCATTGACGATACTGTCTCTTCATTGATCATTGCCCAGTTTTTATTTCTGGAAGCGGAAGATCCCGATAAAGACATCTATCTTTATATCAATTCTCCCGGTGGATACATCACTGCGGGCATGGCCATTTTTGATACCATGAATTATATTAAGCCCGATGTTGCAACAATTTGCATGGGTCAGGCATCCAGCATGGGCGCCTTTCTTTTGGCCGGAGGGAAGAAAGGGAAACGTTCGGCACTACCCAATTCCCGGATTATGATTCACCAGCCATTGGGTGGGGCAGAAGGTCAGGCCACCGATATAAAAATCCAGGCCGATGAAATCATTCGCCTTAAAAGTCAGCTGAATAAAATTTTGGCTAAACAAACAGGCCAAAAAATCAAAAAAATTGAAAAAGATTCAGACCGTAATTTTTTCATGAGCGCTGATGAAGCTAAAAAATACGGCATCATTGACTCTGTTTTAGCAGACAGGAAATAAGATGAAATCCGATCCAGCCAGACGCTCCGAAATGACTCCCAGCCCTATTATTCCGGATACGGACGCTCCTTCGCCCAAGCATAAAACTCTTCCCCGTCCTTCAGAAATAAAAGGATACCTGGATCAATACGTCATTGGACATGAAGACACTAAAAAGTCTGTGGCGGTTGCTGTCCATAACCATTATAAGCGTATTTTTTATAATGATGTGGATGATGGAGTTGAGATTGAAAAAAGCAATATTCTTATGATCGGTCCCACAGGGACCGGGAAGACGCTCATCGCCCAAACTCTCGCTCGCTTTCTATCCGTACCTTTTGCTATTGCCGATGCAACATCCTTGACGGAAGCCGGTTATGTGGGTGAAGATGTGGAGAATATTTTGGTGCGTTTACTTCAAGTAGCCAACTATAGTATCAATTCCGCTGAACAGGGCATTGTGTACATTGATGAAATTGACAAGATCGGACGCAAGTCCCCCAGCAGTTCCATTACCCGAGATGTGTCAGGAGAAGGTGTTCAGCAGGCTATTCTGAAAATACTGGAAGGAACGATTGCCAATGTGCCGCCGAAAGGCGGGCGCAAGCATCCGGAGCAATCTTTAATCCCGGTGAATACAAAAAATATTTTATTTATTTGCGGTGGATCCTTTGAAGGTTTGGACTCAATTATTTCCCGGCGAATAGGCAAAGCGGAAATAGGGTTCGGCGGTAGAAAAAAACGTGAACTCGCTGAAAGTCAGGGTGTTTTAGCTCAAATTAAACCAAAAGATCTTATTGAATTCGGTTATATTCCGGAATTGATTGGTCGCCTGCCGGTGATTACAACGTTGGATTCCTTAACTGAAGCTGAATTATACGAGGTGATGATTTCACCAAAAAATTCATTAGTGAAACAGTATCAGAAACTCTTCCGCATGGAAGGGATTGGATTGGAATTTCGGGAAGATGCACTCAAAACTGTTATTACTAAAGCGTATGAGCATCAAGCCGGCGCTCGTGGATTGCGTTCAGTTTTGGAAAAAGCAATGATGGATATTATGTATCATATCCCGGAAATGGACGGCGTGCACAAGATCATCATTACCAAAGATGTGATCGAAAAAAATAAAAGCCCTCTCTATCGCCGCCGCCGTAAATCGGCGTAGATTATTTCATCAATACCAGTTTTCGTGTCTGAAGAAAACGATCACTTTCCATTTTCAGAATATAAACTCCCGAAGGCAGAATATTTCCCATTTGGTCCCGGCCGTTCCAAGTTAGTTTATACGTTCCCGGCTGATATACAATCGTTTGGGACATGACTTCCTGCCCCAATAATGAATAAACAGCAAAAGAAACGTCAGCAGCCTCCGGCACGGTGAAATCCACATGGGTAACAGGATTGAATGGATTGGGATAATTAGCAGACATGGAGAATTTATCCGGTATCTTGGTGTCATC
>JACNLB010000093.1:10034-19192 GCA_014381755.1 Fidelibacterota bacterium | reverse complement strand
CAGTCATGGTTTTTTTAATATCATCAAGTTCTGTTGATTCAGAATTGATGGACATGACTCTTGCACCGTTTATAATCACATTTCCCACTTCGCAAATTGTATCATTCACCATGTAACCAAATCGTTCTTTCACAACACTAACAGCTTGCAAATCAGGATGGTTTTTTACCATGGCTAGAAATTCATCGTGTGTATATTCTTCTTTTTCGAAGTCGGGCATTTCAACCTGAAACGCAGGGAAAATGTCACTTTTCAAAAAATCAACAGAAACAGGAAATTCTGTTTTTGTTAATGGATTCCACTGCTCCAAACCATCGATAGTCTGGACGTAGGTTTTTATATCCATTTTCCCATCACGAATTTTTGTATTGTTTATATCATTCGTCCGTGACATGATATAGATTTCTGGCGAGTGACGAACCCACAGTTTTTCCGGTATTGGCACAGACAATCTTGCCATCCGTTCAGCTTGTTTGATGAAATCCTGTCCGAATGTTCGAAATTCGAATCTGGGTTTGGATATTTCACCCACTTTCATTTTTTCTTTTCCCATTATAACTCCTAATATGCTTAAAAAGTGTGTTTATTGATAATTTGTATATATCTAAAATTACAAATGTGTATTAATGATAATACAGTAAACAAGCAAATAGCATGCCAAATGAGTTTACCCTCTAAAAAATAAAAATTAAGAAAAATAAATATAACATAATTTCGTCTAAAAGACGATAATTCAACCTAATCTGATAATCTAAACTTATCCATTTTACTGCGTAAAGTTGTCCTGGGGATCCCCAAAAGTTCAGCAGCATCTTTTTGACGCCATTTGCATTTTTCAAGAGCATCCATAATTAGGTTTTTTTCTGATTCAGCCATTGTTTGCTTTAAAGATGATTCAACATGTTGTTTTTGGATTGATTCATGGTTTCGAATATGGCTGGGTAATAAACTAGCAACCAATGTATCTCCTTGTGCCAATGCTATCATTTGGATAATGACATTTTCAAGCTCGCGAACATTCCCAGGCCATGAGTAATTTTTTAATTTTTCTATGACAGCTGGAGTGATGTGATGACTTGATCCATGCTTTTCAAGGAAATGTGCTGTAAGCAATGGTATATCATCAATTCGATCATTTAATCTGGGTAAAGAAATATGGACAACATTTAAACGGAAGAAAAGATCATCTCTGAATTCGCCTGATTTCATTTTTTCACGTAAACTAATTTTGGCAGCAGCAACAATCCGTACATCTACAGGTATCGTTTTATTACCTCCTACTCGTTCGATTTCTCCTTCTTGGATAGCGCGAAGTAAATTTACCTGTAAAGCCAGGGAAAGATCATCTATATCATCCAGGAATAATGTTCCATTATTCGCTCTCTCAAACCGTCCAATATTTTTCTTTAGAGCACCGGTAAAAGCACCTTTTTCATGACCGAATAGTTCACTTTCAAACAAATTTTCAGAGAGAGCGGAGCAATTTACTTTTATTAACGGAAATTCAGTCCTGCTGCTGGTTTCGTGAATATAATCTACTATCATTTCTTTTCCCGTACCGCTTTCACCTTCGATTAAAATAGTATGATCACCCGTAGCTGCAAGTTTAACTTTTTCCATTGTGGTAAGAAAAAGAGGTGAATTACCAATAATTTTAGTTTTGACATCTAATTGTTGTTTTAGCTTTATATTTTCAGTTACAACAGTTTGATACTCTTTTATTTTGGCAAGTCTCAACAGCAATTCATCTTGCGAAAAGGGTTTTGTTAAATAATCCGATGCTCCTTTTTTAAGAGCATCTACGGCAGATTCTACAGAACCAAATGCAGTCATCATGATTACTTTAGTGTCTGGATAGTTTGTTTGGATATGATGTAATATTTCCATTCCATCTTTTTCTGGAAGACGGATATCGGTAAGTACTACATCAAACGTTTCATTGTCCAATGCAGTAATGGCTTTTGCACCCGAAGAACAGGGAAGAACAGCATACCCTGCATTTTTCAGGGTATTATCCAATGATATTCGCAGGATTTTTTCGTCTTCGACTAATAAAATTTTCATCAACTTACCGGTAATTTAACTATGAATTTAGTACCGGAATCAACTTGAGTTGTAAGATCAATTTCTCCCCCTAATCCATTTACGATTTCCCTGGTCACATATAATCCAAGCCCCGTTCCCTTTCCAACTTCTTTCGTTGTAAAAAATGGTTCAAAAATGCGCTGGATATTTTTCGATTGAATGCCATGACCATTATCATCTATTTCAAGAACAACATGTTGGTTATCAGAATAAGATCTGCACATAATTTTACATCCTGACTCACAGGCATCGAGTGCATTAATAATCAAATTCATACATATTTCGTCTATCAAATGGGGATTACAATGAATAGAGGGTATGTCAGAATCTAAATCCATTTTTAATTCTATCTTTTTTGATTGAATTGAATAGTCTAATAATTTAGTGATGGTTATAATCGCATCATTAATTGATGTGTCAGTTGATTTATCTCCTTTTCTCCGAGAAAATCCCAGGAGTTTCGAAACAACAGACTCAATTTTTTCCAATGCTTCATCTATCAAACTTAAATATTCATCTTTATCTAGTGTACCCTCTTTATCATTTAAAATATTATTAATTGAGTGCCTTATTCCTGTTAATGGATTATTGATCTCATGTGCAACTCCTGCGGCAAGTCGTCCGATTGCAACTAGTTTTTCTGCGTGAAAAACATTCCGTTCAGAATCCTTTAATTCCTGCCTGGATTGAATTAATCGTTTTCGCAAATCATTGAAGTTAGACGCTAATTTTCCAATCTCATCATCGCCATCAGGTAGATTCTTACCAATAATATATGTATCAAATTCATCTACTGCACTGCTTAAAATATTCAATCTTTTTGTCAATGTTTCTGCTATGAGATTTACTGCAAATAATGTTATAAGAATTGCACCGCCAACAGCTGCATAAATAAAAAACAATATTCTTTGCACTTCATTACGAATAGGTCCTGCGTCAAATCCCAAAACAAGGTATCCCCACACTTTTGTTGAAATAGAAACCTTTTCTACAACTTCCAAAACCCATCTGTCATCCGATTTGAATATAGTTTGGTCCGAAAAATATTTGTGTTGATCTTCATACCATACAGGATCATTATTTGAAGCTGTAATCTCTGTTCCTGATAGATTAATAAATTTACTATAATAGATTTTCTGGCTTGATTCGTTGCGCAATTTTTTTAAAGCATTATCTAGATAACCAAAAGGCAGTGGATTCCCCAAAGATTTGGACAGCATTGCATCGGTTAGTGGAATAGTACCCATACTTGCAACACTATGTGCAGATTCAATATGTTTTGTTAGAATCAAATTTTTCATTTCATCAAAAACAACAATTGAAATCAAAGACAAAACTCCAATAAGCAATGTTCCAAAAACTATAATGAGTCTACTTTTTAATGTTGTCGGCATAGCTTAAGGTATATTATTAATGGATTTTAAAATTTTTCGAATTGGATCATAATCAGCATCTGTAGATCTTTTAAATCCATAGGAAAATTCTTCATCCCAGTTTTTTAAAAAATCTTTATTTTCATTTGATTGAATTTTCAACGATAAAAATGCATCTATTATTTCATCTTTAGTTATTGAATCTGTATTTGCAGATATAACCAATGGACTCGTGGCAGATACAGGGACTGAATGAATAATTTTCAATCCTTTTTGTATCGCCATTTCTGCTACAGGCTCTTTCACAACTCCCACATCAAATTCACCGGACAACACCAGTTCTGCCACAGTAGTGTGGTGGGAGACATATTCGATAGAATTGAAATCATTGAATTTAATTCCAGTTGTTTGCTCGATATATAGAGGCATCCATTGACCGGTTAAAGATTCCTTCGAAGGTAGCACAATCGATAATCCTTCTAAATCACGAATGGATTGAATCGATTTTGATTCATGTGCTATAAACATCAAATGGTTAATACTTTCACCATCTTTATTTAGTGGCTGCAATATAACTTCTAAATCATAATCGTCCTTATGGGTTACATAAAGAAAACTTCCAAATGCTGCTACAGATATATCACCACGAGCCAATTGGATGGCAGTGCCTTCGTATGATGAGCTTAATTTCAATTCAAACTGATAGGAAGTATTTTTAGTAAGATAATCCATGATAGGTTGATACCCCTGAAATATCTCTCTGGGGGTATAGCGGGAAACAACTCCAAAATACCGAACTGGTTTGTGTAATGATGCTTTCTTTTCGGGTTTGAATTGGGAAAAAGTCGTTATATCAATAGCTTGCTGATAAGTACCCCACATGATTCCCACCACGATGATTAGTAATCCGATAAGATAGAATTGACCTGACTTTTTCATGATGATAATTTTTGTTTAAAACTGTATACTAAAATAATTGACACGAATAAACCCGGATAAAACGGTTCTATTTCCATGGGATAATGTCCTGAAAAGTGTCCATAAATAAACCAAAACATAGCTGTAATGACTGGAAATATCATGGTAAGAATAATTTTATCAGCTTTTAGTTTGGTTTGAGTAAATGTCATTAAAAAGGGTAATAATATTCCAGGGACAATGATGGAACCGATAACGTACCACAATCGGACAATTGAAGGAATGCTGATGGCAAGTAGTACAGCTATAAACGCCATGACGACCAACCCTTTGCGTATATATTCAGTTTCATTGACCTTTTCTTCTTTTTGCTGAATTCTTAAAAGAATATCACGGCCGAATGTAATTGCAGAAATGAGCCCATTGGAGTCGATGGTGGACATAATTGTCGAAAATAAACCCACCAGGAAAATGCCATACACAAAAGGAGGAAGGATACGTGAAGCCAGCTCAGGATATGCCATGGCAGCTTCCTGATTTGGAAATAACGCTACAGCATATAGGCCTGTCGTAACGGTAAGAATATCGAAAATGAACCAAAAGCCAATAGCAAGCAGGATTCCTTTTTTTGCAATGGCGGGAGATCGGGCTGCTGCCGTGCGCTGGTAAAAACCGGGGTCTATAAACGTCCACATGGCAATAAAAAACCATACAAGAATATATTGGATTGAATTCCCGCCGGTGGGATCGAAATATCGATCGGGTAAAGTGGAAATGATTGATAATGGAGCATCACTAAAATTCCAAGCAAAGACAAATAATAAAATAAATCCGGAAAACATGAAAACAAATTGCAATATGTCCGTTCGCACAACAGATCGAAAACCGCCATACCATATATAGACCAAACTCAATCCGGTGGAAATAAGGATCGATGACTGCAAAGTCCAGCCGACAGTGTATTTTAAAAGTATTCCAAGGCTCAATATGTAAGGCGCCGGAGATGCGAGTATTAGAATCAGCAAAGCACTGACAATTCCGGCATTATGACCAAAATGGTTCTTAAAGTGGTCGGGAATAGAACGGTGGGGAAGGTTTCTTATTCGAGGTGCAAGAAAAACAGCGAACAGTAAACCAAAGATATAATAGGGTAAAGCAAAAATAAACCATGTTTGGATACCGTAATTATACGTGTTTTCACCCACACCCAAAATTCCCCCATACCATGTTGCCACAAGTGTAGCGACAAAACCAGGCAGACTTAATTTTCGTCCAGCCAGGATAAAGTCACTGTTATCCTCTTTTTTGGATGATTTATAAAAACCAAGCCAAAGCAGCAGTACAGCATATCCGCCTATAGCCAGCCAGTCTAAATAGTGCACAATAATTTTATTTCAAGTGATTAATAAAAAGCCAAATTGGATGGGAGGTAAATATGGAAAATTCATCACCTTCAGCTTCATTGCTGATACCATTACAAGCAGGAGGAAATGGCTCATTATCCAAAGCGTATTTAAGACCTTTTGTTGTAATAGAAGATACGTTTTTTATGGCAGTGATTGAAATTTGTTGTCCTTTTTTTGATGGAAAAGTTTTCTCTCCATTAATACAATATATTCTTGCAAAATCCGTTGTAAAGTGAACTGTCAATTTTTCTGAAAATTCTGCGAGAACATGCAGATTCCCCAAACTATGATCTTCACGTTCTCCCATGGCACCGAGAACGGCAATTTCATTTAAATCATTAGCAAAACACCACTCAAGTGTTTTTTGCAAATCCGTTCTATTTTGATCAGGAACGTCAACCCAAAGACCCTTGAAATCATTCTTGTTTAGACTTGTGGAATCATGATCACCTATGATAATATGTGGAATGCGTTCAAATTGCAATAACGTATCAGCACTGCCGTCTGTGCAAATGACTGTTCCTGCATCATCAAGGATTTGTAGCGGTATAGTATGCATTGGAAATTGGCCATTGGCCAAAACGACGATAGGTGGTTGAAAGGATGCTATCATGGAAACTAAAATTACATTTAACTAATAGTATTATATTGAGTTTAATAAATTTGACTCTGAATTATCATTATAAATCTATGAAACACTTAATATTCATAACATCCATCCTATCCATTTTAAATGCTGATCTGATTCAGCCGACAAATTATAGCGCATTATACCATACATACGTCCAGTTTGAATGGGAACAAATTCCATCAACAGACCGCTATCAGCTGATGGTTTCCAATAATGATAGTTTTACCGACGTTGTTATCAATGTGACTGATCAGACATTGGTTTACATCGATAGAGAAAATATCGAATGGAGTTCGCAATATTATTGGAAAGTACGTAAACATAATCTGGATGGCGATATTGGTTCCTGGTCAGAGGTTTTTACATTTACAACTACACAACAGAAGTCTGATGTAACAACGGTTTTTTCTAATGAGGTAGATATATCAAATGGCGTGACAATTTTCGGTTCATTTTTTAATTACTACAGTGCAGTTGTTGATATAAACGGGAATGAAATTTGGAATTCCGGAAATGAAAATTTGGTATTTTATAATACAAATGCTGATGGTGATCTTTTCGGCTGTTATTTAGATAATACATCTGATAACAATCTGCCGGGAGTAGAATTTGATATTGATAATGAATTTCTTTGGGAAGAACCTAATGATGAATTTTTACATCATGATTTGATCCAACTACCCAATGGCAATTATATGGGAGTTGTTTCTGTAAGTCAAATTGGACCCATTCCCATCGGCAGCTGGACTCCATTATTCCAGGGGCTTGGTTACATGGCCGATGGTGTTACTCCGGAATTTCCTTGGGTGGGCGATAAAATTGTGGAATGGGACAAGGATACGAAGGAAGTGGTTTGGAGCTGGAATACATTCGATTATTATGATATGCAGGATTTCGATAATATTGGCGGAACGTGGGATCAGGCTTTTATTGATCAGCAGTATGATTGGACACATGTAAATGCTCTTGCATACCATGAAGAAACAAATTCAGTTTATATTTCTGTACGTCATCTTTCGCGGATTACTAATATTGATTATTCGACTGGCGATATAATATGGAATATGGGCCATGAATTCCCGTCCGGTGATGTGGATTTTGGTCATGATCTGGGTTTTAGTTTTCAACATAGTGTTCAAATTTTGGAAAATGGTAATATCGTTACATTTGATAATGGAAATTTAAGTGAGATCTTTATGGGTACGAATGAACCCACTTCCAGAGCAATTGAAATTGGGTATACTGATTTTGAAGATGTTATGATAGTATGGGAATATGTTCTTCCTACAGATTTGTTTGGATTTGCATCCGGGAATAATCAAAAGCTGGAAAATGGAAATTATTTGATCACAACCGTTGGAGGAGGAGGTACTACTTTAGAAGTAAATGCCAATGGCGATATTGTCTGGGAGGCTGATCTTAATTTATCATTACCCAGCGGAGCTGTGTATCGGGCTATGCGGATTCCGGGGATTTTTCCGGTGGCATTTAGCATCATTACCCACGATCTTCATACGCATGAATCTGATCCAAGTGTATCTGTAGAAGATTCCACTGTTGCCTTTGAAATTCACAATGAGGGTAATATTGCAGTGACGTATGAATATTCATTGGTGGATGATGAAGGGTGGTTTGATTCAGCGACTCAAGAAGTTTTAATTGAACCGGGAGAAAGTTATATAGCTGAATATTCTTCAGATCAAATAAGCGATCTGACATTTGCAAATCCCATGGTATTTACTGTAACACCTACAGAACATTCCCATTTATCAAAAATAACCAATGTAAATGCCTATACATTTCCCCTTGCAATAAATGATGAGATATTCCCAAATACATTTGAGCTTTTTGAACCGTATCCAAACCCATTCAATCCCACCACCACCATCCGGTTTTCAGTAGAGACGTCCTCACTAGTCGGAACTGCATCTCTACGTATTTTTGATATAACCGGTCGTTTGGTGGAGACGATGGTAGAGGGTGAATTACAAGCTGGTGAGTATGAGATTGTCTGGAATGCTTATAACCAACCAAGTGGTGTATATTTTATTCGATTTTCATCAGGGTTGAAATCACAAACACGAAAAATTCTGCTCATAAAATAATGAAATCCATTTCCAAATTTTTATTCCTAATCTTAATCCTAATCCAGCTTCCGGTACAGGCTCAATGCGATCCGGAATACACGTATGTTGACACAATTCCAGGAAATGTAAATATCATAAACGGAGACAGTTGTTTTTTTACCAGCGATTTGGACGTCCTTGATGCATTGATAAATGATAATGCTTTAAACTACAATTCACCCTTAGAAGTAGGTACACAGACGTGGTTTAATGGCAGGTTAAAAATTCTCGTTGCCGGTTATTATGATAATTCCAGTGGTGTGAATGATACCATTTTTGTTCTCCCGGACAGTATTGGAAATTTAGACCAATTAAGTGCGCTGTATTTGGAATGGAATCAAATAGAAACTTTGCCGGCGAGTTTTACTCAATTAACCAATCTTCAATCATTTTACATATCAAATAATGCGTTACAAAGTCTCCCCAATGATTTTGGTAATTTGACTAACCTGTATTTGATAGACATAGGCTACAATGAATTGAATTCACTCCCCGAATCATTGTGCGATTTATCAGGGCTCACTTATTTTTGGGCATTCAATAATGAATTAACAACTGTACCTGCATGTATGTGTTCACTGAATCTTGATTGGAGCGGTACCGACGGAGCATTTTATCC
>JACNLB010000093.1:0-9261 GCA_014381755.1 Fidelibacterota bacterium | reverse complement strand
TATCCAAATCCGTTTAATCCAACCACAACCATCCGGTTTTCAGTAGGGAGACAGCAAGCTGTGTCTTTACAGGTATTTGATATAACCGGGCGATTAATTGAAACATTAATCGATGGAAAAATGGAACCGGGAACACACGAAATAATTTGGGATGCACAATCGTATTCTGCTGGGATATATTTTTTACAAATGACATCAGGGCGTAATCGTCAAGTACAAAAATTGATACTATTAAAATAATGATAGTTAAATAATTTATTTTCATGAGAAAGTCGCGTTACTCTATTTTCATTATATTATTACCCTTTTTACTTTTTGGACAAAATAATGTGTGTTTTGATATTGAAGCTAATCCAAATCCGAATGATTCTGCCCTTGGCGTTTTCTCTAAATACGTAAATGTATTGGATTGCTTTCATGTTTTTGCCGTGTCGACTATTTCAGATGAGAAAGTTTTACACGTAGCCGCTGTTGCAGCTGAACTATTGGACAATGATGAAAATGGAGTTATCGATGATCCAAATATTGAGTCTGAATTAACGAATAATTATACAGTTATGCCTGTTTTCCAATCTGAAAATGGTAATGCCATCGATACTTTTTTTGACAATTTTGACGATTGTACCGGAGCTGTATTATTTCGAAATGAAATTGATCCGTCCCAACCGGGCCATTGGGGGGATGATGCTACAGTAGAAGAAGTCCTGCACACAATCAATTCATGCGGGCATGTGGTAGCCTATCCGGCACTTTATGCACTGCAACCCAATTCATCTGAATTGACAGATGCAATGGACGTGGCGCGAGGTGGTCAATTCTTGTCTATTCCAAATCCATATCCTGATGATGCTTGGTATCATTATGACGACTGGACGTGCGAATATGATTGTATGGCCATGGAATATTTATATTGGTGTATTGTGACAAATATGGGAATACTTGCGGATACACAAACGTGTCAAGGAATAGCAAACGAATGGGAACCATGTACGCCAGCTTTATTTGAATCCACCGATACACTCATGTTTAATCTTGTAACCAATCCAGTAAATAAATTACCGCAGCTGGCACCAGATGGTAATTATTGTCCGGAAAATACGAGCGTTGGTGAAGATAATATTCCGGATACATTTTCTTTGTTATCTGCATATCCCAATCCGTTTAACCCAAGCACTACAATTCGGTTTAAATTTCCGTTAGAGTCGTTGCATGCAACGACTCTACAAATTTATGATTTAACCGGCCAATTGGTGGAAACGTTAATCGATGGTAAAATGGAACCGGGAACACATGAAATAACGTGGAATGCACAATCGTACTCTGCTGGAATATATTTTGCACAAATGATATCAGGGTCTAATCGCCAAGTACAAAAATTGATGCTATTAAAATAATTTAACTTTGCGGAAGTAATCCACCTACTGGCGGACGCAAAGTTGTAGTATTAAAAGAAGTACTTCAATTCAAAACGGAAATGGGAAAAATCCTCCATATTATTGAATTGGTACTGTTCTCCGTCCGGGTGAGAATCGTCTCCAGAAACTTTCGTAACAGAAACGGCTCCGATCAAATTTTCTTCAATTGTGTATTCAAATTTGATTTCTGTTAATGATCCAAACATTTTGCCAATTGCTTTTTCCGGACCAAAGTCCATAATAGTCGTCGAAGTTAGTTTTGCCTGTTCATTCAAAAATGTTTTTTCAAGGATGATGAGTCCAATATTTTTTGATAGAATAGCTAAAGGTGCGCCCATTCCGGGAGTGAAGAAATTAGCCGGTGTCATATCTTCCGGATCGATGTTCAAATTTGGAATGGAAATTTGTTGGCTGACCGGCAATGTATCCGCCGAATAGGATAAAGTATCGTATTTAAAAAATTGACCGATGAACGTAATCCCAAAAGGCAGTTCAGTTTCCAGTTGAATGGTTGTTTGATAATAATCCGCTTGTTCGTTCAAGGGATATGAAAAATGAAGCGAATCATACCATGAAGGATTAAATGTACTCTCCTGATTAATAGTGCTATTCAAATCATGGGTAGAGAAATATCCGAAATCACCACGAAGTATAGCCAATTCATTCAAAAGTACACCACCTATGCCAAAAACCTGTGTTTTTCGATAACCAAATAAAATGTCTAAATGGGGGAATGATAAATCAGGACCATGTCCATAGACATTTACACCGGTCAAATTAAATACACGATCATAACCGTTAAAGTAGGAAAGAGAAATATCACCAAAAGAGGATGAAAAAGTGGCATTTACACCATATTCTAAAGGCAATTCCCGTATGTCAAAAATTTGGTCTGCTTCGGGATATATGGGTAATGTGATGGGAAAATCATCGTTACCAAGTGGAAGTCTGTTTGTTGTATGCAGAGGAGAAAAGACGAAATTCAGTTTCAGATTATCAAAAAAGAAATCAGCCGTGCCGGACAGGGTAGCCATTTTCCGCTCTGTGCCTAACATGAATATATAATAATAATCATAGGCTCCTGCATTATCCAAAGGGCTGTTTTCATCGGCGCTGCCCCAGGTATGGATTTGTTTCCCCATGCGCAGTTCATAAAAAGCGCCGTAATACGCAGCATAAAACTCCCTCATATCAATGTAAAAATCCTGAGGATTTGTATCAGTGAGGAAATATGAATCCTCCCTCATTTGATATTCCAAAGCAACCGTGGATAATATGGAAAAATTATTATTTTGATGGTTGATGTTTAAATTGAACATGCGATAAGGAATATCAATGACGGAATTGTCTGATAACCGAGAAATATGATTAAAACTCGCAACTCCCCCAAAATGTGTGGATGGCTGGGAAAATAAAAAAGTACAGCTAAAGGAGATGAAGAGTATTTTCAGTTTCATAAATTAATTTTTAAGTGCATCGTTAAGCCATTCCATCATTTCATTTCCTTGTTCGATCCAAGCACGGGAAAGTGCCCAAGTCGGAAAATCGCCGCGTAATTCTCCATTCCACATGTAAGCAACGTTCGTTTCATTTTCATTAAGAGCAGTCAATTTCCATTCTCCGGCAGCATGGATCAGGCGCACATGACTTTTATTAAGGGGAGCATCTTTATGCTCGACTGCAGAAAAATTGAATGTCCATTCGCTGTCGAATTTATGTTTGCTATACCTAATGATGTAATCTCTCCCTGCAAATGGAAATGGCATATCCAGCATGATATGGACTACATCATCTTCTAATGATTTTGATTCTGTAACTCTGATAAAAACAGATGGATATTCATCTACATTTTCTATAATTGCAGAAATTGTTTTTAAAGGAAAGGGAAAAGTCTTTTCTGTATTACAGATTGGAAAACCCAGATAGTCTGTAGTTTTTATAATAACATTATTATTTTGCAAGATTGTCCATTCTCGATTTGTATTTAACCCTGACAGATCCAGCCCAAAGACTAATCTTATAGTGGAAATGAATATAAATATTTTAATCAACTTCATTATTTTATGAATTTAAAAATGTATCATAAATAAATGAACAATCTGAACGAATCTGATCTTCAGTTAATCCAAATTTCTCTAAATTATATTGATGAGCGCTAGTGTATTGCCGCTGGCTTTCAGCTGTATTGTTAATTTCTGTCATCATTTCTTCAGTGGGAGTTTCTTCCGTGAATTTCAAAATATCGTTCATTAAATCTTCAAAATCTGTCATAATACGATCATATTTTACAATGAATACTTTTGATTGATCAATCGCACCGCTTTGCCAATCTTTATGAAACCGTTTCAATAATTCTACCAATGCATTATATAGACGATTTAAAAATCGCTGTCGAATTTTTTCATCCAAGCTCCAAAACCCAAATCGTTTATCCAGGACGCCTGTCACCAGGCTTAATCCAGAAGGCAGTACATTCAAAGGGTCTCGTACCATATACAATATTTTTGCTTTTGGGAATCGATTTTGAAAAGCAGGAATATTTGTACTCAATGAAAAAAGCTTTGGAATTACTCTATCTTGGTTTGCTGAAATAGCCAATCGTGTCCAAAATTTATCAAACCAATCAAAATCCCGTTTGGACGTATTTCTTTTTTTTGGATCAAACCAATCAAATAAATCCTCTTCGGCAAAAGCTAAAAAGAAACCATAAAGAAAAAATCCGTCAAAATACTTGAAAAGCAATGAAACATCATCCGTTTCGATAGAGGTTAAACTGGTTTTGTGTGCCGCTGTGGAGTGATGACGTGCCGGACTGATAATTTCCAAAAGGGGTAAGAGAGGTTTGATTAATTTCTGCAATGTAAGGGAAGGATAAACCATTTGCCATAATTGGGCTCCGGTACCCAATCCTTGATTAATGAGGAAGCGATGTAAAAATGTAGTGCCGGAGCGAGGATTTCCAACGATAACAAGGGGGAAAATTTTCTTTTTCCGAATGGAAGGGAAAAATAAATGATCCAGCATCAGTCCCATGCCAACGAACAAACGCAGAATAGATAAGAGTAGCCCGGAAAAAATCGGGCTAACCCATTTTCCAAACGTGCTTCCAATCGTCAAGTATGATTTAATTGCTCTTGATGTTTTCAAAGGTAATTTTAGTTTATTTGCTTTGTGGAGTTATAGTATATTAATTAAATAATACAATAAACTTAACTAACAGATTTAACTAATTGACTATATTTCAGTCTATTGGTTAAACAAAATTTGAAAAATATATGAATCTATTAAAACGAATTATATTTTCCATCATACTTGCCAGCGGTTTATTCGGCCAGGCATTCAATGGATATACAATTTTTTCACCTACAGCCGGTGGACCGGGCGGCAGTACCAATGGTATATCCTATTTGATAAACAATTCATTAAATGTTATCCGTACGTGGCAACATCCCCGGGGAGCAGCGAGTATGCCGTACCTGCAACCTGACAGTTCAATAATCTACCCATTCCGTGTGCAAAATCCTTCCATGTCCAATGGAGGAGTAGGCGGCGGGATAGCACATATAGATTGGAATAATAATATTTTGTGGCAAGTTGAAATAGCAAATGATACATATCAACATCATCATGATATTCAACCTTTACCAAACGGGAATATATTAGTGATTGCCTGGGAAAGAAAAACGGGTGAAGAAGCGAATGCTTTAGGTCGTCAGATAATTAATAATCCGTTAAATGAGATGTGGCCCGAAGCTATACTGGAAATAGAGCCCATAGGGGCAGACAGCATGAACCTAGTTTGGGAATGGCATTTATGGGACCATTTGATTCAGGATGTTGACTCAACCTTACCAAACTATGGTGTTATTTCAGACCATCCTGAATTAATGAATATCAATTATGGAAATGTAGGTGGCTCTAACGGTCCAGGAGGCTCACACGCAGATTGGATGCATTTGAATGCAATAGATTATAATGAGGCACTGGATCAAATTGTGCTTTCCTCCAGGGCAATGAGTGAGGTTTATATAATTGATCACAGTACCACGACTACAGAAGCAGCCTCTCATTCCGGTGGAAATTCGGGGAAGGGTGGTGATTATTTGTATCGTTGGGGTAATCCCCAAGTTTACAATCGCGGCACAAATACAAATCAGCAATTAAATTCTCAACATGGAATTAACTGGATTCCCGCTAATTATCCCGGTGGAGGACATCTAATCTGTTTCAATAATAATTATCAAGAAAATAGTTCTGCAGTTTTTGAAATAGATACACCTATAGATTCTTTAGGCAATTATCCTATTAATGAAACAGATGCATTTGGTCCCAGCGACCCTTTTTGGACACATAGTGGCGGTTTTCATTCCACTGTCCAATCCGGAGCATTTCGTATGCCGAATGGTAATACCTTGATAACAGAAGCACGTGATGCTCATATGTTTGAAGTAACAACCAGTGGTAGTGTTGTATGGGATTATACATTTCCCGGGAATAATATTATGGTTGCCCGAGCGCAAAAATATGAGCTGACATATTTAAATGACTCAACCTTTCCGAATTTTACATTGGGAGATATCAATTTTGATGGTGAAATTGATATTCAGGATGTGAGCATAGCAGTGGATATGATGCTGAACCAGGGCTATAATCCCACACCACCTGCTGATATAAATGTAGACGGTATTGTGAATGGAGTTGATGTGGCTTTACTGGTGCAGATAGTTTTTTCATTATAAAATAACTGTTTAGATATAATAAAAAAATCTTTCCAAATTTGATTATTTTTCTTAATATCGGAAACGATATATACGTAAAACGTTTCCATTGACTAATACATTTACAGAACAAGAAGAGCAAATCCTCGAAGAAAGTTTTAATGCTATGACCCGGAATGGCGTTCGAGCATTCACTATTGATTCACTATCTCAAAATTTGGGTATGAGTAAAAAAACTATATATAAGTTTTTTCCTACTAAAGAGATATTGGTAGAAAAAAGTGTCGAATTATTTTTTCGATTAATTGAAAAAAAATTAAAACGGCTTATAAAGACTGAACCAAATCCTGCTCTTCAGTTTGTAAAAGTAATGGAATTTATAATGGGACATATCTCTAAGGTTTCTATTGAAAAACTTGCAGAGCTAAAATCTAGATTTCCAAATGTGTGGAAAAAAATGGAAACATTTAGACTCGCACGACGAGATGACTTTTATATGATTTTATCCGAAGCGCAAATTCAGGGTTATGTTAGAAAAGATGTGGATGTACAGGTGGTAGCTATTTTATATATGAATATTATTAATTCGACATTTCAACCGGAATTTTTTCTCCAAAATAATTTGGCTCCATCAAATGCAATTCAACATTTTTTAAAAATGGTAACAGGTGGGCTTTTTACTGAAGAAGGAATTAAATACACTAACGAATTATTTGATAATGATGAGGTTTAAATAAAATGACTGGATATAATACTAAATATTCCGATCATCCAATCCGCGGATGGTTTATCCAACAAAGTTTAGACCATCCAAAACGGACTATTCTTTTTTCTCTTATCTTAACATTAATGATGGCTTTAGGCATCCGTTTTTTTACGATCGATGATGATGTTATGAAAATGCTACCCAAAAATATGGACTCCAGAATTGCCTGGGATGCAGTACAGGAAGAATTTGGAAGTACCGATGTGATATTCATTGCATTTGGTGAGAAAGGCGAATCCATTTTCCAGCCGAAAGCTTTTGCAGCGCTTTGGGATTTAATGGAAGAAATGGAATCAAACGATTTGGTTGAAGAAGTCACTTGTATTTCCAATGCAACTCGTATTGATAATGTTGACGGTTTTATGGAGGTGGATGACCTTCAGTTGGAAAGAAGTTTAACAGAAGGTGATATTGAATATATCAGGAATTATCTAAATAGAAATTTATCGATTAAAAAACGTCTCGTAAGTGAAAATGAAGACTATTTTATTGTAATGGTGCAGCCTTACAATAGTGAAGGAATGGATATTTTTCGAAATACAGTCGTTTCTATTTCTGATCCAATATTAAAGGATTTTGAGATTCATTACGGAGGTCAAGCCTATATCACAGGCACCATGCCGGCGTTGATTCGTGAAGATGTGCAGAGTCTTATGAAAGCCGGATTGCTTATTATGGTGTTCATTTTACTTATGAATTTGAGAAGCGTACCCGGCGTTGCTATGGTAATGATGGTTATAGGTTTATCCCTTTTATCCATGTTGGGTTTTATGGGTTGGATTTTAAAATTAACCGGATCTGAACGATTTTTATTCACCATGGCTAATACATCTATGCCCATTATATTGCTGACGATTGCTAACTCGGACGGCGTGCATGTTGTAACGAAATTTTTTAAAGAATTGAGATATAAAAAAGAAATACAACCGGCACTTGTATCCACGATGGATTCATTACTCATTCCCATTTTTCTAACGAGCATTACTACAATTGCCGCATTTTTGACAATGATTACATCGCCTCTCGAACCCATGATTGGATATGGTGTTACCATGGCGGCCGGAATTACTTGGGCATGGTTTTTAAGTTCGCTTTTGCTTCCGGCGGTTATAAGCCTAAAGAAATGGGATGTTGAATCAAAAGCTATCTCAAAACAAAGTGCTTTTGAGAAAGGCATTGATAAATTAGGAAAAGTAGTTTTAACACATCCAAAATATGTTTTTTCTGTAGGAGCGCTTTTTGTCATTTTCGGTGTGCTTGGTTTAATGAAAGTTACCGTTGATGTAAATTTATCAAGCTTTTTTAAACCAGGTTCAGAAATCAGAAACAGTTTAGACTTTATGGATGAAGAAATGACAGGAACGACTGATATTAGGGTTCGTGTGTCGGGGGATATGAAGGATCCCGAAATATTAACTAATATGATCAATCTTCAGGATTTTATAGAAAACCATGAAAAAGTATCCATTAGTTATTCCATCGCAAATGTAGTGGAACAAATGCATCGCACTGTAATGGATGATGATCCTGCATATGAAACTATTCCGGATACACGTGAAAAAGTAAATAATCTTTTTACCATGTATTCCATGTCAGGCGATCCTGATGATTTTTCAGGTATGGTTGATTATGATTACGAAGTAGGATTGATTACATCTTTAAGTAAAGTAATGTCAACAGATGAGATTTTTTCTTTTGTTGAAAAAATGGACATGTTTATTGATAATAACTTTAATTCTTCTGTAAAAACGACAGTAACGGGCATGATTGTGGTATTTCGCGATTTGGTTATAATGATTGTGAAATCGTCTCTTTTCAGTATCATATTTTCACTATTTGTAATTGGAGTAATTGCGTCACTCTTTTTTAAAAAAATTCTTTGGGGAGTTTTAGCAATCATACCTCTATCCTCTG
The DNA here is from genome assembly GCA_014381755.1 of Fidelibacterota bacterium. Taxonomy (GTDB): domain Bacteria; phylum Fidelibacterota; class Marinisomatia; order Marinisomatales; family TCS55; genus UBA2126. Next base: position 448 of record JACNLB010000093.1, on the reverse strand, counting down.
CAGTAATAATGAATTTTGGTTTTATGGGATTTTTTGGAATTGAATTAAGCCACATAACGGCTATTCTATCTTCAATTATTATTGGTGTCGGTGTGGATTTTGCCATTCATTATATTGCACAATTTCGTCGATTATCCCGCACCATTGATGAATCGAAATTAAGCAGAGAAGTCATTGATGATGTAGGTTATGCAATTATTCTCGATGCCGGTTCCAATATGGGATTTGGAGCATTGCTGTTCTCTGCATTTTTACCCATTCAATATATCGGCGGCCTTATGGTTTTTGCCATGGTTTCAACTTCATTGGGGACACTCACTGTGCTTTCTGCTCTAGCGGAATTATTGAAAAATAAATTGATAGAAAAGGGGAATGGTTGAATGGTTGCAAGGATGAATGGTTGCAAGGATGAATGGATGCAAGGTTGAAATAGAAAGGAGATTCAAAT
>JACNLB010000016.1 GCA_014381755.1 Fidelibacterota bacterium | reverse complement strand
AAAAAACATATTTGATAAGAAAAAAGCCACCTATAAGCAAAATAGTAAAAACGATCGATAGGATATTAAAATATTTATCAATAAACGTCCTTATTGATTCACCATATTTCCAAATCAAACCCGCCACAAGAAAAAATCGTGCCGATCTGCTTATAGCTGATGCAATTAGAAAGTTGAATAAATTGATGTCGAAAGCACCGGCCGTAATAGTAAATATCTTATAAGGAATGGGAGTAAATCCAGCTGTAAAAATGATCATTAATCCATAGTGGTCATATTGATTTTGCACTGATAAAAACACCTGTTTTGTAAATCCCGGAATATTATTGAAGAAAAAATGCGCTAATCCCGAATAGGCGCTTCCCTCCCACCACAGAAAATGACCAATACCATAGCCGAATAATCCACCGGCGATACTGGCTACACTGCAGATGATTGCAAATTGAAACGATTTTTTTCTGGCGCCCAGCGCTAAAGCGATTAATAAAACGTCCGGAGGAATTGGGAAGAATGAGGATTCGGCAAACGCCAGAAAAAATAACGCTAATGGACCATACGTCGATTCTGACCAATGCAGTACCCAATCATATATTTTCCTTACAAATCTCATGTCCAGAAAAAGCTCCTTAACCACATATTTACAAATTTCACCGTATCCCTTACATTTCTCATTGCAGATGGTTCATTACTATAAATAGTTGGTATGGTGACGTGTTGAACTTTCCAACCGGCTATGGATGCTTTAATGAGAAATTCACTTTCAAACTGAAACCCGTGCTCAACGCATTGAATATCAGAAAAAATGTTTGTCTGAAATGAGCGATAACCACATTGTGAATCTTTTATGACTGAACATGAACGGATTGAAACGAGCAAACTCGTTATAAAATTAGAAAATTGACGAGCTAAAGGCATATTACGTCGATTGTTGCGATATCCTAATAAGATTGTTTTTTCGGGTATTTGACTAAAATTATTTAATAATTCGGGTGGATGCTGAAGGTCTATATCCATAGTTACAGCTCTATCTCCACCTTTTTGTAAAATCCAATCCATTGCTGTTTGAATAGCGGCGCCTTTTCCGAGATTCTTACTATGTTGTAAAAATGTAACATTCAAATTTTTCAATTTTTCAAGCGTATCGTCCGAACTACCGTCATCAACAAAGACTAATCGATCAAGCCATGAATCATTAATCCGAGTCATAAAATTATTCAAAGGTGAAGATCCATTAAAAACAGGTACAATAATGTATGGTCGTGACATTTATTCAGAAAAAACTGCAATAGCAGACATAACTTCACGCTGCGTTGTGAAACCAGCAGGTTTATTTAATAACTTTCCATTAACGACAATTGCACTTGAACCACCGCCATCCAAATTGATAGCCTCAACACAATCTAAATCAAACATCATGATGGATAATTCATTTAAATCAACTCCCCTACTGTCTGGTTGACGACCGTCCACAACCAGAAAAATATATTTCCCAGCTTTCGTATAACCGGCTGCAGTTCGCGGATGGATATCGGGAATCTTTGACCAGAAAAACACTTCTTCATCAGACGTAATATTTTTCCGGCTATTTGAAACGATCACAGGTCCTGCTTGCATGGCATCACTCACATTCCAATACGTACCATTTTTATAATTAAGTTCTGTAACTGGCTTATCAGGTTCATTTTTAGCTGGTTTTTCCCATTGAAAAATTGAATCATTATGGCTTGCAATCCACGCAATATCCATCTGTCCTGCATAATCAAAACCGATAGCACTTCTGGTTAGGTAATACCGTTCTTCCCTTTTAAGCATGGAACGCAGTGTTTTAGAAATAGTTACATCATTTTCCTTTAATAATCCCACATGTTCAGCCGGAATTTTATGCATGAGAAAATATCCGCCATTCAAAACGACAGTTGCGCTCATTCGTTCAGCAAACTGACTTGGCGTTTCCCTTCTGTCTTGGTCATTTGAAACAACAATTTCTGTAGATAAATGCATATTTTTGCTATCAATTTCAACATACCATGCATTGATTGGAATGAGTTTATTCCTCCCTGAAAATACGCGAATTCCTTCCGGTAATTTGTGAAAGCTGTCAGTTATATTTTTCCAACCCATAGGAATACTGCGATATGAACGTATTTCTCCGCAAGAAAAAAGAGTAAGAGAAAATATTATAATTATTAATTGATAAAATCTCTTCATTCGTCTATAACTGTAAAATGAATAGTATCCAGTGCAGTATTTGAAATTTCATCGCGAAGGACAACGAACCATTCTCCTACTTGGGCTTCCGTAATTGTTTTATATGTCCAGGAGCGCCAATGGACAGACCTACCTATTTTAATGGGTATCGTATCAATATATTCATCCTGAAAATACCATTCATATAAAATGGTACGTTCACTCAATGCATTTCGAATACCGGAATAGCAATAAACACGTTTCAAGGCCACTGGAAATTCCCTGCTGGCATTCACAGGTTTACGTAGACTGTCGAAAATACTTTCACACATGAGCAACGAATTCACACGTAATTCAAGCTGTACAGGCTCTTCATCTCTAGTAACTAATTCTTGATCTTTCACTTCAATAGAAACCGTATCTGAAAGCGGAGTTTCATCTACAATTTTTATAATGTTAGAATCGTCATTGACTTCAGTTTTACTTTGAACTAATTCTGCAGGTTTTATAATACCATCATCTTCAGTTATTGAGATTCCAGTAAATACAGCATAAACAACATACATTATTGCCAAGGGGAAGATGAATCGATCCAGTTTCTGCCAAATAGCTACTATTACCAGTATTAATAATGTAATGGTAATGGGCAGAAACGCAGGATCGTCGATAAGACGGTCAATCATTCAAGAAATTTAAAGGTGTTTATTGAAGAAATAAAATAGACTTATTTTTCTTTTAGTATGCGATTATTAATCGTTCCGACTAAAATAAATCCCGATAATAAACTAATAGTAATCAATTTTTGAGTAATGACTTCTGCTAAATAATTATTACTAAAAAGCACTGAATTCAATTCAAAATCTGATAATGCTATATACATTCCTGTTGCTAAAGTTATAAGTAAATATCCAAAAGAGAGTAAGCGAGTTGATTGGTCCATTTTGTAAAAAGAAAGGAATAATAATAGAGAACTTCCAAATAGAAACCTGAATAAAAATTCAGCAAAAAGAATATGATCTTTTAAATTTATATCAGCAGGAGTCAGTGATATTCCTAAAAAACATAAACTGAAACACATTCCAAAAAACGTGCCCAGTTTAAACATATTTTCTCCGAGATCGAATTTGTTTTTGAAAAAGGAATAATTGCCATAGAAATATGTAAATAATGAGAATGCCATTAAGGTAAAAACCATTATAAAAATGAGAAATGGATAAAGATTACTTTCCCCGGAATGTGTTGTAATACGACCAAGGTCACTGATATAATTTTCCGTAAATATATATCCGACAGTTTCCGGGTTCACTTCTGTTCCGCCTGAATACAATTGCGATGCTATTGTCAGCAGTGATATAAATACAATAATCGCAATCATTGGAAATTGAATTAAAGTGAATTTTGGATTATTTATAAATAATTTCATTTTGTTTATATTTAGTAATTAATTAAGTAAAAAGCCTTTCTCAAATTGAGGAAGGCTTTTCGTCGGAGCGACAGGATTTGAACCTGCGACCCCTGCAACCCCATTGCAGTGCGCT
>JACNLB010000073.1:13481-19455 GCA_014381755.1 Fidelibacterota bacterium | reverse complement strand
CTTTCAATAAAATCACCACGCATAATTTTGCACATGATTCCCATGGATTAATTCACCACTTTAGAAATAAATACGAATTCATAATTGTCAGCTTTGAGTTTGGGGATTTCCCGCTGCAGCACGTTTAATGTATGTTTTTTCACGTGACCAATTCCTACTGCAAATCCATTTGCTTTGGCTGTTTCAGCCAGAAGGTTCAGTTGTTGGGTTATCGATGTTTCATCGGGATTATTATCTAAAAATACATGTCGACGACCAGTAGGAACACCTATCAAACGCATGACACTTTCAGCTTGGGTTTCTTTGGTTGTACGGCTGTCTAAAAAATATTTTCCATGCTCTTTTAAAACAGTTCCCATCACATTCATTACCCGCCTGTTTGCTGAAGCGCTTGACCCTTGATGATTGTTCATACCCACTATTTCTGGTAAGTGCTGTAAAACTTTATTCATCCTTGCTTCAATTTCCCCACTAGTCATGGAAGCTTTTATAATATATTCTTCCTCCCCGAAACTCGGTATAGTCGATCCCATGGGCATGTGAGCTATAACTTCGTATCCTGACTGGGATGCCTTTTTAGACATGGTTTGACTGTGTTCATGACCGGGAATAACAGCATATGTCATTTCAGTGTCCATACTTAAAAATCCCTCAGATACTTTATCATTCCGATAACCAAAATCATCAATTATTATTGCAATTTTTCCAACACTTTCTACAACTTCTTCAACAACAGGTTCTATGTCAGGAATCTCTGTAACAGGCGATTTTTCAAGCAAGTTGATTTTATTAAATGTGCCAACAACGATACTGATAAGAACTAAAACAATGAATAGCAAAAAGACGATGATTTTTTGCTGGCGTTCGCCTGTATCTTTGTGATTCGTCATTTTATGGTAGTTGAATTGTTAGATCAATCATTTGAGGCATACCCAAATTTTGAGAACCAAATCGCACGCCATAGTTCAATCTATACATCCCAAATTGCAAGCCGAGGCCTCCAGAAATTTCAGTGACATTTTCCGCCAGTTTGCTACTCAAACGAAATGAGACATTTTTCCATTTTGATATTGTAGATACATAAAAAATGCTTCCATTTATCAGGTTGGACCATTCGCCAGTTATGGCAATGTTATTTTCTAGCTGATCCATGTCAACCTTAAGATTTGCAGTCGATACTATTCTTATTGGCAATTTGGGTTCTTCATTTCGAAGAGCAGACATTTTTCCCAAATTCAAAATTGCTCCACCAAAATTGATGTTTGGAGATAAGGTCTTTGTTACTCCAATGTCCCCGGCAAAGCCACTACTGTTTTCCGTATAAAGATCAATTCGCACATAACGTATTGCAGCACCAACGTCCATGCCAAGAAATTCTTTACTGAACGAACCACCCAAAGCAAAACCACTTGCACCAAATGTTGCTAAAGGATCGTCCGTCGGCCTTTCGGATCGCAATTCTAAATCATCCAAATCAACATATTTCAAATCCAGTCCATAGGATATTTTTTGCCCAGGGAATAGCACTTTAATTGCTGATATTTTTGTATCAGCTAACCATGATCCGTATGAAACACCCATTATTGGGCCGGGACCATATGTAAAAAGTCCAGCCGGATTAATACTATTTTTCTGAATAGCATTGGCACCGATTGCTAATTCCAATCCATTTGAAGGGATGGATAAAAATTGGGTTCCTGTGCCATATAATGCACAAGAAATGATCAGTGGTAAAAATTTAAAAATGAAACGCATAGGTAATTATATGAGCCACTCCAGCAGGAAATTCTGCAATCATTGCATAATCCAGAAAGGCATCATTCTTTTTTATAAATGAAAAATTCATTCCTCCACCCACTCCAATTCGTCCATTTCCATATCCTCCGCGGAAAAAATAATTTTTCCGATATGTATATTCAACTCCGGCACGAATGGATTGCCCCAAATGCCCATAAGATCCATCTGACTTTTCCCCGGCAATGATTCCAGCGTCACCTGTAAAATATAGTTTTCTTTTTTTATACGTTATTCCCGCTCTGAAAATGGAGGGGAATACATCTCTGTAAACTCGTCCTTCTTCTTCGAAGACTGAGCTTGTATTCCATTGGTAATAAGAATTCAAGTCTTGAACCATGAACCCAATCGTCATACGCTTGCCAGGTCGCAGCATTATACCGATATCAAATCCAGTTCCTTTTCCTGCCAAATCACTTTCATTCATGGGCAATTGGTTATAGAGAATCTTTATATTAATACCCAAGCTGATCCACGGTTGCAGCCGCTGGGCAAAACTAATATAAAAGGCATCTTCCGATGTTGATAGAGTTTGCGTTGCTTCTCCCGCAGATGTTCGACCGTCTATGCCATCCACTCCAGCGCTGACCCAAGCGACTCCAAGCCCAGCTGTGGGAGGTAAGTGAAGAGCAAAACTACTGGCAATAAATTTTCGGTCTAGAGTTAGTGAATGATACGTAAAAGAAGCTTGACGTTTTTGTAAAAATGCAACACTTGCCGGATTATGATATGCAGTAAATCCACGATCAAGTTCAGCTGTAAATCCATTGCCCATAGCCATGGCACGGGCGGATGTTCCCATTCTCAAAAATGAGCCTGAATATCCTGCATAATCTGCTGCATTTAATGAAAAAACACATAATAGAGTGATGGAAAATAATCGCTTCATTTTACTACAATAAGTTTAAGCCAATGGTTACTGGCTGAAGCATTTAAACTCTGAGAGTATTTTAATTTAATAAAGTACACACCGTTGTCTACCAAGCGCCCATTTGCATCTTTACCATTCCATTTGACTGAACCCGTTTCAGGATTTTGTCTGTTAAGAGATACGCTGTAAACATTTTCCATGGCAAAATTGTATACATCCATTTCCACTTCATAAGACGCAATATCTCCCAAATGAAATCGAACATATCCATCCCCATCGAGTACATTATGAGAATTAGGGGAAAATGGATTTGGATAAGCATAAATTAATTCCGGATTATAATCAGCTCGATAAATTTCCCAATTACTGCCATCCAGATCCGATGATCGAGCAACACCATCGCCCGTACCAATCCACAAGATGGGTCCATTGGTATAATATTCTCTGTGATCCAATACAACCGAAAATACTTCGCTGGATAAAGTTTCATCGCCTTGTAAGGGCGTTACATTTCTTGCAGGATTGAACAATGCCCAGTTTTGCCCATCGTTTGTTTTCCAAAGCCCATTTGCTGATGCGGCAAAAACCAGTGAATCCTGAGCATACACATTATACACTCGCTCGCCGATCAAGGCTGTATGCCACGTACCGCCATCATTCAATGTATAGCTCACACCGCGCTGTTCAGTCGGATCATCCGCATTCATTGTTGCTGCCCATATGATACGCTGTCCATTCCAGTATTGACGGGCAATGCTCACCACAAAATTGCCAGATAAGTTTTCAAATGGATAGGCATAATGCTGCCAATCGATACATCCTTGATTTCCAATAATTCCCCGATTGATGCCATTCGCCGTGCCCACCCAAACTGTATCACTATAGGCTAAAACTGAAAATGCTTTATGGTTATGATTGCCGCCATCAATTGGATCTCGAGGATTTAAGTAAAAGTTCTTTAGAATTTTTTTATCCTCCACCATTTCATAAGATGAATCAGCGCAGGTGATAAGAGTCAGTTTGTCATCTTCAGGTGTCGGGACTCGCTCCCAGCTGCCATCTGAAATTTTATACCGTCTTAAACCGCCGGCCCAACTGGTAATCCACACATACCCACCACCGATTGATGCGTCATAGGTAATATTATATTCTTCAGCAGTAATGGGTAATCCTTGTACGAATCCAATGCCGCCCCAAGGGAATGTTTCTGCATCAGCAAAATCAATAGGCTGGCTATAATAGGTCCATACGGGAAATTCAGCTGTAGTATTCGCTGAATACACAACACCTCTGCCAATTGGAAAATCATTTTCACTTCCGGCAAAAGCGGCGAAAACAGTATCACCTCTAACTGCAATAGCAGATACACCGCCTTCCGGGAAGAACCCGCCTGTACTGGATCCACTGATTAAATTTTTACTGGTAAAAAATGTTTCTACATTGAGCGAATCTTTTACTCTGGAAAGACCCCTTCCCGTTCCTAACCAAACCCAGCTACTGTCGCCCTGTAAACGAATTTCTGATACAACGTTGCTCAATAAACCCGGCTGTGACGTGTCCGTAGCAGTTGTTGTTTTAAGATTGGCAATATTGCTTGGCAATTTAAACGAAACAGCAGTTGTAAACTGTGCAGTTAAAATCGATAATAGAAAAATAGGGCTGATAAATATTTGTTTGATCATTCTACAACCAAAGTTGTTATAAATGGTTCTGATAAAATTCCTGAATAATCCCGAGCATAAAAATAAGAAGTATATGTTCCCAATGGATTATTTGAGTCAATTATAATATACCGGGAAAATTTTCCATCATAAGCTTCTTCATCCCAAAGATACATGGAAAAATCCTGGACACCATCATCATATAAAGAAATGGGGCTTCCGCTGGAATAAGTACCATCTGGTTTTTGGAACATTAGATAGCACGTTTGTACATCTTCATGCCCATCCGGATCGGAAACTGTAACAACAATATTTCCCACGGCCACACTATCCGCTCCGGGTCTACGCATGGTATCCGGCATACTGACAGATAATATTTTTGGCCCTTGATTTCCTGTTTCAAAGATGAGCATACTGCCCTTAATGGTTGAACCATATTGAGCTAGAAACTTGATATAAACATTACCCGTATCTGTTGGTTCCAAAACAAAAGATACATTATTCGTATCATTGCTGACGTTAATAGAAAAAATATCATCATCGGGAATAATATCGCCCGAATATCCAATATCATTCAAAACAAGTGTATCCGCAATTTGAGTTGAATCAAATCCAAAATAGAGTGCATTCACAGCTTGGAGTTTAGTCCCAAGGTAAGATGACTCAACCTGAACACTGAAAAAAAGTTTATTCAAGCCTTGATGATAATTGAACTGCAGATCCTGCAAAAATGCAGTTTCTTCATCGGTGGCATCGCCACCGGGACAACCCATAATAAATAAAAGCAGCCCGGATAGTATCCAAAGGGATTTACGCATGGAAAAAAAGTAATGCAGTTTCATCATTCAATTCCATAAATATGATGAGTTAATAAAGTTCCCACTTGTTCCAGGCTGGCGGGTGAACATTTTTCCGGTGTATCCTCTTGAGTATGCCAATAATTAGCAAATTTATGGGGATAATCAAAATCAATAATGTCGATTGCAGGAATTTCTGCAAATTCCCAAAGGGGTACATGGTCATCAAAAATTGAATAACCAAGGGATTGGTCAAACGCCGGCAAATTTAATCTATTGGCCAATTTCCATATTTCCCGTGCTAGTCGTGGAGCATGGCGATAAGATAATCGCTCGATGGGTAGATGGAGATGTTTATCGCCTACCATATCAAGGATGATTGCATGATCCGGTTTAGGAATAGGTAAATTTTTAGCAAAATATTGGGAACCTTGTGCATAAGATCTATTTTCACCGGACATACCTAAATCCTCACCATCAAAGAAAACTATAGTTACACCTGTTTCAGTTGGATTTGTTTTTAATACGCGGGCGATTTCTAATAGAACAGCCACGCCACTGGCACCATCGTTGGCTCCAATGATGGGCTTGTCCTGATTGTCGATATCTGATTCCTTATCCGACCATGGCCGCGTATCCCAATGCGCCCCGAGTAGAATTTGTTTTTCAGCATTTGGATTAAATCTGGCAATGATGTTTTGCAAATCATAACTCCCGCCCCGATGCAGATCTTCATATGTAAATGGTTGTGTCCAAACTGTGTCTGCGGATGCTTCCAATTCCTGTAATAAAAAAGTGAGGCATTCTTTATAACCAATAGAACCGGGATTTCGTGGTCCAAATGAACATTG
>JACNLB010000073.1:0-13230 GCA_014381755.1 Fidelibacterota bacterium | reverse complement strand
CCAGCCTTAACCACTGATCGCAATATTTACATCAAACCCGAAATCACGATCAATTTTCTTACCTGTCGTTTTCGAATCTGATTCCCTGTATTCATAAATGATACCACCGCTTATTTGAGAGCTAAACGAATATGAAATTCGCAATGATGTTTTCCAGCCTGAATTAAATGCAGTTTGTCCAAATTCTGCACCACCATCTTTACTTCCCAGTGATTCACTTTCATTCATATCAAAATTCAACGTGAAGTTTACGGTATTCTGGATATTCCAATCGTCCATATATGGCAACGGAATTGTGAATCCTCCGCGGTGGCTGTAGTTAGTGCTGGCTGTCCATGATTTTTCATTGCGTACGCTTAATCCATTGGATTCATCCTGCACAGATCTGGACACATTGTGACGAATATTCATGGAAATTCCTTTTTTCAAATTCATGTTCAATCCGATAAGAGGCGAAAAGCTGATGTTTTTTCTTGCTGATCGCTGGTTTTCAGTATAATCATCAATAAATTGAGTTAAGTCAAATAACGGCATGTCCGGACCATCAAAATTCTCAAATTGCCACGAGAGGGCTTCCTTGCCATTCATGGCGTGTTCCATACTGGCAGAACGGGCAATTCTTTTGATGAACGGCCATTTTTCCACTCCTGTCCAACGCAGGCTCCATCCAAAGAATGGAAGCCCTTCTTCCAGTTTTTCGCCCCAAAACAAATAATCTCGAGACATGGACCGTTGCTCAATATTTGACGCTCCGATAGTTGTGGAAATATTCTGTGCATAATTCATGGATGTAGATATGTTCCGGGAGAAATTCACTCCCGAACGTATAGAAAAATCTCGTTTGTGATCCCACGCCCCCTGGTCAGATCCAACATCAGAAGCATGATTCAAACCATGTTCCGGGAGCCAACCGAATTTGTAACCGGTGGGTACTGTGCCCTGCACACCCCGACCTGTACGATTGAGATTTTCTGTATAAGAGAAACTGATTGGGTTTACTTTTTTTACCATTCCGTGCATTGCAGTTAAAAACGCATTTCCCTTTTCTTCAGGTTTAGCTTCTTCCGTTTCTTCCTCTTTGGCTTTAGTCCGGCCTCTTCGCCTTGTACTTCCTCCACTCTTTTTTGCTTTTGAAGGTGGTTTATAAAACATTTCAAAAAATTGTGATGGTAAAATGTTAAAGCTCGAAGAAAATCGTAATTGAGTACCTATTGTGGCACCATCGATGGAACTGGCTCGTGGCTTATTCCAGCGAAATGCTGCGGTATGGTTAAAATTGGGCTTGAGCCACGTAAACAATTGTGGATTAAATGACGTTGTCAGACTTTCAGTAATATTTTCCACGACACCCGGATCCAAATCCCTAATAGCCATCCAGGCATAGCCTCGAAAATCTCTAAGGTCGCTGCTGACTGATCGTTTGTATTTTGTTTTCAGCTTATCCGTCAAATTGTAATCCAATGAAAATGATCGGCTTAACCCAAAGGAATATGTATCAGTTCGGCTGCCAACCCGTTTTGTAGTTTGTGACAAAGCTTCACTAATGTTTAAACTGGTATTAAATGCGGAAGGTGAATAATACAGATTCATTTCTCCCAATTTTTCACCCAACCATGGGACGTCTTTAAGCCACTTAAATGGTGTGATATAATTATCCCTGCTGAATGGATAGGAATAGCTAACCTTTCCTGAATATTTTTCATTCAACACTTCTTTATTAAGCGAATTGGAAGATGTGGACTTGGAAGCTGAAAAGCTTGGTTTAATCTTATCGAGTGTTGCTTTAATAAACTTATTATCCGATTTACTTGATTTTGTTAGGGATGTACTGAAAGAGATTTCCTGTTTCTTGCTCATAATAGAATCAGGGACATTTTCCTGATTGACCAATATATCTGAATCGGGAAAATATTTTGGCCTGTTTTCCGATTGTGCAAAAGTTGTGTTTAATGGAATACTCAATCCCCATTTTTTCGGTAGTAATTTGTGCAGCTGGATATTTGTACTTATTCTGAAATTTTCTGTATTTGTATTACTTCCCAACCGCTGCTGCAACACATGGAAGTCAGCATCTTTTCTACTGTATGAAAAAGTAGATGAGGCTATATCCGCTAAATTAAATTTGGATTGTATTCGCATTGCCACTCCACGTTCTTTTTTTACACCGCTTAATCGCAATTCATCCAACCAAACTTCTCCGGTAATTGGTTCGCCCGCCTGGTTATTAATTCCCACAATAAAAAACTGGATACTGGAAAGTGATGGTTTCCCTCGAATATGAATTTGTTTACCCGTTTCAATTCCATTCTCATCCGTAAATGAATAATACCTGTCATTATCTATGACTTCATATATATCTGTATCATTGAATTTTTTAACATTAGTCGAATCTTGCAGCTTCAATTTGGTGAGCCAATTCAAGTCTATTTCGATAGAATTCCTATCACGCGATTCATCCCAACCACTATAAACAGGTTGGACAAATTCGTAATAATTATTCCCCTGACCAAATCGCAGAAAAAATTTGACGCTGGTTTCTTCTTTGCCGATCCATTGGTTGGGTGTTTCTCCATATACATACATTTTTAATTTATCATAAGTCAAATAATTCACACCGGATATCTTCATCAAACTTTTCATGGCGGCACCACTATGATTTATAGGAAGATCCGTGAATTTCATCACAAGGGATTGTTCTTTAGAACGAATATCATTCAACCTGTCATATTCCCCTTTTACTCCTTCAGGTGGAGTATAATTATCATTGTCTTCTGTATTAATAACGGCAATTGAAAAAACACTGTCTGCATTTTCTTTGGTAAATATATTGGATGAATCCGGAGCAATTCCCAATTCCTGCCATTCATTCCCAACCAATTCTATTTTTGCTACACTGATGTTAACATTTCCTGTATCAGAAACGACCAGGCGCATATGGCGAATATCCGTCCATTCCGGACTCATGCTAGAATCTATTCGACTGAAATGGTTTAATGGAATGCGGTATAATTTCCAACCGGTATAATCACCATCGGATTTTTTTGTACGACCTGCCAAGTATGTTGTGTCCGTTAGAGAAAAGGATTTTGTAAAATATTTATTCACGCTCAGTAATTCAAATGAACGATCTAAACTTTCAGAATCAGGATATTTCCCGGCATCGAGGCCGTTGCCTTCTGTTCCATTAATTTTTGAAAAGTCAGAACTCCCTTCTTTATAGGTCCAATTGTCATTATTGGGATCATCCAAGTTTCGATCCTGCCCTGTATATACTTTATCCTCCCAAAACGGATTATCAACTACGTCTGCATACAACGTATCTAAACAACCTCCCCAACCATCTTCGTATTCATCCGAACAACCATCCAAACCAATATCTTCATGATCTTGAAGTATACCATCGCCGCTCATGCCGGCTTCTTTTTCATCTTCTGTATCCAACAGCCCATCCCCATCCCGATCCTCGCTAATCCGACCCAAATTAATGGTCAATTCTCCATTTTCGCCAAATAACCATATTTCAAAAAATTTGGTTTGAGTCTGATCATAGTCACCAGAATACAAGGGTGAAGTGATCCCTGCCCATAATGAATCCTGTAATAGTCCGCTGTGTAAATCCCGAGGTCTGTAATTCAATCTTAATATATGTGTCGTTTCATTTTGAGCTCGGATGGAAGTGGATTGATTGGGCCAAATATCTTTCGTTCGAATTTGAACATAGGGATTATACCAAACCATTTTTGCACGATGTTTCAGACTTAAAAAATCTTCATTTTCCGAAATCAATGGTGCAGATGATTCTTTCCAGTACCCCCGTTGGATCGGAATAGATGTAGTACGTTTTGATCCTTCAAAATCATCAATAAAGGCTACACCATTCGGATCACCGGTGGCGGCATTATTGATGGGGTTAGGATTGGGTAAAACCTGTGCAATTTCTCCCTCAATGGAAAATGCAGATACCTTTTCTGTTTCAATGATGGGTAAGCGATCCAATGCCCTCGTCAAACCATCAAACTCAAGTTGATATCGACCATTCATATCCCAGATAAAATTTCGCATAGGTTCATATCCCACTTCAATTTTTTCATTCATAATTGTCTGGTTATAATATAATGCTGTCGCGCCAATAAATGATTTTTCACCCAAGTCCATTTGAGCGCGTGTTCCTACAATTGTTTTCTTATCGAAAGATACTAATTCATGTTTATCGTATAAAATTTTAAGGTTTGCTTCCGGGCCGGCTTCAACGTTCATAATCAGCGTTCCGCTGAAATAATCAATTTGATAATCTTGACTGCGTTTGAGTTCTACATTATCCAAAAATACCTGCTCACTACCTTCAACTATCATAAATCCAAGATTGATTGTAGAGCTTGGGTTTGTGTATTTAACTTCAATTTCCCAATGTTTATCTCGTGTGATTTCACTGGTAATAGTTGAAGTATACATACTCCCTTCTCCCAGTAAGCCTTTCAAAGCTGGATTCGTATTGCCACCTTCAAGAGAATCATTGGCAAACGGGTGAAATGCCGGAAAAAACAATTCACCTGTTTGCAGGCTAACAATGTTGGGGTTATACAAATCAATTTCATTATCGCTTATCGGTTCACTCGTGGCGTCTACACTATCTAAACCAAATTGGGTTAAATACTCAACTCCGGTAGGGTCGAAATTTTTAACAGGTTGTAAGTATGTATTCCAAATTGTTACACCAAACCCCTCTTCGTTAATCTTTGTAGCGCCCATGTAATACACATTTTTAAACATGAGGTCCCATAAGTCATGGGAGGGTGTCAGGCTTTTCGGTTTAATCATTTGTAATGTCAACATGGTATCACTTTCCGAAACACCATGACCCACAGCTAATACAGTATCAAGTATAGTGTTACGGTCATTAGGATCTAATTCTACTATATAGTAGTGACAGGCAATAACATTATCCGCAGAACGATTATTCAATCTAATAAATCCTAGATCCCTGCTGATGGAATAATCCGGCCCTTCTTCCAGCCGTTTGAAATTGACATTATTGTGATCATCATCTGAAGGATTGTTTATATCCACCATTGCAGAACCCGGTTCTGTCGTAGGATCTAAAGCACTATCCATTCGGTATAATTCAAAATTACGAATCGCGTAGCGCCCAATGCGGTGGAGACCACCTACCAGTGGATAAAACGGTGGGATATATTGGATATTCTTGGATTGACCCATATACTCCGTTGGCTGATTTTGGGCGCCGTTGCGATACAGTGTGTTAATAAAGAAATATTGATTTTTGATATAATTATAATCATTGATACGCATTGATTGTGCTTCATTTGTTCCTTTGTATTCCTGTTGTTCTTTTCTTGTTTTTTCAATTGAAGCAATCGTCGTTATATCAATTGGACCCAGTTTTGAAACTGCTTTCATGCCAAACAGCCCCTTATTCTGCCCGGAAAATGTCACATATTGCGTTGCCGGTAAGGAAAGTGAAATATTTCCTGCATCAATCTTTTGAATAATATCATCCTCTGCGCCTTCATAAGAAATACGAATATTATTTTCCCAGTCAAAATCCCGCTCAGAGTCATTATCCATGAGTACTGTGATGCGATCGCCGATTTTTCCTTCCACATTCAAATTCTGTTTTTGATCAAATTCCAGATGGGTATTTTGAGATTCTGATAAACTCGATCGTATTAATTCCTGATCTTGAAAAACCATTTTCCCCGAAATATTTATATTTCCCCTCACACGCAAAGATGCTGTTCCCAAGGCACCCATATCAACTATGTCAAACGTAATACCTTTTCTCCCACTCCGAGTTTCTTCAGTCATTTCTTCACCACTCAATGAAACCTTTTCAGAAAATAACATTCGACGCTTGACATTCATCATGTGTTCAAAATACCACTCTACCGGGACTGTGAATGGTACCCGAAATATTTCATCATCTATATATTCTGTAAACGTGATAAATGTCCAATCGCGATCGATGTGAATTTCAATATCACGTTCTCCAAAATCAGCTTTTATCCAACCCAAAGGTACCAATAACGTATCCGACAAAAGACTCAATGGCTTGGGTATGTCGGGAAACGCAGGAGCAATATAATCGGATGTAGGAATATAGTTATCCTGGAAATTTTGGACGGACGAATCCGGTTGACCATCCTGGGCAAAGATTGCCGAGATGGTCATAAAAAGTATTAATATGACCGCATGCCCTTTATTCAAAGGGAACTCCTATGATAGATATTTTCGGTGTTTTTAAAGCCCCGGTTTATGGGGGTCAATCCGATAGCGGTAGGTCTATAGGTTAGTCTCCTGTTGGTTTATTCTCGCTCCAATGAGCGGATAAAAGTTTACATAGTTTTTGCAAAGCAAGTCCACGATGGCTTATTCTATTCTTTTCTTCTGCAGAAAGTTCCGCGAATGTACGTTTCATTTTAGGAATATAAAATACCGGATCATATCCAAAACCATAGTTGCCTTTCGGTTCTTTTGTAATCAATCCGTCTATTTTCCCCTCGGCGATTATTTCATCCTCACCATCTACAAAAGCTGTTACAGTTCGAAATTGAGCTGATCTATCATTTTTATTAATCATTTCAGAGAGCAATTTATTCACATTATTTGAATATGTAACATTTTCACCAGCATATCGTGCAGAATACACACCTGGGTCGCCATCAAGAGCATTTACTTCTAATCCGGTGTCATCCCCGACGGCTGGAAATCCAGAAAGTTTATTAACAGTACGTGCTTTGAGTAATGCATTTTCTTCCAATGTTTCGCCTGTTTCAGGAATCTCTCCTATTTCCGGAAAATCATCCAGAGTCAGGACATCAACTTGAAAATCCTTCAAAACAGCTTTCATTTCTACCATTTTATGTATGTTGTGTGTTGCCAGTATAATTTTCATAAGTATCATTAAAAAAAGCCGGGGAAAATAGATGCGTCCGATTGAAGCTACAAGGATTTTAAATTAGGTCAGTTTGGGATTGCATGAAGGATTATTTAGCCGGTAATTTCAGCGGCTTTTTTAAAAGCAGTTTTGTGGCTTGGTAGCTCCCGCCTACTCCACTGTTGGTGGATTCGGCGGACAGGCAGTCTCCGACTTCGCTACCGAGGCATAAGTGATTTATTAAAATGTGGCTTGGTAGCTCCCGCCTACTCCACTGTTGGTGGATTCGGCGGACAGGCAGTCTCCGACTTCGCTACCGAGGCATAAGTGATTTATTAAAATGTGGCTTGGTAGCTCCCGCCTACTCCACTGTTGGTGGATTCGGCGGACAGGCAGTCTCCGACTTCGCTACCGAGGCATAAGTGATTTATTAAAATGTGGCTTGGTAGCTCCCGCCTACTCCACTGTTGGTGGATTCGGCGGACAGGCAGTCTCCGACTTCGCTACCGAGGCATAAGTGATTTATTAAAATGTGGCTTGGTAGCTCCCGCCTACTCCACTGTTGGTGGATTCGGCGGACAGGCAGTCTCCGACTTCGCTACCGAGGCATAAGTGATTTATTAAAATGTGGCTTGGTAGCTCAGTCGGTAGAGCAGAGGACTGAAAATCCTTGTGTCGCTGGTTCGATTCCGGCCCGAGCCACTATGCAAAAGGACTCTCTACAGAGTCCTTTTCTATATTTTATATAATACTTATTTTGTTTCTATGAAAAAGTCTCATTCCAAAACGATTCTATTTAGTGTAAGTATGTTGGTGAAAATTTGTTTTGCCCAATCAGACAGTTTGGAACTTCAACTGCAAGAATTTCTTACTTCAAACCAAAAAGCAGATATCATTAATACATATGTAGAACTAGTTCGTCTTAATCGTGTTCAAGATCCAAAGCTTGCCATCCAATATGCTTTTGAAGGAATTGACTATTTTGGCAACAATAAATCATTTTTATTAGACCTGTCACAGCCGCCTTTCGTTCCATGATTATTCCGGGCTGGGGACAGTTTTACAATGACCAGCCCCGGAAAGGGAGCGTCATTCTTGGCGCTGAACTTCTGGCGGGAATTGCCACCGTAAGCAGTTACATGCTGTACAAACAATCAAAGGGACATTACGACCGAGCAACAGAACAACATCATGCCATACAATATTTTGACGAGATGGAACAACATGCCCAAATGAATTGGATCAGTGCAGGAGTTTTGGGAACTGTTTGGTTGTATGCCGTAGTGGATTCTTATTTGGAAGCTAAAAACCAAATTGCAGAATACAGAGATAACTGAATATTAAGTTTCTTATTCTCATGAATAATACCTTTAATTATTTTAACATTGAATTATCAATTTTGTTTAATTTAAGATTGAATAGTTTATATGTTTAACCAAAGACAAAACAGCAAAATGCCAAAATCAATACTTGTCACTTTTTCATTTTTATTTTTAATCAGTTGTCAGGAAGACCTATTAGATCCATCCGTGACCAAATCTGTCAGTAACGATAATTTCAAATTATCAATGACATTATCAGATGATATTGTCCATGAAGCTGGAAATATTAAAGTAGACGTTTCCTTAGAGCGAACTGTTGATGCTCCCTTTTTCCTCCCCAGCAAAATGTTGGGAGATTGGTATCTTCGGGAAATAAATGGCCAAATTCTTGCAGAAGATTCATTACAGGTTCTTTATGAATTTTTAGCAGACAGCACATACGGTATCAGTAAAACGTTTTCATTCAACAGTAAATCTCTCGGTTCCCAAGCATTGGGATTATGGGACGTTATCAGCGACACAGATTACCAATTAGATCACGGCTATGATACAACAACCACTGCAGAATTTACTGTAAATGAATGGCCCCTTGGCGATACTACTTATACGGTGACCACCCATGATATTATTCATATTGATTCCATTCGAGCATTAGTATACACATTTTCAAATGATTATAGTGTAACTCTTACAAACAAGATAATTTATGATTATATGACAGTTACAGAATTAGACACGACTATAACATGGAATAATGGTGATAGTGGCGCATGGGGAACCGGAAGAGATACAGTAAATACCACTGATAGTACAAGCACAGACCGTGATGGTTTATGGGATTTTACACAAGATAATATGACAACATTAACTGTTCATTTTTATGATGTTCAGGGTGGAGAGCATAACTCATTTGAAACTACATTTGATATAGATATAGCAACAATTCCTGTAGGCAGTTTTATGTATTGGGCCGGAGATAATTCCCGCAGTGTAGTTCTCCAAAAAACAAATACGTCAACAACATTTGATGCTCCAGACGATTCCACAGCTTCATTCCAAGGCGGGTGGACGTTTACTCAAACAGGTGATGAATTAACTGTAACGACTATATTGAATAATACCGAAGAAACGGGCATAATCAGTTTCGACACACCCGGATCAATCGTTCCAATTGGTGGAAATATGTACTGGACAACTGACTTAAACCAATACAAATTTGAGAAAATAAATGATCCCGATCCTTCAGATCCCAATTTTGAAGGTTTGGATATGGACTTAGTTGTTTCTGCTTTGGGGGGAGATATTTTTGTATTGAATTCCACTTACGGATCTGAATACAAATCGTTTGATGTTGAAATTGGTAGCGGGACAGGTGATGAATTTAAAGCAACTTGCTTTTTTGAACCAAGTTCCAGCGCCGGCTCAAATGGTTATATTTCAACACAGTTCGACGACATTATATTAACAATATCTGTGTATATCATACAGGAATAATGTACCGAAAATTTCTTTATCTTTCGTTTGTAATTCTTTTTCTGTCTGCAGTACAAGGGCAGACATCACAACACACAGCACCCTCAAACGGGTCATCTCTTCGTGATCTTGAATATGAAGTAATTAAATTAAGTTATATACGTACAGATCGTGCCGTGGGTATACTAAAGTCTATGGGCTATATCGTTATCGAATTTAATGCTGGCAAGGATGATCCAGCGGGAGAACGCCAGTATGATCCTAAACAATCAAAAAAGATAAATATTAATAATATTAAACCGGATGAACTACCTATAATTATCAAACTTCCGGAAACGGAATCAGTGACTTTAGTTGCAGAAGAAAAATCAAAAAAAACCAGTAAAAGAAAATCAGAACTTGGGGTGGATCTAGGAGGACTTCCTTTAGAAGACATTACAGATGGTGATCCAATGCAACGACTTCTCGTCGGATATAAAGCAGGAAAATTTGATGAAGTAGCACAATTACTTAATTTGATTCATAATAAAATTGATATCCCGGCTCCTCAAATATTAATAGAAGCATTGGTCATTGAATTGGATTCGGATAAGTTGGATGAATTAGGAATTGATTATAGTGGTACAGGAGCGGGATTTTCCACAGCATTTCCACCACCTGACCCTGAATCTGGAGAAATTAATCCATTCACAGTTATATTAGATCGAACTCTACTTGGTAATGCCAATACATTCAGAACAAATGTCCAAGCACTAATCAGTACGAAGGCAGCCGAAATATTATCAAAACCTTCCGTTCTGGTTTTGGATGGCCGCCAAGCACGCATCCAAGTAGGGCAGCAAATCCCAATAGTTAAAACGACAGATACTCAAATTTCCCAAACGAAATCCGTTGATTATATTCCCGTTGGGATTGTATTGAATCTGCGCCCAAGGATCAATGAAGATAACACACGGATTACAATTCAAGTGGAAACAATTATCAGTGAAACAGAAGAACGTATAGGTGCTTCTTCCGGCGGAGGAGTTTTAGAGGCACCTGTTATTAATAATCGCCGAGTACAGTCATTTGTACGTGTAGCTAATAATACACCCTTCATAATCGGCGGATTGATTTCTAATAAGAAATCCAATAGTGAAGGTGGAATTCCCATTCTGAAAGATCTTCCTTTTTTTGGGAAATTATTTTCAATTTCCACAGAAAGAACAATTAAAAAAGAAGTGATTGTTGTTATTACACCTCATATTATCCAGGAATCAGAAAATAATTTTAGTCGCGTTATTCCGCAAGATTCTGATCTTTTTAACGCATTTGGAAACCGTTCTTTTCCAAACAGTTATCGAGTGCAAAATACAGATATTTTTGATTTGAGTTTTATATACAGTAGCCCAATATATCAAAAAATTAGATCAGCAGTTAAGGATGCTGCAAAAAATGATAAAACCATGTATGTGGAAGAACCCTATAAAAGTGTTCTGGAAGGTCGTGTATTTGGTGAAGACATTCTCGTACGCAGGATGATTTATGAAATCATCGAAAAGATGGACTATTATAAACATATCGATCCTGAAAAAGTGATGTTTTTTAAAGATAATCCAGATGACCCTTCAGGATTTAAAGTCGAACATTTGGCAGAATATATCCGAGGTGTTTTAGATATGAAAGGAGAAAAATATTTACGCCTTTCTTACACTGTGCGAGGAAAAGCAACACTAGACAAACCCTTTGTTCGTCCAACTGCTTTAATCGCTTATGATGATAAAAGTGAGCAATATAATTTTAAACAACTAAACCGAATTAAAAATAAACGCGGTACAAATTCAAGTAATAATGATTATACCATATTGATTGGCGAAGAAAAAAACGAACGCAGATTATACGAAATTTTAATTTTAAAAAAAGTTTTAGAATTAAACCCTGATTTGTTACTTGAATTAAATTATTTTAAGCCCGGTATTGAAATACTATTCCCTTCACCGGATGTCTTGATTAAAGATTATCATATAGTTGATAGAAATGCAGCAAAATATTTCTATGAAATAAACGATTATTATGGCGCTTTCGAAGATGTATTTAACCGTCAAACTTCCGCTTTTGTCGATTTAATCATAAAATAAGTGAAAATCACGCATGTGATTTATCGCATATAATTGTTTTGATTTATACTATATATTGTGTTTATAATAATACACCAACCACAAGAAAGTAAGGAGAGATCATGAATAGAACGATCAAAAACTTCCTCATACCAGTTTTCACTATCATCACTGTAGGCTTATACGGCCAGGATGATTGTCCAGATGACCTCAATATGCTCCACGCCCCCGGTGAAGGCGAACCCGGATGTATGGATTACACCGATTGCAACGACAATGGTGCTTTTGATGTAGGTGAACCATGCTTCGATGCACCGCCTGAAGGCGATTACGGAGACACAGGTGATTATGATGGTGAAGAAGGTGATTCAACAATGGACGAAGAAGGCGGAGACCCTGTTTCAGAAGCTTTTTTCAATGCCCTTGATAGTGGAGCTGACCCAACAGCTGCTTTTGACGCTGCTGCAGGAGTTGTCTATCAATTAGAGGTTGTTGAAGGTGACTTGCCCGAAGATGAATATCAAGAGGGTTTAGATGCCGTTTCCCAGGCTTTTAATCAGGCTCTCGATGATGGAGCTGATCCTGGCGAAGCTTGGGGTGCAGCAATGGCTGCCGCAGATCAAATGGAAGAAGGTGATGATTATGACGGAAATGACGATTCCACAGAAAACGGAGAAGAATATGGTGATCATACAGTTGAAAACTGTATAGCTCTAGCGGAAAACAGAGATATTTACATGGTGGATGGTGTTGAATATGCCGTTTGGGATGATGCGGATGTAGATTGCGGTTTTCTGCTTGAAGAAATTGGTTACGAACCACCTCCGACAGATGATGGTGGAGATGGCGCTCATGATTGGTATTGCGCTATTTGCGATTTGCATTTTGGTTCTGAAGCAGAAATGGATCAGCATGCAGCAGACATGGGGCATACCATGGGCGGATCTGATCAAGGTTGCGATCCTGAAGGAGACTATCCTGAAAATCCACCCGGAGAAGACGAAGGATGTATGGCCTACGAAGATTGCAACGGCAATGGTGTTTTTGATATTGGTGAACCATGTCATGATGGCCCACCGCCAGGTGATGGAGAAGGATATTAATCTTTTATCTATTTCTTTTTCAAAGAACCCCGCTTGAGCGGGGTTCTTTGTTTTATTGACATTCCCTTACATTGACACTTATCTTCTTCCCTTAAATTTTTATGTCAGAAGAAAAATAACATTCATAAAAACACTACTTAAGTCCCATACCCGAATATGCAATTAATATTGGATTTTTATAAAACCCATGTTGGATTAGAACAAATAAGAATAAAATCCCAAAATTTTTATTACATTGTGGCAGAATTATAATTAAAAAATACGGATGATTTAAAACAGAGGTTATGAAAGTAACGATAAAATGAGTAGTCGTAATATCAACATAGGTAAAAATGTGCTAA
>JACNLB010000017.1 GCA_014381755.1 Fidelibacterota bacterium | reverse complement strand
TTTATCTAGATAAAGTTATATTTAACATTAATAACCAATCTATTTATTCAAATTGTTCGGACTATAAAAAAGAATCAAGCTGGAATTCGAAATATTCCTGGGACACAATTAAAAAATCCGGCGACAGGGGAAGTGCATTATACGCCACCGGAAGGCGAAACAATTATTCGGCAAAAACTAAAAGAAATGGAAAGTTTTATTCATGCTGAAGATGACATTGATCCGCTCATTAAAATGGCGCTTATCCATTATCAATTTGAAGCAATCCACCCATTTTATGATGGCAATGGTCGGACGGGTAGAATTCTTATGGTATTATATTTAAAATTTTCCGGCCTTCTTGAATTGCCGGCACTTTATTTAAGTCGATATATTATTCAAAATAAAAATGCTTATTATAAAAGTTTAAGGGGCGTAACTGAAAAAGAGAATTGGGAAAATTGGATTTTATATATGCTGGATATGGTTGAAAAATCAGCAAAATCAGATCGAAATCGTATTTCACAAATAGTTCAATTAATGAATTCAATGGAAAATGAAATTCGTGATGTATTACCAAAAATATATTCGAAAGACTTACTTGAAACAATATTTAGGCTTCCTTATACAAAACGTAAGTTTTTAGCCGATGCGGGATTGGGAAATTTAAAAACAGTTGGTAATTATTTATCAAAACTTGAAAATGAAGGATTTCTTAAAAGTGAGCAAGTGGGGAAAGAAAAATTATATTTGAATTTCCGCCTAATGGAAATACTAAAAAATTGATTCATGCTTAAAGGCCACCTCACTTTCCCCGGAGATAAATCTATCTCCCACCGATCACTTATGTTTGCCGCTTTGACGGATGGAGAATCGCGGATTTCAAATCTATCATCTGGAGCCGATGTGCAATCTACCCGAAAATGTCTTGAAGCGTGTGGTATAGAAATTTGGGATGATAAAGATGACGTAATTGTGAAAGGCGGGAAATTCTCTGATCCCACCCAACCATTGAATTGCGGGAATTCCGGCACAACAACACGCTTACTTTTAGGGCTGTTAGCAGGACAAGGCATTAACGCTACATTTAATGGCGATGATTCACTTACGTCTCGACCTATGAATCGCATTTTGGATCCACTCTCTCAAATGGGTTTGAAATCAGAAAGTAACGATGGAAGATTGCCCATCACCATTCACAAAAGTAAATTGACAGAAATCCAATATGAATCTCCGGTTGCAAGCGCTCAAGTGAAATCGGCGGTTCTTTTGGGTGGACTTGGCGCCAATGGAGAAACAACAATTACAGAGCCTACTTTATCCCGCGATCATACAGAAAAAATGCTGTCCGGACTTGGTGCGGAAATTTCTATAGATGGTTTAACGACTACAATTTCAAAATCAACATCTCCCCTTTTATCATTTAACTTATCCGTTCCCGGAGATCCATCCACTGCAGCGTTTTTCGCAGCAGCTTCCGCTTTGGTCCCAAATTCAGAAATAGTGATGAACCGTGTTTTAGCTAATCCAACCAGAACCGGTTTTTTTACTGCATTAGAAAAAATGGGTGCTGGAATGGAATGGTTTCGACAGTGGGAAGAAGCAGGAGAACTCATGGGTGATTTGAAAATATTTCACCAGCCCTTACAAAGTATTAATATCAATGAAAACGATGTTCCTGGATTAATAGATGAACTTCCAATCATTTCCATTTTGGCTACTCAAGCCATAGGCAAAACGGAAGTCCGTGGCGCCGAAGAATTGCGGGTGAAAGAATGTGATCGCATTCACGCCGTGTGTAAAAATCTAAAAAATATGGGAGCCGATTTAGAAGAATTAGACGATGGATTTATCATTAAGGGTCCGACACCTTTAAAAGGAGCGGAGATAGAAACATTTCATGATCATCGGATTGCCATGGCTTTTTCCATCGCTGGCCTTATTGCAGAAGGTGAAACAATTTTAGATTACCCTGAATGTGCTTCCATCTCCTATCCTGAATTTTATGATGTATTGGGGAGTCTAAAATAATGAAACGATTCGCTGTTATTGGAGATCCCATTGATCATAGTTTGAGTCCGGTTCTTCATCAGGAGATATATCGCCAACTTGGATTGGATGCATCTTTTGAGAAGATTCATATTAAAACCAATGAACTTCATTCATTTATACATTCAAATGAATTGGATGGATTTAATGTAACGATTCCCCACAAACAAGCTATCATTCCTTTGTTAGATGAGTTGGGTGAGTCGGCACAAATTATTGGTGCAGTAAATTGCGTCCATAATGGAAAAGGATATAATACAGATTGGATTGGTTTTCTTAAAGCGTTGGAGTTAAATAGTGTTCATTTAAATGGGAAGAATTGCACCATTATCGGCGCCGGCGGTGCGGCACGAGCCATTGCTTATGCTTTAATCAATTCAAGTGTAAACTCCATATCTATCATAAACCGAACAATAGAAAAAGCGGACGCTTTAGTTCATTGGGTAAAATCAATTTCGAATATTCCAATTAATGTTCAATCAAAGGAATACGTTAACACTCAAACACGTGAGCACTTAATTATCAATTGCACACCTTTAGGTATGTGGCCGGACACAGAACAAATTCCAATGGAAATGGATTTAATACATGAAAATCATATTTTAGTCGATACTATTTATAATCCACTTGAAACACAATGGCTTAAATCTGGTACAGGAATAGGGGCAAAAGTCATCGGCGGGTTGGATATGTTTATCGCCCAAGGTTTGGAATCAGCCGATATTTGGTTTGGTGAAAAGATTTCAGAAAAAGTGGATATTGAGAAAATCAGAAAAATTTTGAAAAATAATTTTGATTTATAATACTGTTTATCGTATTATTAATAGTGCTATTATTAAACTTTCTAGAGTATTATGATGAATAAACTCACTGCAAATGAACTAAAGACAAAAGGTGTTTCTATCCTTGACGAAATTCTTAAGGACGATCACGAAGCAACCATTACTGTCCGTGGGAATAATAAATATGTGGTCATGGACATGGAACGCTATGATGAACTTCGTATTCAAGATCTGAAAGCTGCCTATAATGATACCATGGAAGACATTAAAAATGGGAATTATATTGAAGAAAGTGTAGCGGACCACATAAAGCGATTAAATGACGAAGTATAAAGTTTGGTTTTCAGCATCTTATTTAAAAAAATCCAAACGATTTAAGCGACGCCATCCAGACTTATTAAACCGCTATAAGAAAACACTTCAACTTTTGGAATTAAACCCCTTCCACCCTTCGCTCCGCCTACACCGATTAAAAGGCGAACTCAAAGATCTCCATTCAGTCTCAATTAACCTTCAGTATCGGATTACACTTCGTTTCGTTATAAAAGATGATTTGATTATTCCCGTAGATATTGGAAGTCATGATAAAGTTTATTAATCTATAAGTTTCACAATCTCGTCTCGTTTAATCTTCCCAGATTCAGTCTCAACAAATTGGGGAATAAAATAGATTTCTTTCGGTTGTTCATATTTATCCAATTTTAAGAATGAAATGTCCATCTCATCCCCTTCAACAACTAAAACCACTTTTTCACCCAGAGAATTATCCGGAATGCCAGCAATAAAATATCGCCGATTCGGAATTTTATCTGCTAATTTTGCTTCCACCACTTCAGGAATAATCTTTATTCCACCGGAATTAATTACATTGTCAAATCGGCCCAACAATCGGAATGAATTATCAGATTCAAGTTCAATTATATCATTTGTA
>JACNLB010000065.1 GCA_014381755.1 Fidelibacterota bacterium | reverse complement strand
GAAAGTAACGATAAAATGAGTAGTCGTAATATCAACATAGGTAAAAATGTGCTAAAGATTGAAGGCGAAGCTGTCTTAAATCTGGTAGATCGTATCGATGAAAATTTTGATGATGCTGTTAAAGCACTAAAAAATTGTGAAGGTAGAGTCATAGTGACTGGTATGGGAAAATCAGGTTTAATTTCCCAAAAAATTGCTTCAACACTATCAAGCACTGGAACACCATCTTTATTTTTACATCCCGGGGAAGCAAGTCATGGAGATCTTGGAATGGTCACGATGAATGATATTATTCTGGCGATTAGTAATAGTGGAGAAACGTATGAATTAATTCAAATAATTCCATCTTTTAAACAAATGGGATTAAAGATAATTGCATTAATAGGACGACAAAAATCTACTATTGCAAAAATGGTGGATATTTACATTGATACATCTGTTGACCAAGAAGCGTGTACATTGGAATTAGCACCAACAGCCAGTACGACTGCTACGTTGGCAATGGGTGATGCACTCGCTGTAGCACTTTTGGAAAATCGAGGGTTTAAACCTGAAGACTTTGCATTGTTACATCCTGGAGGAAATTTGGGTAAACGATTATTGCTTACGGTCGGGGACATTATGCATTCTGGAGATGAAATACCTATTGTAAATGAATCATCAACAGTAAATGAAGCTCTATTAACAATGACAGAAAAAGGATTTGGAGTGACAGGGGTTTTAGATAATGCAGGAAAAATAACAGGAATTATCACAGACGGAGATATTCGGAGAGGAATGGAAAAATCAGGAAACCAGATTTTTGAACAGACTGCAGCTTTTCTACAATCCAAGAATTTCAAGTGGGTTGAAAAATCTACTTTAGCAATAAATGCTCTGGAAGTTATGGAGGATCATAATATTACCAGTTTATTTGTTTTTTCGGATAAAATAAAAGATACGCCAGATGGGCTTATTCATATACATGATATTCTCAAAACAGGGATTCTATAGTTAATGAGATTTAAATCAACTCTTTAAAAAAGAGTATTGTTTTTAAACAAATACAAGTTTATTATCCAACAACTGATAGCCTAAATAACCTTTCAGGTTCAGGTAAGATAATCTTAAAAAGGAGGTTTCATGATGAAACACACAATAACACGAATGTTGATGTTAACAGTTCTGGCGTGCTCAGTTAACAACTTAGTTGCCCAAGGAAAACTCGGCGGTGACGAGGTAAAAAAAGATGATCCCAAAACTGTAGTAAAAGAAAATTCGAAAGACTCCAAACCTAGTTTAGATAATTCGAAGAAAGTCAGTACTGATCCTGACAAAGTTAGTTCAGATGCTGATATTAAAAATGAAGGACCTAAATCATCTTTTGGCAAACTTATTGGCAAAAGTAATAAAAGTGGAGCGTCTGCTAAATCTACTTCATCCGGAAAATCTGCTCCCGGCAGTTCAAGTGCTAAAAAAGGTGGCAAAACAAAAGGTAAAACCAGCGATGCTCCTTCAGTTGGGGGTGGTGAAAAAGGTGAAGAATCAAAAGATGAACATCGTCAAGATAAAGATGATGGTGGCCGTTAATAAATAATTTTGATTAATTATAAGTAAAAAACAGGGTAGTTCTTCTACCCTGTTTTTTTTTACAATAATTTCTAAATTAACACTTTCAAAAGAAGAATATTTTCAATAAAACAATGAGGAATATATGAATCGACTTCTAATAGCATCATGTTTTATCTCTTTTATTATAGCTGAACCCATGTCTCTGAAATTATCAGGATCATATTATGGACGACGAGGAAATTTAGATTATCATTATTACACAGGTTCTTTTTCTATTTCTAAATATGGTCATATACAGTTTGGTGGTTTATCCCTACATGACACAGAATTTCTATTCGCTGCTGACAGAGCTAAATCAACTTATGATAACGACCCTTATGAAGATGATGGTAGTGCAATCTTAAAAGTAGATTTATTTGCCAATCAGACGTTTTCTCCCTTTATTTTTGCAGAATGGGAATTTGACTCTTTATATGCTCTTGAAAGCAGAACCAATATTGGAGCCGGTGGAAAATATCGTTTTGGTCCATATTTTTCTATTAGCTATGCTGCTCTTTTTGAACAGGAAAAATATACTGATGATTCGATACATACTCTACTATATCGTCATTCGTTCAGACCTAAATATAAACGTAAATTTGAATCATTAGGATTATTCATGGATTGGCAAATATTCTATAAACCAAGGTTTGATGATTATAATAAGTATTTATTAAAAAATATTCTTGTACTTTCCTTCCAAACTTTTTCTGATGCACTAACATTAGATATCAGTTACCAATATGAATTCAATTCCAAGTATGAATTAGATAATGTAGTAAGAAGTTATCAATATTCAATTGATGATTCTTTGGGATACTATTTTGTTGAAGATTATACAGAATATTATGGTACAGATATTCCTTTTGTTTATACGATAGATTCAGATGGTCTCGTGATGATTCCAAGTGAATATTATAAACCTGAAGATTACACAATTTCAATTGGTCTGACATTTACATTTTAACTTAAACCTGGGAATAAAATGATAAAACACACACTTTTTTTAATATCACTTACTTTAATACTTAATAGCCAAACTATGCAAACTCATGATTCGCCGGGGTTGGGCGATTATGATTTACCCTTTAATGCAAATGGTACTTATAATAATGAAATCCAATCTCCTTCTGAATTTCTGGGGTTTGAATTGGGATCTAGACCCGTTCATCACTGGGAAACAAAAACATACTTCGAGTATCTAGATGCTACTGTAGAAAATGTAACTTTATACAATTATGGACAGACTTACGAGGGACGTGAATTGATTTATCTTATCATTACCAGTAAGGAGAATTATCAAAAACTAGATGAATTGAGAAAAAATATCGACAAACTTGCAGATCCTCGAACAATGAGCCGAAAAGAAAAACCTAAAAATATTATTGCAAAAACACCGGCTATAGCCTGGATGGCTTACGCAATTCATGGGGATGAAATTTCAAGCGCTGACGCTGCCCTGCGAGTAGCTTACCAACTGGCTGCTGGGACAGATGAAGAAACAAAATCGATCCGAGATAATGTTATTGTGGGTATTGATCCCATGGAAAACCCAGATGGCAGAGAACGCATTTTATCGCAATATCAACAATGGCGAGGGGTGGTTCCAAATACTGACTTGCAAAGTTTGAATCATCGCGGCATGTGGCCTTGGGGTCGGACTAACCATTACCTATTTGATTTAAACCGTGACTGGTTCGCCACTGTTCATCCGGAAACACGAGGAAAAGTCCAAGCCATTTTAGACTGGAAACCGCAATTCCTGGTAGACTCTCATGAAATGGGAGCCTATGATACGTATTTATTTAATCCTCCCCGCGAGCCCTTTAATCCATATTACCATAAAGTTATACATAAATGGTGGGACCGTTTCGCGAATGACCAAGCAAATGCATTTGATCAATATGGCTGGAGTTATTATACGCGAGATTGGAATGAAGAAATCTATCCCGGATACGGCAGTTCTTGGGGAATTTATGCTGGTGTTGTCGGTATTTTATATGAACAATCACGGACATCCGGACAGTTGGTTAAACGCCCGGATGGGTCGGTAACAACATTCAGGGAAGCTATCCATCATCAATTTATCAGTTCCATTTCAAACCTCTCTACTGTAGCTGCACATCGAGAAGAATTATTAAACGATTATTATGAAATTCGTAAAAACGCTGTGGAGAGTAATCCAAATGAAGCATTTATCTTTCCCTTATCAAATAATCTAGATCGTATCGATGATTTTGTAGAAACGCTCCAACGACAATCCATCGAAGTTCATTTTACTCCAAACGATTTAAAACTTGCTTCTGCACAATCTCATGAAAACAAAAAAGTGAAAAATATTAATATGGATGGAGGTGCAGTGGTGATAAAAGTGAATCAACCATTGCAAGCACTCATCCAGAATATCCTGCAATTTGATATTCGTCTTGATACCAAATCGATGGAAAAAGAACGGCAGAAAGTTCTAAAGAATGATGGCTCCACACTCTATGATGTAACAGCTTGGTCTCTTCCTCTAGCATTTGGACTTGAAGGATATTATACGACAAACCTACCTCGTGTTGATCTTAATCTATACACAAAATTGTCGAATAACGGACAGTTAATAAATACGGATGCAGATTATGGTTTTGTTTTAGATGGATCTGAAGATGGCATCTATATTGCAATTTCACGGTTAATGGAACAGGAAATTCACATCTATGCCATTGAGGAAGAAGTCCAAATTGAGGGAAGTCGTTTTCCGCCAGGAAGTATATTAATTCGTAAACAGTCCAACCCTGGTTTACAGTATGAATTGCTGCAAGAAATTGCTAAAGAAAGTGGAATTAATGTTGTGGGCATTGGGACAGCCTTAGCAGAAAATGGACCGGATTTAGGCGGTAGTAAAGTTAATTTGCTAGAAGAATCCCGTATCGCCTTGATAGGCGGACCGCCCACCAGTCCTTATAGTTTTGGTTCAATATGGCATTTACTGGATTCGAAGCTGAAAGCCAGGGCGACACTTTTAAATTTCATGGACGTGCGCCGGACGGATTTAAGAAAGTATAATGTTTTGGTTTTGCCATCGACTTGGGGTGGATCTCTAAAACAAGTGTTGGGAGAAAGAGGCTTAAAGAAACTAAAAGATTGGGTAAGTGATGGGGGTACACTCATTGCCTTAGGTGGAACGGCTAATTCTATCGCTGATTCTTCATCAGGGATTAGCAGCGTTCGGAAAAAAAGAAATATTCTGAAAGATTTAGACAGTTATAATTACAATTTAATTCAGTTCCAGTCAGCAGCAGAAATTAGTGTGGATAGTTTGGAATTGTGGGAGGGAAAAACTCCGACTGATGACAAGACTAAAGAAGATCAGGAAAAACCTGGTTTTAAAGAATTAAAAAATCGTGATGAGTTGGGACAAAAATTGAGTCCTCAAGGAGCAATTCTTCGTGTCAATCTGGATCAGGAACACTGGCTTAATTTTGGCTGTGGTGACATGGTTCCTGTTCTGTTTAATTCTTCTACAGTATTGATGACAAAAAATCCTTCTGCAACTCCTGCTCGATTCGCCCCAAAAAAAGATTTACGTCTCGGCGGATTATTATGGCCGGAAGCAAAAGAGCGAATCGCAAAAGGTTCATGGGCTACACGGGAACGATTGGGTAATGGCCAAGTAATTCTTTTTGCCACACAGCCAAATTTTAGAGGTTATTTCAGAGGATCTGAACGATTACTTCTTAATGCGATATTTTATGGCCCGGGATTAGGTGCAAACGCTTCAGTTGACTGGTAATAGATTCTGCAAATACATATTTTTAAACTCATATAAATCACTAAAAATAGTTGCACCTGTTTCTAGTAAACGTGACTTACTTGTATGCCCCTGTGCAATTAAAATACATTCTACACTCATATTATTGGCAACATCCAAATCATGGAGCGTATCTCCAATCATCAATACTTCATGAGGATCATAATGCATTTCGTTGATCCATGCCTTACCAATGTCTGTTTTCCCGCTGGCATAATGATTGTTTATTCCCAGGACTTTAATAAAATATTTTTCTAAACCATGAAAGGCAACCCAATCCTGAACATAATCGTGTTTTCCGGCAGATAGGATTGATTGCGTCAAACCTTTAGATTGTACAAATTCAAGTAGGTCTACAACACCATCTTGAAGATCCGGTTCATGAAATTTTGAATTATAGTTTTCGATAAATTCGGTTCCAGAAACAGTAAACGGTTCCTTTTCAAAATCAAACCCAAGTTTTATATAATAATCTTCCACAGGGAATGTAAAAATATCTAAATACTTTGCTTCTGACATTTGAGGTAAATTTCTTTTACGAAGAGCTTTATTCATTGCTTCGACGCAAAGCCAGCGATCATTAAGCAACGTGCCGTTCCAATCCCAAATGATGTGTTTTATTTTCATATATTCCCGTAAATATCAAGTACGTTAATGAAAATAATAATAACTTTAACCATTGATGAATCTAATTGAATTAAAAGATATACTGGAAAAAAGATTAACGCTTAATCTTCCTGGACAGGAAACGCAGCGGCAAATGTTGATCAAATCAGATAAACTTTATCCTTTTAATAATAAGGTAGAGGATGCCATTCCATCAGCCGTATTAATTTTACTTTTTGAACAAGGTGGCGGCATCCATTTTTCCTTGACGGAACGAACTCATACTGTGGATCATCACCGTGGACAAATATCATTGCCGGGAGGGGTTCAGGAAAAAGGTGAAGATTTATCATTTACTGCAAAACGAGAAACGCATGAGGAAATTGGATTAAACCCGGAGGAAATAGATATTATTGGCAAATTATCTTCGTTATTTGTAATTGTAACCGGTTTTAATATTCAGCCTTATATAGGAATATATAATTCAACATTCGAACCAATTCCTGCACCCAATGAAGTGGCGTCTGTTTTTTCAGTGTCAATTCAAAGTTTAATCAATGATAACAATATGAAAATTGAGAAGCGAACCATTCGGGGATTTGACGTGAATGTACCTTATTTTCATTTTAACAGACACAAGGTTTGGGGCGCAACTGCAATGATATTATCAGAATTTAAAACTGTATTAAAAGAGATATTTGATGAATAGGATTGGAATAGATCTTGGCGGAACCAAAATTGAGGGGATTCTACTGGATCAAAATAATAAAACAATCGATCGGAAAAGGGTACAAACACTTCGGGAAGATGGATATAAAGCTATTATCAATCGTATATCAATATTGGGACATGAATTGTTGGAAAAATCATCCGGAGTTGAACGTATTGGTATCTGCACTCCAGGTTCAGTAGACCCAACTGAAGGAATCATGAAAAACAGCAATACGTTATGTCTTATCGGGGAACCACTACAGGATGATTTAGAAAATAGTTTTGATTTGCCTGTTTTCATGGAAAATGATGCAAACTGTTTCGCCTTGGCAGAAGCAGTGCTGGGGGCAGCCACTGGTTATGGTATCGTTTTTGGTGTTATAATGGGAACAGGTGTCGGTGGTGGAATTATAATTAATGGTAAAATACATCGAGGACCTAATCATATCGCAGGAGAATGGGGTCATCATGTTCTTTATCCCGATGGGCGCGATTGTTACTGCGGAAATAAAGGCTGCACAGAGTCATACATCAGCGGCCCTGCGCTAGAAAAAGAATGGGAAGAATTAACCGGTCAAAAACAATTTGTTACCGATATCATCGAAAAAGAGTTTTATAAAGAACATCCTGAGTGGAAAAATAAATTTATCCTCAACTTTGGTCGGGCATTAAGTCATATAATCGATATATTAGACCCTGATTGTATTGTGCTTGGCGGTGGTTTGTCAAAAATTGATTTACTTTATTCGGAAGGAAAAGAATCTGTCTATAATGAAACATTCAGCACACATGTCATTACTCCAATTTTGAGGAACAAACTTGGAGATTCAGCTGGTGTGTTTGGTGCCGCCTTACTAGGAGAAAAGCAATGAAATTTGGGCGCTGGCTGAATTCATTAACATTTATTGATCACGCTATCATTTTATTAATATTTACAATCTGTTTTTGGCTGGCTTCTGTTACAATGAAAGGGTTTAGAACACTGGTTGAAAAAACAAACCGAAGCCCCTATGCCCAGGAATTTCGCTCGAGCCCTCTCATTTTATTTGTGATTGCTATTCCGTACACAATAATTCTATACAGGATTTTTGGAATATATCTAACTGAACTTCTGAAGTCTACTTTTTAGAAGTTCCTAAAACATACATCTCTGTAAGTAGTTCTACAGGCTTTCGGTAGGCGAAAAAAGAAATAATCGTAAATCTAAAATCAATTACCCGTCACTGTTTTCAATAGAATAATAATTCCCACAACAAATCCAAAATTATATTTTCTCCCTACATTTTCAGATTCATATAATTTTACGCTTGGATTATATTGACTATAAATAAATGTAAACGGCAGCATAAATCCATGGACAAAACCCGGCCAAAAATCCGCGGGGATATTTTTGTATTTTGAGTTTGGACCCGGCATGTATTTTTCTAACTTTTGGAGAAATTTTGGAGCTTCGTTAGTCCTTTTCATTTTTTAAAACCTCATTTTTTAAGAAATGTATATTTAACAGGATTTTTGAAACTGAACACAGAGCCTTTTCGGACTTTATTTTTTGTAAACAATATTTTTATGATCGATTTCCCGTCAAGAATTGTATATAAACCAATCATAAAGAGTACCAAAAATAATCTAAAAAGATTCGGGTTGTCATTAAAATAAGTAGTTACTAGAAATATGGCAATTGGTACCAGTAATAAAAAAATAATCAGAGTAAAAATATAAGCGTTTTTTGTTCTTAACTCAATAATCGTCTTATCTTGAGTTTCTGTTTTTTTAAACAAGTATCCCATG
The DNA here is from genome assembly GCA_014381755.1 of Fidelibacterota bacterium. GTDB lineage: Bacteria > Fidelibacterota > Marinisomatia > Marinisomatales > TCS55 > UBA2126. Next base: position 11,121 of record JACNLB010000065.1, on the reverse strand, counting down.
ATTATTCTCCAGTTTAAGTATTAAAAAATCCCCGCTCAATTTTTATTTACTAATTGTTTTCATCCTCATAAAATTTTATCTTTTTTTAGATTTCTTTCTCATAGCATCCATCGCTTTCCACGCCATTTTCGGCATTCTTTCAAGTTCGTTGAATTGACCGGCGCCTTTAAGCCATTCACCGCCATCGATCGTAACGACTTCTCCATTAATATACCCTGCTTCATCGCTGAGTAAATAAGATGCAAGATTTGCCAATTCAATATGTTCTCCGAATCGTTTTAAGGGAATTCGATTTTTCATTTTCTTTTCAATACCAAGTCCCGGTGGTGCCAATCGACTCCACGCTCCTTTAGTTGGAAAAGGTCCCGGTGCTATGGCATTTGATCGAATACCGTACTTCGCCCACTCCACTGCTAGAGATCGTGTAATCGCCAAAACACCCGCTTTTGCTGCGGCTGATGGAACTACATATCCGGAGCCTGTCCAGGCATAGGTTGTAACAATATTTAGTATTGAACCGCCGCCATCATTGATCATTTCTTTCCCTACAGCATGGGTGCAATTAAACGTTCCATTGAGGACAATATCCACTATAGCTTTAAATCCATTGGCAGATAAATTTTCCGTTGGACTGATAAAATTCCCTGCAGCATTGTTGAGTAAAACATCAATTTTCCCAAATTGTTTTTTAGCAGCATCCACCATGCCCTGAACGCTTTCGGGGTCGCGAACGTCGCAAGTTAAACCTAAAACGTCTGTTCCTGTCTTGCGCAACTCATCAGCTGCATCTTGAATAACCTGCTCTCTTCTGCTGGCGATTACAAGATTTGCTCCCAATTCCCCAAAGCGAGCTGCCATGGATTTTCCTAATCCTGTACCGCCACCGGTGACAATGATTGTTTTATCTTTTAGTAAATCTTCTTTAAACATGTGTAATTATTTCCTGTTAATGATTCATAAAGTTAGCAATGATTTTGTTTACGAGTTCCGGTTGTTCTAACATTACAAGATGGGATGCTTTTTCAATTATTTTTAATTCAGCATGGGGTATTTCAGCAGCTAAACGCTTTGCTCCTGCGACAGGAGTTAATCCATCCGTTTCTCCATTTATAATCAATACTGGAATTGAAATATCGTTAACATTCATTACTGGCATTTCTTTCATACCTTTCATCAACCCCTTCATTACATTCATGGGATTTTGATCACTGGTTGCCCGTTCCCTGTTGATAAATTCCGGATCTGTATCAGGATGAAAAGCATTTTTCGCAAAGCCATTACTGAAAACCGGCCGCAGCCATTCGAGCATTAATACGGGAAGATTCCAAAGGCCCACACGTGAAATCGGCCGCGGTTTATTTGCTCCGATAAGTATAAGTTTTTGGATTTTATGCTCATTCTTTAATGCGAGTTGTAAGGCAAAGGCAACGCCGTAAGAATGAGCAATTACAATATTATTGTTGCATTTATATTTAGTATATATTTTTTCTACATCTCCCATTAGTTCTGAAAAAGTATATCCGGTTTTAGGTTTTGGGCTCCTGCCATGACCCAACAAATCAAATGCTACAATCGTATATTTATCTTTTAGGGCAGTGATTTGGTGGTTCCACTGATCAGCACGACCGCCGGCTCCATGAATGAAGAAAATGAATGTATCGGAATCCGTTCCGTAATGATAAATTTCAAGTTCATATCCTAGACGAATTTCTTCTGTAAAATGATGATTTATTTCCTGATTCATTCTTAAACTTCTTGCATATGCGCTATTTAAACAAAATATAACTGATAATATCAATACAGATAGGCTTGGTTTGATGGAAGTCATCTGGCTATATTTTATTCATAATATGTATTTAGAAAATAGATTAAACCAAACCCAATAACAACCAGTGCCTAAAACCAAGTCTAAAACAAAACTATTTATCCTGGATACGAATGTAATTCTCCACGATTCCGAATGTTTATACAATTTTCAGGATAATGACATTGTTATTCCTATTTCCGTTTTAGAAGAATTAGACCAATTCAAACGGGGAAATGAACAAATCCATTACAATGCCCGGGAATTTTTACGTCAGTTAGATACATTATCATATTCGGATACTAAAACGGATCATAAAGTTTTAGAAGACCACCAAGGGACTGTTCGCGTTGTCGTAAATCATAATTGGCATCGGGATGTTGAAGCGTCTTTCCAGGAAGATAATCCCGACCATCGTATTTTAAATTGTGCTTTCAAACTGGCAGAAGATAATCCGGATCGAGAGGTTGTTTTAATTTCTAAAGATACGAATATGCGTCTTAAAGCCCGGTCTTTACACCTTCATGCAGAAGATTATACTACGGATAAAATTGAAAGTATTGAAAAGATTTATACGGGTGTTAGACTGATTGAAAATTTTCTAAGTGAAGCCATTGATCAGTTATATAGTGATCAAGGAATTATTGATTCAGATTTATCGGCCAAAATTGATAATCCAATTCCCAATGAAAATTTTATTTTACGTAATGGACAAAAATCAGGGCTAGCAACTTACTGTCCCCAAAGTGAAAACCTAGTACATGTAGATAAATTACACGCTTACGGAATTAAACCTCGTAATGCTGAACAATCGTTTGCAATTAGAGCATTATTAGATCCTGACATAAAATTAATTTCTATAACGGGCAAGGCAGGAACCGGAAAAACATTATTGGCCTTGGCTGCTGCTTTGGAACAGCGATCTGATTATCGTCAAATTTATTTAGCCCGCCCTATTATTCCTTTAAGTAATAGAGATATCGGCTTTCTTCCGGGAGATATTCAATCGAAGATAGATCCATATATGAAGCCCCTATTTGATAACTTGTCATTTATTAAACATCAGTTCAAAAAGAATGATCCGAGAGCTAAAAAAATTGATGAATTATTAGAGGTTGATAAATTGGTAATTACACCGTTGACTTATATTCGAGGACGCAGCTTTCAGAAAGTATTTTTTATTGTTGACGAAGCTCAAAACCTTACTCCTCATGAAGTGAAAACGATTATAACTCGCGCGGGAGAAGGGACAAAAATCGTGTTTACCGGGGATATTAACCAGATTGATCAACCCTATTTAGATAGTCTTTCGAATGGAGTTAGTTATTTGATTAATCGTTTTAAAGGACAATCTGTTTACTCACATGTAACATTACAAAAAGGTGAACGGTCAGCATTAGCTGATTTAGCAAGTAATCTATTGTGAGCCATTTCTCTGATTTTTCAAATAGTGTTATAACTAATTGAATACATCATGAAATTCTTAAGAAAAATATTTGATATTAAAGAAGGAGAAGGCAAACCCCTTTTTATTCTTTTTATACACTTTTTCTGTTTTTCTGCAACGGGTATTACGGCCGGTTCGGCTCGTGATGCTTTCTTTTTAAACCTGTTTGAAAAAACGTATTTGCCTTTGATGTTTGTTGCAATTGCCATCATCATGGCAGGAGTAATTCCACTATATACAAAATTGACACGAGGTAAAGATCTAACAAAAGTCATTATGTTTTCAGCTGTTATTTTTGGTAGCAGCCTCATTCCACTGACATTCATGCTAAAAGGCTGGATTATTCCAATTTTATACATTTGGGTGGAGATTATCATTGTCCTATCCATTGCACAATTTTGGATACTGGCCGGAGAAGTGTTTGACCCTCGGCAGGCCAAGCGATTATTTGGTCTCATTAGTGGCAGTGGAGCAATTGCTTCCATGGTTATTGGCTCCAGCATCCGACCTTTTGTTCAAACATTTGGTTCAGATAAAATTCTTTTTGCAACAACCTTTTTTATAAGTATTACGGCAATAACATCCTTTCTGATTCGTCCCCATCGCATGCAATTAGAAAGCGGTCCTGTTAGACCAGTTACGCCAACTAAAGGAAAAAGTAAATCAAAATTTGATGGCTATTTAATTGCAATAACAGTTGTGATTTGTTCGATGGCAATTATATCAAAATATGTGGATTATCAATTCAAAATTACAGCATCAAATGCCTATCCTACTCAAGATGAGTTAGTCAACTTTTTTGGGTTATTTTATGCTCTGACTGGAGCGGCAGCTTTTATTGTACAATTTTTTCTGACAGGCAGAATTTTATCTAGATTCGGAGTGTTGGTGGGATTGATTATTTTACCTTTAGCTGTTTTATCCGGATCAATCGGCTTTTTAATGGTTCCGGTCATGGCGGCTATTTTTGTACCAAAATTTGCTGATCAAGTTTTCAAATTCACCTTAAATAATGCTACGATTCAATTGCTGTGGCTTCCAGTTCCACCTAAATCCAAAAATGAAACTAAACCGATTATTGATGGAACAATAAAAGCATTTATGGAAGGCTTTGCAGGTTTATCTATTTTTATCATAGCTACTAAATTAGGTGTACCAATCCATTTTTTAAGTTTATTTGTTTTACTTGTGGCCGGAATATGGATTTATTTCACATTCAAAACAAAAAAAGGGTATGTCAGCGCATTGCAAAAAGCTATTGAGAAACGCCAACTGAATTTTGAAGAACTTGAAGTGGATGTTGCGGATAGTGAAATGGTGGCCACAATTGAAAAGGCACTGCGAGCGGATGAAGAAGTAAAACAACTCTTTGCGTTGGAATTGATTGAAGATATTCCTCTAACGCCCTGGGCAAAAACTCTGAATGAACTTTTTCACGGAGAAAATCATGAAGTAAGCAAAACTGTGTTGAAAATATCCGCAGATAATTCAAAAGTGATTTCGGATGAAGATTTAATGGAAGCACTTCAGAATCACGATTTTGCAGAGATAGCTATCAAAGTGGCTGCTACCCGTAAACTTTCAGATGCTGTTGCTAGAGTGGAAACATATTTAAATGATGATAATCCAGAATTACAAATAACAGCGGCAGCTGCATTGCAGATTATGAAATCTGAAAAATCTGATGAAGCTCGAAAACTGATTCAAGAAAAAATGAGCAGTGATGATCCTATAATACAGGCAATGGCTGTTAGGCATTTGGTTGACCAAGAAGACATTCTTACACAAACATTATTGAAGCAATTTTTAGAAAACCCATCAGAAATAACCAGCAACGCTGCGCTGGCTGTGGCAGGAAAACGTAAAAACCCTGAATTAATCCCAGCAATTATCACCAATTTGGCAAATCCAAAAACATTACCTACTGCACGTTATATACTTCAGCAATTTTCTGATGATATTGTCATCACTGATTTAATAAAATTCCTTGAAAATGAAAATATTGATCGAGATTTATTGCGTGGAATTGTCGTTACATTAAAAGTTTTTAAATCAAATGAAACCATTGATGTACTGATAGCATTATTAGAAAGAAAAGAAAAACGTGTAATGGGTGAAATTGTTGATACACTACTTACCATGGCTCGTCAAGAGCCTTTATCAGAAGAGCATGAAAACAAACTCAAGCTAGAAGTCAATAAAATTTCAAAACATGCCTATCGATTAATTGACTTTTTACATGGCGTTGAACAAGTCGACAATGAACATACACTTAATGAAGTCATTCAGCATGAGTTGTCAAAACAAGTTCCTCTACTTTTAAAATTGGGTATATTGGATATTCCTTCAACACCAGTGGAGTCATATCTGCAAACGATCAAAAAGAAAGATCAACGACAAATGCCCTTCGTTTTGGAAGTGCTGGATAATATTTTTGATAGAGATGAAAAAGAATTAATTACACCTTTGGTTGAAAGTAACTCAACAGAAGAACTTGCTGAAATTGGTGAAAAACATTTCGATGAAATACCCATCGGATTGGAGAAACATTTAAATATTATGATTTCCGGAGACAAAAAATGGGCAGCAGCTGTGGCTACAGATTTTGCTTTAAAACATCAACTGACAACTGTATTAAAAAACGTTAATTGGGAAAATATTTCCGGATCATTAGCATTGCAAGAAATCATAGCCAAACATGATAATGCGATTGAAATGAATGAACATTTACAAAAATTCAAACTAAACAAAGAGGAATTAGCCATGTATTCTACATTGGAAAAAACAATCCTGCTAAAAACCGTAAACCTATTTCAAACAATCCCCACCGAAGACTTATCTAAAGTAGCACAGATCGCTGTAGAAGAACAGTTCAATGCAAATATGCCTTTGTTTGTTGAAGGAGATTTTGGTGATTCTTTATATATTATCATGGATGGAGATATAAAAATTCATAAAGGTGATCGTCACATCGCTTCATTGGGTAAAGGTGCATGTTTAGGAGAAATGGCGTTATTGGATCAGGAACCGAGATCTGCTGATGCGACTTCAGAAACAGACGCAACTCTGCTAAAAATTACACAGGAAGATTTTTATGAAATTATGAGTAGTAATATGGAGATTATGCAGGGGATTTTGAAATTATTAACAGGGCGCTTACGGGATGCCATTAATTAGGAGAAAATAATTCCTCTGTTTTTTCATCAAGCTTTTCTTCGACTGCTTCACCCACTTTTTCTTTCATTGATTCACCGATTTCACCTGCCTTTTCAGAAATGGATTCTCCTGCAGATTGAACACCTTCCTTGATTCTATCCATATCTACTTCTTCACCGGTCCAAACAAGATACGCAACATAAATCACTAATACTGCTGCCATAACTAACACAAGTTTTATCAATTTGCGGATGATGCCGAATAAAATGACAATAGCTAATACAACGGCAACTGCCAGATAAACAGGATTTTCAATTAGTGCTTGAATTATAGCTTCCATTATTCAGATTTCTGATGTTTTAGTTTGTTGCGGTTTATGTGGCCAGTTTCTTGCTCGTATGAATTTATTAATTTCATAATATACGGATCATCAAGCATGTCAAGAGTCATGGTTTTTATTTTGGCTGATTTTGACTTTATATTTTTTTCATCATCGAACTGAATTTCAACTATTCCTACATGATATCCTTCTTTTCCAGCTTGGACGATTAAGCTTTCATTGACTACATCACCGGAATCCAACTTTGTTTGTGAATGGCTGCCAACAATGATATCTAATCCGGAAATTGATTCTGCCAATAAAACATCATTGTCATGCCCTTGATGCGTTAAGGCGATAATTACATCTACTGAATCAGAAAGCTCATTAATGAATGTGCGAATTGTTTCTTCCGGATTTTCCAGTTCAATCCTTTCTTTAATTTCTTGCGGATAAAATCGAAAAACTGCGGGGTGCACTATTCCAATAATTCCTAATCTATATCCTCCCCGCTTGATAATTACATTACTTTCTAATCCAAGCTCGTTATGATTGGTTAAGTTCGCAGCTAACAATGGATGGTTTAAATTTTTTGTATACTGACTCAAATTTTCCCGGGACAATTCCTGATCGCCTGCAAGGACGGCGTCGTAAGGTAAGGAATTATATGCATCAATAATCAAGCTATCCAAAAAGGGGCGTTTGGTAACCGAAAATAAATCTCCAGCATCTATTATAAGTGTATTGGGATTCTCTTTAATAAAAGCATTGATAAAAACGGATCTCTTTTCGATTGCACCATATGGATGGTCAGGACAATAACAATTTTCCAAAGCACCATTGGTATTATTAGTATGCAAAATATAAAGAGTATTGTCTTCTGCCACCATGCAGGAGATAATCAGGAACAGATATATAAAATATTTCCTCATGACCATTGGTTCAAATTGCCGTAAAAGCATGTAGGATTCAAGAGAATTTTTCATAAACTCAAACATGCTGAAACCGATCATAACAGCTGTCATCATTGCCGTTTTTCTGTTTTTCACCAGTGCGTATATTGCACTGAAAATGGGAGCCCTTCCCTGGCCGATCATTTTTTCAATCATTGTTTCATCCGGAATTTTAAAATTAGTAAATGATGTATCTCCGAATAGAATTAACATTGCTCAGGCCGGAGGGTCTATCGGCGGACTCATGGCCGCCGCTGTCGTATTTACACTTCCTGGACTCATTATTGAAAATCCGAACTATTTCTCCCATGGTTGGTTGGTGTTGGTTTGCGCCTCTAGTGCGATTCTCGGAATTGGCTTATCTATTCCATTGCGGGAAGAATATGTTATAAAACGCAATTTGCCCTTTCCCGCCGGGCGAGCAGGAGGCGAAGTCATCAAAGCCGGATTCAATAAAGATCATCGTTTTGGGCTTATGCTTATTTTTGGTATTCTGGCAGCACTTTTCACTTTAGTCAAAGATGCACTCGGTTGGAATTATATCGATCTTGGCATAGTAGGCTCCCAACCCATTTTAATCTTGATTATGCCCATGGTCATTGCCACAGGAGTCATTTTAGGATCGGCTAACAGTTTTTCCTGGGGAGCGGGAGGTATTCTTTCAGTCATCGCTGCAATGGGTTTTACAGCATTGTTCAATACTCCGGATATTACACCGAAGATTCAGAATTTTGGAATGGGCATGGTCATTGGTTCCGGAATAGGATATATTCTTTTACATTCCGGTTCAACCCTTCCCTCAAAATCAATCATTTTCAAACAAAAGCCTTGGGTCTGGGGAATGGCAATTATCAGCGGATTAATATTATTTTTTATGGGCATCCCAATATTCGCTGTTGTATTATGTTTAATACTTACTTTTTTTACTGTAAATCTCGCCAGCCGCATGACAGGATTGACCAACATCGATCCTTTAGAACAATTTGGATTATTGTCGGCATTATTAATCACATTTTTCTTTGGGATGGCCAATCTTGATCTTGCACTGGAACACCGTTACATTATTACATTTTTCATCGCTACCGCTACTGCGATTGCAGGCGATATCGGCCATGATTATAAATCAGCTCAAATTGTGGAAACCGATCACAAACAAATTGTGATTGTCGATCTCGTAGCTGCTGTGGTTGTTGCATTGATGATACCCTTATTATTGGGAGTTATCCAAAGTCCGATTATTGCTGATAAATTATTCACACCGGAATTTCCTGCACCCCAAGCACACATTGTCGCAATGAATCTAAAGGGTTTGCCACATCCATCTATTTTTATTTCCGGATTGATATTAGCGATTATCATCGAAGCGTTTCGGTCCCGAGGTAAACTTTCAGCTGTGCATTTAATGCCATTGGGAATTGGTTTATTTTTAGGTTTCAACTTGGCATTCCTCATTGCCATCGGTGGTTTCATTGCGCTAGGGATTCAGAAAAAAGGTTCGGAACACATGCTTACTGCCATTGTGATTTCTGCTGCGATTCTTGGCGGTGAAGGAACCATTGGATTTCTGCAATCCACTATGGAGGTTTTCTTTCCAGCTAAAGAAACAGCAATTTTAGGTTCGACAGCATTACTGCTCATTGCTTTATTAGCGCGTAGTATTCGAGGACACTTTCAGAAATCATGAAGATTATTAGTAAATATTATGTTTATTAAGACAATTAAACTTCCTATCCTCTGCTTCCTTTTTACTCCCCTCATTTTTTCCCAATCAAAATATCCTGCTGATTCAGTTCTCGTTTCGTCGAATTCTACACTTATAGAAAAAGCTCTGATTTTACCCATTGCAGCATGGCAAAGGATTTCGCACAATGCTGATTTTCTAAACTGTCAATTTTATCCCAGCTGCAGTCAATACGGCGCCATCGCCATTAAAGAAAATGGAATTATAAAAGGAATTCCCATGACAGCCGAACGCATCGTCCGTTGCAATCCATCTGCATTTTTTAATCAATTACATATTCGCGGTGGATTTCATGAGCATGATGGCCGGCTGATCGATCATCCTACGTCTCATTTAAATAACTCTACCAAAAAATCACCCGTTGTAGCAGGGTTATTATCTGCTATTCTTCCAGGTTCCGGGCGAATGTACGCCGGAAGATGGTTTGACGGATTTATGGGTTTTGTTATGGTTTATTTAACAGCATCTTCCGCACTGGAGGCATCTAAAAGTGAACATAATTTTCAAAAAAGTTTTTCCTATTCGATGGCAGGAATTTTTTATGCGGGTGAAATTTATGGTGCATACAGAACAGCGAAATATTATCAACGTCAATAGTGGTTTTATTGAGGCATAATTCTATTATTCGTTATTTTATCTAACCCTCTATCCAAACTATAGATTTTACGATCATTCTCCGTTTCAGATACAGCTACCAAATATGCATCAATTATATCACCTCCGGATTTTGACCAAAGATCAAGCATCAATAGGTAAACCGGTTTATTCTTAATATAAAATCCTGTTGTAGCAAGTAACGATGTAATAAGATTAATCATTTTACTCTGTTCAACGTGATAGAAGCTTTTCATTACAAACATAACTTGAAACAGTACAAGATGGACACATTCAACAGATTCCTCCTTCTTCATTAATCTGTCGAATAAACGATTCACCTTGTGAACATTATCTCCATCACCAACAAGATATCGAATTATTACATTTGTATCAATCAAGTTCATTTTTTTACGAATCCTTCAATGGTCGCCTTGTTAATTTCATCTTCACTCGGGAATCTATATTTTAAGTATTCTTCTTTTATACTGCCTTTTAATTCAATGGATTCTTCAGTAACAGGATATAAATGAATACCTTCATTGTCGTAAGTCACATTCACATCATCACCAATTTCCAAATGAAATTTTTTTCTGATTTTTGCCGGTAATACAACTTGCCCTTTATTATGTATTTTCATTTTCATGATAAATTCCTAGAGTTATACTATAGTGTATAACATTTGTGCAATATAAAGCAAGCATTCTTTGTTTTATAGATAGCATAGATTAGACATTCTGAATTGGAAGTTATAAAAAAATAAGGCGTCATCGACCTGATGGGTGGAAAATTATCCAGGTGTGGGGGATTATTATAAAGAGCCGGGTATGGGATTCGAGCCCATCGACTACTGATTCGACGAGAAACAAGTACTTGATTGGGCTTTTTCTTTAACTTAATTTTTCTCCTGAATTGCAGATAATTGCAATCTCAACCAAACAATTTATTTAATCCGATAAAGAATAGGAATGTTAATATGGCAACGTTGATTTTGCGGGAAACGTACCGCGCATTGGAAGAGGAAATGAAATCTATTGATAAATTAAAGAGAGAGACTTCAATAAAGATAAGAGATGCAGCTAGTCATGGAGATCTTAAGGAAAATGC
>JACNLB010000124.1:12122-19820 GCA_014381755.1 Fidelibacterota bacterium | reverse complement strand
AGCTGGAAGCGTGTCATACATTAAATTTTAAAAAGCTTTTTTTGTTTTCTCCTCCTTTGTTTCCATCTGATTAAAATACTAATTTCCGCCCTCTATTTAGTTATCGTATGATCAAAAAAGTAAACCCCAAAGTTGATTTTGTAAAACTGGAACACGAGATTCTGGAGTTCTGGGAAAAGAACGACGTGTTTAAGAAACGAGTTACAGCGAATCAAGGTAAACCCAAATGGTCGTTTATCGACGGACCCATTACAGCCAATAATCCCATGGGAGTCCACCATGCCTGGGGCCGGACGTTAAAAGATATTTATAATCGCTACAAAGCCATGACCGGTCATGAACTTCGCTACCAAAACGGATTTGACTGCCAAGGATTATGGGTGGAAGTGGAAGTGGAAAAAGAGCTGGGATTCAAAACGAAACGGGATGTTGAAGAACATGGAATTGAAAAATTTGTCAACCTCTGCAAAGATCGTGTTAGAAAGTATTCCGCCGTACAGACTGAACAGTCCAAGCGCTTGGGCATGTGGATGGATTGGGACAATTCTTATTTTACCATGTCTGATGAAAATAATTATACCATTTGGGCATTTTTAAAAAAGCTGTTTAATGAAGGGAAAATTTACCGCGGATCTGATTCAGTACCATGGAGCGGCAGATCGGGAACGTCCTATTCACAAATGGAAATTGTGGAAGGCAGAAAACTCGTTGCCCATAAATCCGTATTTGTTCGCTATCCATTAAAAGATAGAAAAAATGAACACCTCTTGGTTTGGACGACGACTCCCTGGACGCTGTCATCAAATGTTGCTGCAGCAGTGAATGGGAATCTTGAATATGTAAAATTGCAAGCTGCGGATGGATCCATTTATTATTTTGCCAAAGACAATCTGGAATTTCAACGCCAGGAAAAACAGTTCAAGGAAAAGAAACAGTGGATAGAGGGTGTACCAAAACTAAAAACGATTGCACAAATATTCAAAGAACACGGAGGATATGAAGTAATAGGTTCGGTAAAGGGTGCAGAAATGGTTGGGTGGAAATATGAAGGTCCATACGATGATCTTCCGGCCCAAAAAGAACCAGGCGGATATCCGTTTATTGATGAAGATTTAAAAGCAAAAAATGCATTTGCAGCTAATCAGCATTCTGTCATTGACCCCGGGAAGGATAATATTGGCAATGATATTGTAGTGGCAGGGGAAGGAACCGGTATTGTCCATATGGCTCCCGGCTGCGGAGATATCGATCATAAGATAGGAAAAAAGATTGGTTTAGTGAACTTGGCACCTCTGGACGACGAGTCCAAATTCATCGATAAATATGGCTGGTTGGAAGGAAAAACAGCTACGGATCCGAACACGACCCAAGCCATTATTGCTGATCTAAAAGACCGAGGATTTTTAGTCCATGTGGAAGATTATCCCCACGTCTATCCCCATTGCTGGCGATCCGGTGATGAGCTAGTTTTCCGTTTGGTGGAAGAATGGTATATCAATATGGATTGGCGGAACAAAATCAAAAAGATCGTGAATGATATCGAGTGGATCCCGGAATGGGGTCAGGATCGAGAACACGAATGGTTGGATAATATGGGTGATTGGATGATCTCCAAAAAACGATTTTGGGGTTTAGCACTGCCCATCTGGACATTTGAAGATGATTCATTTTATGTTGTGGGTTCAAAAGAAGAATTGAAAGAATTAGCCGTTGAGGGCTGGGATGAGTTTGAAGGCAATTCGCCCCATCGGCCCTGGATTGACAAAGTGAAAATCAAACATCCGGAAAGCGGTTTGATTGGTAAACGAGTTGTGGATGTTGGGAACCCCTGGCTCGATGCAGGAATTGTGCCATTTTCAACCATGGGTTATACTACGGATAAGGAATATTGGAAGGAATGGTTCCCCGGGGATTTTATCACTGAATGTTTTCCGGGACAATTCAGGAACTGGTTTTATTCGTTGCTGGCCATGTCAGCTGAATTGGAAGAAACAGCACCATTTAAAACATTATTGGGTCATGGGCTGGTGAAAGACGAAACAGGTCGGGATATGCATAAGTCCTGGGGGAACGCTATCTGGTTTGATGATGCTGCTGAAAAGATGGGTGTGGATGTTATGCGCTGGATGTATGCTACGCAAAATATTGAACACAATTTACTTTTTGGATATGGGCATGCAGACGACGTCAGGAAAAAACTAATCCAGCTTTGGAATTCCTATACTTTCTACGCCACTTACGCGGCGGTGGATGGTTTTTCCCCGGAAGGCAAGGAATTAAATGATAACGATCTTACCATTATGGACAAGTGGATTATATCCAAAATGCATACATTGATCAAAGAAGCGACTGATAATTATGATGCATTTCGTGTGGATAAATTTATGCGGTTATTCGAGCGATTTTTAGACGATCTGTCCAATTGGTACATTCGCCGTAATCGCCGCCGTTTCTGGAAAGCGGAAGATGATGGGGACAAACTGACAGCGTACCAAACGTTGTATGAAGTGCTTTTTACGACCATTCGCTTACTGGCTCCTTGCTTACCTTTTGTATCAGAAGAAATTTACCAGAACCTGGTGCGCAGTTCCATCGGCGATGCACCGGAAAGTATCCATTTATGCGATTTTCCAATTGCGGATGATGCGTCCATTGATGAAACGCTTATGAATCAAGTTGATGCATTGCGCAAAGTGGTTGAGCAGAGTCGTTCCGCTCGAAATAAAGCGAACTTAAAAATTCGCCAGCCTTTATCAAAACTGTGCTTTGCCGTGGACGATGATGAAATTGCTGCGTTTATAGAAGAAAACAGCAAGGTAATTCTGGATGAATTGAACATCAAAGCTTTGTCGCGAGTTATGGATATTTCAGAACTTATCCAGTATGAAGTCAAACCTAATTTACCCTTTTTGGGTGAAAACTATGGTAAACAGATGCAAGCAATTCGATCTGCCATCGATGCAATGGATGTAAATTCGATTGTGCATTCATTAAATATCGGTCATAGTGTTAAACTTGAACTGACAGGAGAAAGTATCGAATTAAATAAAGATGCCTTTTTGATCAATCCGAAATCCGCAGTAGGTTTCACATCCGAAATGGACGGCGGAATTACGGTTGGATTAGCAACGGAATTGACAGAAGAATTGCTTCGAGAAGGCATGGTGAGGGATCTCATTCGCCACGTGCAAATTATGCGAAAAAATGCTAATTTCGCGGTTGAAGATCGTATTAAAATTAATGGGTTGATAGATGGCCCTTTAGGTGATGCTCTGGATGATTATAAAGAATTCTTTTGTAATGAGACATTGACAATTGAAATGACTGGAAAATCAAATAAAGGTGAATTTGAATCAACCTTTGAAATAAACGACCAAACATTAACATTAAGTATTGAAAGAAATAATATTTAGAAAGGACTAAGTGTGGCTAAAAAATATTCAAAAGCGAAACTGAAAAAATTTCGAAAAACGATTCTGGATAAAATGGATGAAGTTTCTCACGATATGGACGATATTAAGCACGAAATTATGGATAAAGGTAACCCAAAGGCTGGTCTTTCCCAGGATTCTGTTTACAGCGTGCACATGGCCGATGCCGGTACCGATTCCTTCGAGCAGGAAAAGAATTTTATGTTCATGAGCCGTGAAAGTGATTATTTTAAAAATCTTACTTTAGCGCTGGAACGAATTGATAATGAAGAATTTGGAGTCTGTAATATTTGTGGGGGGCTCATTGTGGAAGAACGTATGTTGGAAGTACCCAATGCGACCAAATGTGTTGATTGCAAAACCAAGGATAAGCTGAACTTAAAATGAGAATTCTGCTGGTGAGCGCCGTGGTTGTGGTTATTGACCAGATCACGAAAGCGCTCACACGCACCTATCTTGACTTGTACGATTCTGTACCGGTTATTCCTAACTTTTTCCATCTGACGTATGTTACAAATGATGGTATGGCTTTTGGTTTAAATTTTCCGGGAGGAATCTATGTCTTTTCAATCATTTCGATTATTTTGACAGGTGTTATTTTTGTTTATCTTTGGAAAGAACAGCATAATCATTTTCTCATGCGGTTGTCGTTGGCGTTAATTTTAGCAGGTGCAATTGGTAATTTGATTGACCGCCTTCTATTTGGTAAAGTTGTGGATTTTTTCGATTTTATGTTTGGCAATTACCATTGGTATATTTTTAATGTGGCTGATTCATCTGTAACAATTGGAATGACAATTTTCTTATATTTTTCATTTTTTGTCCAACCAAAACTCCAAGAAGAAACCACTTCTTGATTACGAAATACTTTGTGAATTCAAGTGCTGAAAACATGCGCCTGGATCACTATTTAGTTGAACAATTGTCTGATATTTCTCGTACACAGATACAGAAGATGATTAGAAAGGAATATGTAACTGTCAATGGAAATTTGGAAAAGGCTAATTATAAACTTCAAATTGATGATACTATTCTGGCAGAACCAATGGAAATAGAACCTGAAATAGATTCAATAATGCCTGAAGATATTCCCCTCCATGTCCTATTTGAAGATGATGATATTATTGTCATAAATAAACAGGCAGGATTAGTTGTCCATCCCGGTAAGGGTAATTATACCGGAACACTCGTTCATGGATTAAAACATCATTGCAAAAACTTATCAACATTAAATGAAGCTTTGCGTCCCGGGATTGTCCATCGTCTTGATCAGGAAACATCCGGAGTCATGGTTATTGCCAAGACGAATAATGCCCATAGCAAAATTGCTGCACAGTTTCAGAATCGCACGGTTGAAAAGACTTACATAGGAATTTCTTGGGGAATTTGGAAAGATAAAGAAGGATGTATAGATGTTTCACTCAAACGGAACCGTAAAAATCCAACGACATTTTGCGTTGATGAATCCGGTCGAAACGCTGTTACACATTATAAAGTCCTCCAAGAATTTCGGTATATGAGTGTTATTGAGTTTTATCCAAAAACGGGTCGAACTCATCAAATTCGTATCCATGCGATGCATATGAATCATCCCATAGTTCATGATGAGAAATACAATGGTGGTGTCAATCGAACCAAAGGATTTTTACCTGAAGTTCAACGGGATATTAAACTTTTATTAAAGAAAATGGGACGCCATGCGCTCCATGCAAAACAATTATCATTTAATCACCCTGTATCGGAAGAAAGGGTTAATTTTACATCAGAACTGCCACAGGATATGCAATCAATCATTGAACATATGCAAACCCAATATGGCTAATTTAAATAAGCATATTACCGATTTCATTTTATACGCAGAGCAGGAAAAGGGATATTCTGTCCATACCATAAAATCCTATACCAACGATTTAAACCGATTTGATCTATTTATGAAATCGTACATAAACAACCCTAAATGGACAGTCGACAAAATTGATCGTCAAACGATTCGTCATTTTTTGGGCAAGGAATTTGAAGAAGGATTTAGCAGCAGGACTGTCGCCCGCAGATTGGCTACCATAAAGTCCTTTTGTAAATATATTCACAAAAATGGGATTATGAAAACAAACCCATCTACAAATGTCAAAACGCCCAAAACACCCAAGACAATTCCGGTCTATATTCGGGAAAAATCCATTGATGATTTAATGAACTGTCCTTCAGATGATACACTGATTGGCATTCGTGACCGGGCACTTTTGGAATTGTTTTATAGTACTGGAATGCGTTTAAGTGAATTAGTTAATTTAAATCTGGGTGATTTTAATAGCGATCAGCAATGTGTTCGGGTTTTTGGAAAAGGACAAAAAGAGAGATTGATTCCTTATGGTAATCGTGCCAAAATTTCTATTGATAATTATATGGTAAAACGAGGTATAAGTATTAGAACGGGTGATGCAAAAGACCCATGTTTTATAAATTCAAGAGGAATGAGAATCTCAACTAGAACGGTCCAGAGGCGTGTCAGTATGTATTTACAGCAAATTGCGGAAGGATCGTCTTTGGGACCCCATACACTGCGCCATTCCTTCGCCACCCATATGTTGGAACGGGGTGCAGATATCAGGGCATTGAAAGATCTACTGGGGCATAGCAGTCTTTCTTCAACGCAAGTGTATACTCACATTCAACCTGAAAAAATGAAAGAAATTTACAAACAGGCCCATCCCCATGGTGAATAATTGGAGCAAAAATGACAACCACAGCTGAAAAATTAGGATTAGATAAAATTGGTTTAACGAATGTTGACAGAATACTCAGAGACCTTCCTGTCGAAAGTTTGATAGAAGATATTCTATTACACAAAGAAGGTAAAATGGGGATGAATGGTGCCATCATGGTTGACACAGGGCGGTATACCGGGCGATCTCCGAAAGATAAGTATTTTGTTGATGAAGATTCTTCGAATAAAAATTTGTGGTGGGGGCCGGTTAATGTCAAATTGGACGAATCTATTTTCGATGAATTATATGAACAGGTTGTGAATTATTATAATCATGCTGATGACTCCAATACCTATATTTTTGATGGTTTTGCCGGTACTGATCCATCATACAGATTGAATGTAAGAATGATAGCCAAAAAAGCATGGCAAGTTCATTTTGCACATAACATGTTTATTCGTCCTGAAAAAGGCGATTTAGAAGGTTTTGAACCTGATTTTACTATTATTAATGCATCTGATGTGTATAATCAGAAATTTGAAGAACATGGCATGAATTCAAAAACATTCATCATTTTTCACATGGCCAAACGTATCGCCATTATTGGCGGAACAGAATATGGCGGCGAAATGAAAAAAGGTATCTTTTCTGTTTTGAATTACATCCTTCCCTTAAAAGGTGTATTAGCCATGCACTGTTCGGCAAATGTAGATAAAAATGGTAAAAATCCTGCTATCTTTTTCGGACTGTCCGGGACGGGTAAAACTACATTAAGTACAGATCCGGAAAGACCATTAATCGGAGATGATGAACATGGCTGGTCTGATGACGGTATTTTTAATTTTGAGGGCGGCTGCTATGCAAAAGTCATCGATTTAAATCCGGAACATGAACCGGATATTTATAATGCTATACGACATGGTGCATTGCTGGAAAATGTTGTTTATGATGAACGTACCAGAGTTATCGATTTCAGTGACGGTTCGAAAACAGAAAATACGCGTGTTTCTTATCCGTTAAATTATATTGACAATTCTGTATTTGGCCAGGGCAAACCTGCCATGTCAGGACATCCAAATAAAATCATATTTCTCACCTGTGATGCTTATGGCATTCTACCTCCGGTTTCAAAATTATCTCCAGAACAGGCCATGTATCATTTTATCAGTGGATATACAGCAAAGGTCGCCGGAACAGAACGAGGAATCACAGAACCTGTCGCCACATTTTCACCTTGTTTTGGCGGACCCTTTTTAACCCTGCATCCATTGAAATATGCTGAATTACTTCGGGAGAAAATGAAAAAATACAATGTTCCTTGTTATTTGGTAAATACGGGTTGGGTGGGTGCCAGTGCCAGTTCAGGTGCTAAACGGATCAGTTTACCCATCACAAGACAAATTATCCATAAAGTATTGGATGGCAGTATAGAATCAGCAGAGTGTGTAAAAGATAATTATTTTGGTGTTCAGATTCCAAAACATTTGGAAAATATTGGGGAGGAAATTCTCTTGCCTACAAATGCCTGGGAAAATGTGGATGAATACCATAAAACAGCTAAA
>JACNLB010000124.1:0-11772 GCA_014381755.1 Fidelibacterota bacterium | reverse complement strand
TCTATATGCCATCACGGCATTTGAATATAAAAGAAACAACAGATAACGCAACCAAATCTATAGACAGGGCTGTTGATAAAATGATAATCCGGGTAAAAAAAATAAAGAAAAAGATGTTTGCCCACTGATCTTTTATTCAAGGTTTGTAATTCTTTTTATTTATTATTATTTAACTCAAGACTATTGGAGTGCGTTTGGGAAGAAAGGTATATTTTCGCCCCATTTAAAGGAAGAATAAAACGTATATGAACAATTATTTATTTACATCTGAATCAGTGACTGAAGGACATCCGGATAAGGTCTGCGATGCCATATCTGATGCGATTTTAGATAATCTATTAAAACAAGATCCCAATTCAAGGGTGGCCTGTGAAACATTAGCCACAACCGGATTAGTGGTTGTTTCAGGTGAAGTAACAACAAATGGCTTTGTAGAAGTTGAACATGTTGTAAAAGAGACCTTGGCCGAAATTGGATACAATAATGAAGCCTATGGTATGGATGATGAACAAGTCAAAGTCATCTCCAGTTTGGATGCCCAAAGCCCGGAAATTTCTCAAGGTGTTGACGAAGGATCGGGTCTCCATGATGAGCAGGGCGCAGGAGATCAGGGACTTATGTTTGGTTTTGCCTGTAATGAAACACCGGAATTAATGCCCTTACCCATCCATCTTGCTCACCGACTGACAGAACGACTGGCGAAATTGCGTAAAAATGGAACGATGCCTTGGATCCGACCCGACGGCAAATCACAGGTGACTGTGGAATACAATAGTTCCGGTCCTGTTAAAGTGAGCAAGTCAGTTATTGCAACACAGCACGATGATATGCTCGATGAAAAAGGTTCAAAAGAGCAAGAGCATAACTTTGTAGAAGCTGAAGTTGTCAATCAGATTATTAAGCCCACATTGGATGAATATGGTATAGCCTATGATGATTCATTTATTGTGAATGGAACAGGGCGTTTTGTTTATGGAGGACCGGCGGCAGACACAGGATTAACCGGCCGAAAAATTATTGTGGATACGTATGGCGGTTACGCGCCCCATGGCGGAGGTGCTTTTTCGGGCAAAGATCCATCTAAAGTAGATCGCTCTGCAGCATATATGGCTCGCTACATTGCTAAGAATATTGTCGCTGCTGAACTGGCGGAAAAATGTGAAATACAGTTTTCGTATAGTATTGGTGTGGCTGAACCCACATCTTTTTATGTTAAAACATTTGGCACGGGGAAACTGGATGATACAGCCCTGACCAAAGCATCCAGGGAATTATTTCCTTTGAAACCAGCCGGCATTATTAAACACCTTGATCTGAAAAAACCCCGCTATCGCGAAACATCTGCATATGGCCATTTTGGTCGGATAGGTGAAAATTTTACTTGGGAAAAAACAGATAAAATTAACGATTTACATAACCTTATATAAATTTCGGAGAATATGTGAAACCACTTACAGAAAATTTACCTTATAAAATTGCCGATATTGGCCTTGCTGAATCCGGACGCAAAGCCATTTCTGTTTCAGAAAAAGAAATGCCGGGACTTATGGCAACCATAAATAAATATGGTTCTGAAAAACCATTGGCAGGATTAAAATTAACCGGCTCTCTACATATGACAATCGAAACAGCTATTTTGATTAAAACATTAAGGGAACTGGGTGCAGATATTCGCTGGGCATCGTGCAATATTTTTTCCACTCAAGACCACGCTGCAGCAGCCATTGCTGATAGTGGTGTTCCCGTTTTTGCCTGGAAAGGTGAATCACTGGAAGAATATTGGTGGTGTACAATGCAAGCCTTAACCTTCCCGGACGGCAGCGGTCCGGATTTAATCGTAGATGATGGCGGCGATGCAACTTTGCTTATACATAATGGCTATCAACTTGAAAATATTTTCGCTGAAACTGGAGAAGTACCACCTATCGAAACAGCTGTTGAAGAAGAAATTGTCATCGAAAAACTCTTAAGGGATGTGCTCGAAAAAGATAATCAACACTGGCATAAAGTAGCAGAAAATATTATAGGTGTTTCTGAAGAAACAACCACAGGTGTGCATCGCTTGGAACAAATGGAAAAAGACGAAACTCTTTTGTTTCCTGCTTATAACGTGAATGATTCTGTTACCAAATCCAAATTTGATAATATTTATGGCTGCCGAGAATCATTGGCTGATGGCATCAAGCGTGCAACGGATGTTATGATTGCCGGCAAAGTTGTTATTGTGTGTGGATATGGAGATGTAGGGAAAGGATGCGCTCAATCCATGAAGGGATTTGGCGCTCGAGTCATTGTATCAGAAATAGATCCTATTTGTGCGCTGCAGGCTGCCATGGAAGGGTATGAAGTCAAAACGGTTGAACAAGCCTTGCCTGAAGCCGATATTTATGTGACTGCAACCGGTAATAAGGATATCATCACTTTCCACCACATGAAAGAAATGAAGGATCAAGCCATTATTTGTAACATTGGTCATTTTGATAATGAAATCCAGATGGACACATTAAATAATGATTCTTCAACTATAAGAGAAAATATTAAACCACAGGTGGATAAATATACGTTTGAAGATGGTCATCAAATTTTTGTTTTAGCTGAAGGACGATTAGTGAATTTAGGATGTGCTACCGGGCACCCAAGCTTTGTTATGTCCAATTCATTTACAAATCAAGTTTTGGCTCAAATAGCATTGGCTGAAGAAAAACCTGAAATCGGTGTGTATGTTCTTCCAAAAATATTAGATGAAGAAGTGGCACGATTGCACTTGGATAAATTGGGTGTGACGCTAACACAATTATCGGATGATCAGGCTAATTATATTGGTATAAATAAAAATGGTCCATATAAAAAGGATGAATATCGCTATTAATCTTTTTTCGTCATTTTTTGTTCAAAAAATCCACATTAAAAGATGTGGATTTTTTTATAGTAAGAATGCTCAAAATGAATGAATTTCCCATTCCAATATGAAGAGCGTTAGCAATCCGAGGTCGACGATTTTCCGTCTAAAGAGATTTATCTCCATTTTGGGGATAACTGTTTCCATTTTATATATAGGTGCCTGCGATTTTCAAAATCCCTCAGATTTCAAAACACCAACCTGGTTTATTGATTTGAAAATTCCTCTCGTCCAGGAAAAGTATACACTGGATGGGATTGTAGATAATAAACAAATATTTTCCACAGATGATTCACTTGGAATGCAGTTGATATTTGAAGATACACTTCCGAAAACATCCATTGACGCTTCCTATTTGGAAGTGGACGTGGGAGCAGAAATTGAGTATGAAGGAACTCCTCAAACTTCACCCAATCTTACAGTGGTCGTAGATACAATTATAAATGTATCCATCCCCTTTACTCCCGGTGCACTGACAGATATAAATGGCATTCCTTTTACAATACCTCCAACTGGTGATCAGCAAATTTTTGCATCTACTTGGAATGAAATTGTGGCGGCATTTGACACAACTTTCCCTGCTGTAGAAATATTATTACCTACGATTGATGAAAGCGAACTTCCGGAATTTATTACGGAAGTATCCGGTGTGATGATCCAAGCTGACGGTAGTAGTGACAGCAGTTATTTCTTCTCATCCATTACAAATAATGGCATGTTAACAGATTTAACCAATACACGATTTTCAATGTTTACGGGTTCTAGCATTTCGCCTGATACATTAGCTGATCATGAACAAAGTGCAGTTGTAAAAGATGAAATATTTACTCAATCAACATTGATTGGCGATCAGCAACTTAAAGATGCTATTAGAATACTGTTTGATTTTGATGTAGCCGCTCACCCAAATGATACAGATATTTTAACGGTTTTTGATGGTGATTCGGTCCAAGTAAATTTTTCTATCCGTATTCGCATTGCCGGTGTAGATGAAGCCGTAGTCGAAATTTCAGAATATGACATGCCAACTGAACTTCCGCCTGTAACATTTCCATCAACTGTGGAAATTTATTCGGGGATTTTCAAAACGGGAACAGCTTTTGGAATAAACGAAATAGCGATTTCAAATCTTAAGAGCACTTATCCATTTTATATGGATTTCATCATGAATTTCAGGAATTTTGTTCCACCAACCGGAAGTACGGATTCTGTGAAAGTGGATACAGCTTTATATAGTGATTATGCAACGTACAATAAAACGTTTGCGATCGATGGCTATACATTCTCAAATCCGGCGGGAGCGGACAGTGCATTATCGGAATTGGTTATTGATCTAACTGCACGCTTAAGGGCGCAAACTGCTTTCATTCCACTTGATGGTTCTGAATTAGGTAATATGACAATTAATGTAGAGGTTCAAGAACTTCATTTCGAATCATTGGAAGCTAACATTATTGAATCATTCCCGCCTTCTACACAAAATATAGCCGGTATGCCATCTGGATTTTCCGGTATGGCATTTACCGCTGTTTCATTTGAATTTGATATGATTAACTCCATAGACCTTCCTGTCCAATTGGATGTGGATATGGTTGGATATAATACACTAGGTGACTCATCCATCGTGGAAGTTCGAGCGACGATTGCCAAACCCAGCGATTATGGATCGGACAGCACTCGGACTATAATCCGCATGAGCAAAATTGGTACAACGGTTTTGAGTTATGCAACCACGGATGCAGTAACATGGTCAGACAGCATCACGACCCCGCCTTCAGAGGGTACATCTACAATCGTTGATTTACTTTCGTTCAATCCGGCAGTAATGATCATCCGTTCTGCCGCACGGATTGATGGCCGAGGTACCATTGTCGGTGGGGCGACGATTGGCGGAGAATATCGCATGGTAGCTCCCTTCGAAGTCAGAATGGATCCAATGACATTCATTTCTGTAACGGAAACACCAATTGAGGAAATGGCTCATGATGTCCGCAATAGGATTAGATCTTCATTATCCTATGCCGAATTAACTTCAACTGTCATAAATAGTATCCCTGTTGGTGGTGAAATTTCAATCTTGCTATCCAACAAAAAATTATTTCCACTCGATTTAACTCAAGAGATGTTGGGTATTTTTAGAGACAGCTTAGCAGTCCAGGAGCCCGGATGGAGCCAAACGGATAGTTTATATTATATGAATACGTGTACAAGTTTGAATCCTGATTCATCAGCAGCTGACTTATATATTTTTTCAGTCATGAATGATTTCAGCGATTGTGTGGAGGGAGTAGTATACCTGATAAAATATAATCCTATGGGAAAAGATACTGTAATTTCATACGTAGACACTCTCTTGAAAGTGATTTTACCCGAGCCGGCTGGATTTTATAGCGACACATCCACGGTTGGACATGCGGGCCAGGTATCGGCTCCCGGTGTCATTTCTTACTCAAGCGTTATTGATACGAATCGCTTATTTTTATTAACGGATTATGGTGAACATTATACTGCGCCAAGATTTCATTTGAATGGAACGAATGGTGAATCCGTTTACCTGACTTCGGAGGATTATATTGATATTAGCACATTTTTAATCTTTCGTTTGATCAGTACAGGAATGATGGATGCGGCCCCTGATGAAATTGTGATACTTTATCCCAACGGCGGTGAATCACTTACATTAGGAGAGGAATACACTATTAAATGGAAAACATATGGATCTGTATCTTCAGTAGATTTAGCCTATTCAACCGGTAGTAATCCTGCAGAAGGTGATTGGGATAATATTTCAAGCGGAGAAGTTAATGTCGATTCATTAACATGGTCCCCGACTTCAATATCGGACAGCGTTCGTATTCGTGTCCGAGATCCGGATTCATTTGATGACAAAACAGGAAAATATAAAACAGAGGATATGAGCGGTTGGTATTTTTCAGTTTCAGGTGGTATGAATTCAAAAATTGCAGGTGCTCGACCGGGAGATGAATTGAACGGTAAGGGATTCAACAAATGATCTTTCGCCGTATATTTATAATCATATTTCTTATGTTGGGATTTGCTTTCAGTCAGTCTAAACGAGATGCCCGTTCTGTAGCCATGGCCGGAGCATATTCAACTATCGCCGATGGAATTTTTGCTGTGGGTTACAATCCAGCTATGCTTGCTTATCAGCAGGATAAACCATTTATGCTGCAGTTATTTGGTCTGGACTTCGGGATTGTGGGAAACTGGCTCTCTCTTTCAAATTTGAATGCTATCAGTGGTGATACATTATATTCAAAGGGTGAAAAACCAGGCAGTCCAAACTATGATAATAAAACAGCACTCCTCCAAGAATTGGAAGATGGGGGAGGGATGAATTATTTTCAAGATCTCCATTTACCCATGCCTTTAATGAATTATTCATCAGGAAATATGGCACTTACAACCAATACGTTGGTTTTACAGAATTATCGATTTCCTTATGGATTACTCCAATTAGTTCTGGATGGAAATGCAGACAATCCGGACATTGATATGACCATGCATTACGAAGTCATGGGTGTGACTGAATATGGTTTTACGTTTGCAGTTCCTTTTGAACAACTTTCCATTGGGTTCACATTCAAATACCTTCAGGGACTTTTTTATTTTGGTATTGACCCTGACTCAAGTTCAGCCAATTTAGTAACAACCGATAATGCCCTTTATGGGCAAGGAGTTTATTATTTTCGTCAGGGGATTGGGGGATCCGGGATTGGAGTGGACATTGGATTAGTATCCAAAGATATAAATGGATGGCGTTTTGGATTCTCCATTATCAATGCTCTTGGATCTATAACTTGGAATAAGGAAAACTTAACAAAAGATATTTTAGATGGTGCTGATAATATTTATGGAAACGAGGATGATCTTTTTCATTTTACTTGGGGAGATCAGATATTAAATGACAGCATGGCTGTCCGCTATGTTTATACAATCGATTCTGTAAATGCAAGTACATTGTCAAATTCAAATTTGTTTACCAATAATGATCCGGATGAACAGGTTATTTATGCTCTTGATGAAGATGGCAATCTGCCAGAGTTTAAAATGGATTATCCGTCGATATTTCGCCTGGGGATGTCTTATAATATGGATGATATTTTGATAAGTTCAGATATGTGGACTGGATTTACAAATACAATGTTTTCCAATAAAGGCTGGCGGTGGTCCATGGGTGTTGAAACGACAAAATTTGAGTCATTTCCTTTACGAATAGGATATGCTTGGGGTGGGAGTGATTTCCAGGAATTAGCCCTGGGCTTTGGATTTCATAAAGGTCCAATTATTTTTGATTTTGGATTCGCATTCAGAAATGGTATTTGGATTCATTCTATGAAAGGAATCAATTTATCTACCCAACTCACCATCACTAGTTTTAAGAGTCGCAAAGTAAAACCAGTTGAAGATGGTGGAGCACCTGCACCCGAACCTGTAGATGAGCAAACAGTTGAAACGTCTGTTGAAAATACTGAATCAGAAGAATTACCGGAAGAATCACTTCCGGACACTGAAGAGAAGCAGTAACCCTCCTGAAATAAATACAATATTCCCTAGCCATGCAGACAGCATGGGATCCATCACCCCGTTTATTCCCAGAGATTGCCCAAATTTTATAAAGGCATAATAGGAAAAAATTACAAGAAAACTGACTCCACCCCCAAAAGCTAATCCGCTTTTCGGTTTCATGACAACGAGTGGAATACCAAATAGAACAACGATCAGATTCGTAAATGCAAAAGCCACTTTAAAATGACGTTGTACTCTCCACCGAGTTGCGTCCACACCGTTGCTTTGCAAATATTTTATTCTCGCTTTTAATTCTTTAAAGTTCAGTTCATCAGGATGTTTATTTCCTTTCATTATATCATCCGGTATAAAATCAAGATTCAATAAAGTATCTCTTTCAGAGATCATAACACTATTTTCAATACCGTTTTCATCAAAACTACGCAGTGAATAATCGAAAATTGCCCAAGACTCAAGTGTATCAATCCATGTCATATTTTTAGCATCCATTCGTTGTTGAATTAGGCTGTCAGCAAACGTAATCATTGTTATGCCTACCGCTTTACGACTATGGGATTGATATTTAGTGATGGCAATATGCTGATATTCCTGCTTCTGCATAAAAATATCTTTGAGTGTTTTCTTGCTTCGCCGCCGTGGCTTTTTCTTCATGTATTCTTTTTCTATCTCCCCACGCATGGACATTCCCCAACTGACATATGTATTATCAAACTGAAACGATACGAGACTGATTGCAATACTAAAAAGGAGCAAAGGTGCTGTTAATCGGTATAAACTAATACCTCCGGATTTCATAGCTGTCCATTCATTACGTTTAGCCATCAATCCTATACTGAAAACAGATGCAATCATCATGGACATGGGAAGAGCGATATTTATAAAATAAGGCAGACTGTAACCGTAATACTTAAGAACAATTCCCCAAGGCATTTTATTGTCGATATAACGATCGAGATTTTCAATGAGATCTACAATGACAAATACACATAAGAATCCCATCAATGACAGGATCAGTATTGATATAAATTGCCGCAGGAGGTAAATGTCTAGTTTTTTTAACATAGTTTCATGGAATTTAATATGAGAATCCTTTTAACCTGGATAATTCATGAGCAGATGTATAAACTATCTCTAGTACCATATTAATTATGGATAGAGTAATCATGACACTATATAATTATGTAAAACGTAATTATGTAATTGGTGGATTTTACGTTTTACATATTTACGTTTTATCTTCATTAGTTGCTCAAAATTTAAAAATGACTCTCTCACATAATTATAAATCTAGTGAATTAATCAAGTTAAAAACCTATTGTACAATTTAAAATAGTAACAATTCATTTGTTGCAATAGGGAAAACGATCATTGCAAAAACAGACCTAGCCGACTAACTTCTTTGCCGAATGTTTTATAAAATAACATTGAAGGATATTTCAAATGAATCTTGATTCGACTATTTGGCACATAATTGAGGAATGGACTGCGAATTTTTCCGGCTTAATGTGGGGCACCCCATTAGTCGTCTTGCTAGTCGGTGGCGGTTTATATTTCACACTATATAGCCGATTTATTCCATTTAGATATTTTGGACATGCGTTTCAGATTTTACGAGGGAAATATGATGATATTAATGACCCTGGACAAATATCTCATTTCCAAGCGTTGTCTAGTGCTCTTGCGAGTACAGTTGGAATGGGAAATATTGGCGGTGTTGCTTTGGCAATACACACAGGTGGTCCAGGTGCTCTTTTTTGGATGTGGATCAGTGCTATTGTTGGAATGGCAACTAAATATTTTACGTGTACATTATCTATAATGTATAGAGGAAAAGATGACCAAGGTGAAATTCAAGGCGGTCCAATGTATGTGGTTGAACAAGGATTGGGTCCAAAATTTAGACCTTTAGCTATTTTGTTCAGTGTAGCCGGTTTAGTCGGTTGTTTAGTACTATTTCAAGCCAACCAATTGTCTCAAATTGTGAGAGATCTTATTTATAACCCTAATCATTATTTTGCAGGAAATCAAATGGTGGGGGATTTGACAACTGGCATTGTAGTTGCAATTATTGTGTCTTTGGTCATATTTGGTGGTATTCGCAGAATCGGTTTTGTTGCTTCCCGGATGGTTCCATTTATGGTGGCTATTTATATTTTGGCTGCCATACTCATCTTGTTTAGACATTTGGGTGAAATTCCATCTGTCTTCACAGCCATTGTTCAAGATGCCTTTACCGGCGATGCTGTTTTGGGAGGATCTCTCGGGTCAATTATTATTATAGGAATTAAACGAGCAGCATTTTCAAATGAAGCTGGAATCGGAACAGAATCTATGGCTCATGGGGCAGCAAAGACAAAAGAGCCTGTTCGAGAAGGTTTAGTGGCAATGATTGGACCATTTATTGACACGATTATTGTTTGTTCAATAACAGGATTTGTAATTTTACTTTCAGGAGTGGACTCCTCTGAAGTTAATGGAGTGACTCTCACTGCCATGGCATTTGAACATGAATTAGGCATAATAGGGCAAGTCCTATTAGTCGTAGCAGCAATTAGTTTTAGTTTAACGACGATGTTTGGATATTCATATTATGGCCGAAAATGTACCAGTTATCTTTTTGGAGCAAAATGGAAATCCACGTATAATGTATTTTATGTAGCGAGCATTATTTTGGCTTCAATTATTTCTATTGACATAGCCATAAATATAATTGATGGAATGTTTGCACTGATGGCAATTCCAACAATGGTTTCCACTTTGCTCCTATCTAAAAAAGTAATGAATGAAACAAAGCGATATTTTGCAAAAGGAACATTATGATGGAAAGGGCCGATCTTTTAACTGAACAGCAAAACATAACTACAACGAACATTGACGCTAAATCAATCCCTGAAATCCTGGAGATTATCAATAGGGAAGACCAATCCGTCGCAGAAAAAGTCTCTAAAGCAATCCCTGAAATAACCAAAGCAGTTGATCTTACGACAACTGCAATACGCAATGGTCACCGGATAATTTATATGGGTGCTGGAACGTCCGGCCGACTGGGTGTCTTGGATGCCTCGGAAATGCCACCGACATTTTCGGCACCAACCGATTGGTTCAACGGCATTATCGCCGGGGGTGATGATGCGTTACGTCGATCAATCGAAGGAGCGGAGGATAAACCGAAAAATGCCATCAATGATTTAAATGAATTCGGACTAAAAAAAGGGGATGTAGTTATCGGTATCAGCACCAGCGGCGCGGCGGCCTATGTACAGCGGGCCATCGATTACGCCAATAAGCTCAACTGTGGTACAGTGTACCTCATCTGTACACCAAAACCATTTTATGAAGTGAATGCAGATGTAATAATTAGTGTAGAAACAGGACCTGAAGTCATCACCGGTTCTACTCGAATGAAAGCTGGAACGGCGACGAAAATGGTATTAAATATGATTTCTACTACAACCATGATTCGATTAGGAAAAGTCTATGGCAATCTCATGGTGGATCTAATGGCTGTGAATGAAAAACTTATAGACAGAGGTACACGAATAATAAGCCAATTGACAGAATTGGATTTTGACGATGCTCAAAAAGCACTTTTTGCTGCTGATAAATCTGTGAAAAAAGCAGTGGTGATGATAAAGAAAAATTGTTCATTAACGGATGCTAAAAGATTACTCAATGAAGCAAATGACATTTTAAGAAAAGTAATTGAATATTATTAGTGTAAACATGTAATTTACATATATACGTGATAATTTCTTTTAAACAAAAACAATTAGAAAAATATTTTCACACTGGAAGATCGAAATGGGTAAAACCAGAATTAAAAAAAGCTACTTTTAGAAAAATGGATATTTTGAATGCCGCTACATCATTACAAGATTTAAAATCACAGCCATCAAACATGCTGCATCAATTAAAAGGTGATAGAAAAGGCCAATGGACAATAGCCGTTAACGGGCCATGGCGGTTATGTTTCATTTATAAAGATGGAAATGTTTTTAATTTAGAATTAGAACAATATCACTGAGGAAAAACTATGATTCCCTTAAACAGAATACCTACAACACCAGGTGAAATCATTCGTGAGGAATATCTAATTCCTTTGAATTTAACCCAAGATGACCTTGCAAAAGGGATCAATGTATCCAGGATTACTGTGAATAAGATCATAAATGGCAAGCAGGGTATTACTGCTGATATTGCATTACGATTAAGTAAGTTTTTCAACACATCACCAGATTTCTGGCTTAATCTGCAAATGGCAGTTAATCTGTATCTTACCAATACAAAAAAGAAAAGCGAATACAAGAATATCAAACCAGTTC
>JACNLB010000094.1 GCA_014381755.1 Fidelibacterota bacterium | reverse complement strand
TAAGTTCATGCAGAATTTACACTTAACCACTGCTCAGTTTTAGGGGTCCACTTCTATTTGTTAATGGTATAGTTCATTTAAGATTTAGTATTTTTTATTAATTAATGGTAATAAAGTATAATGGCAAAAAATAATAATACAAAATCAATCGAAGAAACGCTTTGGCAGTCATGCGATAAATTGAGAGGTTCGGTAGAGCCTGCCGAATATAAACATGTGGTACTTGGGCTTATCTTCCTGAAATTTGCCAGCGATAAATTTGAAGAACGGAGAAAAGAACTCATTGCAGAAGGCAAAGAGAAATATGTAGAAATGAAAGATTTCTACACTATGCAAAATGTGTTTTTTCTTCAAGAAGAATCCCGATGGCGATTTATCAGTAAAAATGCTAAACAGAACGATATTTCTCTCAAAATTGATACAGCGCTCCATACGGTCGAAAAAAACAATCCTGCACTGAAAGGCGCCTTACCTGATAACTACTTTTCCCGTTTAGATTTAGACAAAGCCAAATTGGCTGCGCTCATTGATAAAATAAATGATATAAATACCATTGAAGATGGCGAACAGGATATTGTCGGCAGAGTCTATGAATACTTTTTAAAAAAGTTTGCCATTAAAGAAGGAAAAGGAAAGGGTGAATTTTATACCCCAAAAACCATTGTAAACTTAATTGCCGAACTGATTGAACCATACAAAGGCATTATTTATGATCCCGCCTGCGGTTCCGGTGGAATGTTTGTTCAGTCTGTGAAATTTATAGAAAATCATCAAGGTGATAAAAAAGAAGTGTCTATTTACGGGCAAGAATACACAAAGACTACTTACAAATTGGCGAAAATGAATTTGGCCATTCGAGGCATTTCTGCGAATTTGGGTGAAAAAGATGCGGACACATTTGCCAACGATCAACATAAAGATTTGAAAGCCGATTTTATTATGGCAAATCCGCCCTTTAATCAAAAGGACTGGCGGGCAGAAAATGAATTGGTAGATGACCCCAGATGGCGAGGCTATGATGTGCCGCCAAAATCCAATGCCAACTATGCTTGGATTCTTAATATGGTTTCTAAACTTTCTGAAAATGGTGTAGCAGGTTTCTTGTTAGCAAATGGCGCTCTTTCCGGAGGCGGTGAAGAATATAAAATCAGAAAGAAATTGATTGAAAATGATTTGGTGGAAGCAATTGTTATCTTACCGCAGAATATGTTTTATACCACGAATATCAGTGTAACGCTTTGGATTTTGAATAAAGATAAAAATGAAAAAGTCCTAAAACATCCGGACAAAACCAGACATTACAGGAATAGAGAAAATGAAATACTGTTTATGGATCTTCGCCAAATCGGTGAGCCATACGAGAAAAAATATATTCAATTTAGCGAAGAGCATATAAGAGATATTGGCAAAACATTTCACAATTGGCAACAAACGGACAAGGATTACGTAGACATCCCGGAATATTCCTATTCGGCAACGATTGATGAAGTGTTTAAGAAGGATTATTCACTTGTCCCCAGTAAATATATTGAATTTGTCAATCGTGATGAAAATATTGATTTTGATGAAAAGATGAAATCACTGCAAACAGAATTTTCCCAATTATTAAAAGATGAAGAAAAATCCAAAACTGACTTGTTGAATGTTTTTAAAGAACTGGGCTATGATATCAAATTATAGAAAAATTGGGGAGTTTTTAGAGCGAGTTAATACTAAAAATAGTGATGGCAAATTAAATTTACTTCTTGGAATAAACATTGATAAATATTTTATGCCATCCGTTGCAAATGTAGTTGGAACAGATTTATCGAAATACAAAGTCGTAAAACCCAATCAATTTTCTTGTAATAGAATGCATGTTGGGCGAGATAAAAGACTTCCTATTGCTTTATCAAAATTTGATTATGATTTTATAGTTTCACCTGCTTACGATGTTTTTGAAATATTGGATATAGATGAATTAAATCCAGCCTATTTGATGATGTGGTTTTCTCGTTCTGAATTTGATAGAAATTCTTGGTTTTATACGGATACAGATGTTCGTGGAAAACTTGGATGGGATTCATTGTGCGATATGACACTCCCCGTCCCCGGCATTGAAAAACAGCAAGAAATTGTATCTGAATACAATACTGTTGTGAACCGCATAAAACTCAATGAAACCCTAAACCAAAAATTAGAAGAAACTGCCCAAGCACTATACAAGCATTGGTTTGTAGATTTTGAATTCCCCTTCGACTTCGCCCAGGGTAAAGCAAATGAAAAGGGAAAACCGTATAAAAGTAATGGTGGTAAGATGGTTTATAATGATGAGTTGGAGAAGAAAATTCCAGAGGGGTGGGAGGTTGGACAAATAGAAACTATCTGTGAAATTGGTTCCAGTAAGAGGATTTATGAGTATGAATACTGTGATGCTGGAATTCCCTTTTATAGAGGTAAAGAAATATCATTGAAAAAATCAGGTCGATTAATAGCATCTCCCATTTTTATTTCAAATAAAAGATATAATGAATTAGTAGATAAATATGGGAAAATTTCTCACGGAGATATTTTGATGACCGCCGTTGGAACAATTGGATCAACATATATGGTTGAAAGTGAAGAGTTTTACTTTAAAGATGGAAATGTAATTTGGTTCAAAAATTTTATCAAAGATGGTTTGAATTATTTGTTATATGATTTTATGCAGAGTGATTTATTTACAGACTTAATCAATAAAATAACAATTGGTTCTACACAAAGTGCAATAACCATAGCAACATTCGGTTCTCAAAAAATTATTGTTCCACTTGATAATGTTTTGGTTAATTACTTGAAATTAAGTAAGAAAATTTATAAGACGATTACATTACAGAAAAGTCAAATAATTAAGTTGAATTACCTTCAAGAATTACTCCTTTCTAAAATGGCAAGGGTAGAAATGGGAAAGGCTTAGGAATGGAAATAGTGACATAGTATGTTAAGAAAAGGTAAAACTAAATCAACATTGAAAAGTTCAATTGAAGCTGCTTTATTAGCAGTTGAGATTTACAATAAACCAAGAATTTCTTTTCGTGTAGAGGGATTTGTCACTCAAATGATAATTGCATGGACAAGATTATTTCATGCCCATTTTTATAATACAATTGGTGATAAATATTATTATAAATTGAAAAATGGTAGATATGATACTGTCGATGGTGAAAGAAAAGCATGGGATTTATCAAAGTGTATTAAAAAATATAAAAATCTTACAGACAGTATGAGTGCAAATTTAAAGTTCTTTATAAAATTGAGAAATAAAATTGAACACCGACATGTTGAAAAGTCAGAAATTGGGATTGATATATTTGGTGAATGTCAATCCTTATTATATAATTATGAAAATTTAGTAGTTGAGTTATTTGGAGTGGAATATTCTATAAATGAAAGTTTGGCTTTTTCAATGCAATTTTCAACAATTAGAACTTCAGAGCAAATGAAAGCCAGTAAAAAGATGTTATCTAAAGAAGTGAAAGAAATAAAATCGTTTATCAAAAATTATCGTAATTCTCTTTCAGATGATACCTTTTCAAATCAAGAGTATAGTATTAAACTTATTCAAATTCCGAAAATTTCAAATACAAACCGAAGTGATCTTGCTATTGAATTTGTTACTTGGGACAATTTATCAGAATCTGATAAAGACGATTATAATAAAGTAACAACTATCATAAAGAATAAAATTGTAAAAGTAGAAGTAATTAATCCAGGAAGAAAAAAACCAACTTATGTTAGAAGTGGACCCCTAAAACTGAGCAGTGGTTAAGTGTAAATTCTGCATGAACTTA
>JACNLB010000050.1 GCA_014381755.1 Fidelibacterota bacterium | reverse complement strand
TTCCTTCGGCTGGCAGGGAACCCTGGAAATTTATTAAGTAGCGGCGCAGGGACTCCCAGCCTACGTTCCTTCGGCTGGCAGGGAACCCTGGAAATTTATTAAGTAGCGGCGCAGGGACTCGAACCCCGGACACCCGGATTATGATTCCGGTGCTCTAACCAACTGAGCTACGCCGCCAATAATGCTACCAACTGCCTGTCCGCCGAAATCACTGCAAGTGATGTAGGAGGAAGCTACGCCGCCATTACATTAATATGTATAGATAAATAATTAAGCCCGCGAAATTAGAATTTCCCTTTAGGAAAACCAAAGGCAAAAGTCAATAAATTATTGATTGTTCAATACTTTTAGCTCCGTAATTTCTTGTATAATTTAAACGAATAAACGGAGAATATTATGTACTCATCAGTAAAAGATTTCATGGATTCTGTTACTTCTCGAAGCCCCGGGGAGAATGAATTTCATCAGGCAGTGGAAGAAGTTGTCGGTAGTATATGGGACTTCCTTCAAGATAACCCTAACTATATTCATGCCAGAATATTAGATCGAATTGTTGAACCAGAACGTGTTATCATTTTTCGTATCCCTTGGCGAAATGATCGAGGAGAAGTAGAGGTAAATCGCGGTTTTAGAGTAGAATTTAATTCAGCCATTGGTCCTTACAAAGGTGGTCTGCGATTTCATCCTTCAGTGAATTTGAGTATTTTGAAGTTTTTGGGTTTTGAGCAAGTATTTAAGAATAGCCTAACAACATTACCCATGGGTGGAGGAAAAGGGGGTTCTGATTTTGATCCAAAAGGGAAATCAGATAATGAAGTGATGAGTTTTTGTCAATCATTTATGACTGAATTATGCCGTCATATCGGGCCGGATACGGATGTGCCAGCTGGAGATATTGGTGTTGGCGGCCGGGAAATTGGTTTCATGTTTGGACAATACAAACGTATCAGAAATGAATTCACAGGTGTTTTAACAGGTAAAGGACTTAACTGGGGCGGAAGTTTAATACGACCGGAAGCAACTGGTTATGGAAATGTATATTTTGCCCAGGAGATGCTTTTAGCTTCTGATAACTCTTTAGAAGGTAAAACAGTCGCAGTTTCCGGTTCTGGGAATGTAGCTCAATATTCCGTAGAAAAGATTAATGAACTTGGTGGAAAAGTCGTGTCTCTTTCTGACTCAAGTGGATCTATTCATGATCCGGATGGAATTGATGCAGATAAATTGGCGTTTGTCATGGATTTAAAAAATGTTAAACGCGGCCGAATAAGTGAATATGCAAAAGAATTTAAATGTACTTATTTAGAAGGTCAGCGGCCGTGGTCGATTCCTTGCGATGTTGCGCTCCCATCTGCTACGCAAAATGAGATTAGTAGTGATCAAGCAAAAGAATTGCTGAAAAATGGCTGCATATGTGTTTCCGAAGGTGCAAATATGCCAACTGAACCGGAAGCAGTGGATGTATTTCTAGAGAATAAAATTCTATTCGGACCTGGAAAAGCAGCCAATGCTGGTGGAGTAGCTACTTCCGGTCTTGAAATGAGTCAAAACAGCATGCGTTTGAATTGGAGCAGGGCAGATGTAGATGCAAAGCTTCATGAAATAATGAAAAATATCCATGCATCATGCGTTGAAAATGGACGAGATGATAATTTTACTAATTATGTTAAAGGTGCAAATATTGCTGGGTTTATAAAAATTGCGGATGCAATGTTAGATCAGGGTGTAGTTTAATCTAACAATTTTAAATCAGGGACGCTTCATGTTCGTCCATTATTTCCGGTTCTTGGGGTATTGGTTTTACGATATTACCTTTACCTGTTTTTCCATCGATAACGACTGTAAAGGGATCATCAGTTTGGATCCATTTCGTATATTTCTCTTCTTTAACTACTCTTTGTTCAGAAAACCATTTTGTATCCAATTTATCTTCTTTGGATTTATGGTTTACGGTAAAATAACCCAAGCGCATTGATGTAACATTCTGGAAAAAATGACTTCCGAAAGATGGATCAACCGGGAACTTCGGCATACCGACTTCAACAATAATCTTTGCTCCATGGATTTGCTGCCATTTTATAGGTATACCCAGCCATGGATCTTCAGTGCCCCAACGTCCTGGACCAATGAGCATATATGGAGTTTTAGAACCGATTTCTGAAGTTATTTTTTCAATTTCCTTTGCTATAATTTTACTTTTTGATCTATCAAAATTTTTAGGGTCAACAAAAACAATATTGTGGATATTATTAAATTTACCATTTCCCAATGTTAATGAACTGTGGCATATAATATTATCCGGATCATGTTCTATTTCCTGGACCAGATCGTCTGATACACCTAATACCATGGGTTTGATTTGTAATAAGCAAAATTCATGCGGTGTATCTTTATCCTTGGACAAATTGACGGCAAATTCAATTTCAATTTCACAGCCAAATGATCGTTTTCCTATTGTTAACAATTTTTTCAGAATTTCTGTTAAAGGAAATATACCAAATTTTAAAACAGGGGCAAATGTGATAACTCGTGTTCCTGTTTGCTTTAATGAATCTCTGATGACATTGTCTTCGTGACTAACAACACTTCCAACCCAAGATAAGACACTATCTTTTTCAGCTATACTTAAATCATAAAGATCCAAATTTGTAGTTTCGCCAATTAACAGATCATTGGTTTTTTTGTCCAGATTTAATGCATAAAATGAATTCTGGGAACTAGCTAAAGTAGCCTTAATAGAATAATACTGTGGTAATATTGCAGGATATTCCGGTGAAAAGCGTAGAGATTTTTCCCCCGCTGCGACTGTTCTGCCTAATCCAAGAGCTACAAAGGCTACGCCCTCATTTCGATGCATATATGACACAGGATAATAATTAAAACTCTGGGCTGTACCGCTAAAGGTAGGATAAAATCGATTTTCGGATATTTGTCCCACTAATTTCATGATAACTACTGCCATTTTTTCTTCTTCCAGCGCATGAACAGAAGATTCTATAAGAGCAGCAGCCTCTTTGTAAAATGTAGAAGCATACACTCGTTTTATAGCATTGCAAAGTAGATTGTACCTGACATTGTCATCTTTATGGATATTAGGTAGCATATATGTTGCATACATACCTGACAGGGGTTGATATTGTGAATCTTCCAATAAACTGGATGACCTGATAGCTAATGGATAATCAATTTTCTTTATGAGCGCTCGAAGTGAATTTTGGAGTTTTTCTGAAAATTCCGCTTTCAAGAATAACGTATTAATTTTCTTATTTGTTTTGGCTTCCATGGCTTGTTTCCAAAGATCATTATCTTCCATGAATTGATCAAATTCGACTGTACCGATTACGTAAGCCTGAGGAACTCTAATTTTAACATTTTTAAATTTTTTCTTTAGATTATTTTCTTTAATTAATGCATTTGAAAATGCCAGTCCCCGAGCCTTTCCGCCTAATGATCCTGCGCAGAGACGAATAAAGTTGCTTTTTGTTTCAAGATCTTCTGAAGCGAATTCTACAACTTGGGATTCCTTTTTCATTTCAATAGCACTATCCAAAAGAGATATGACTAATTCACGCTGAGATGTGGATGCATCGGAATCCTCGTAAACAAGAGGTCTTATTTTGGAAGCCAAAATAAATTCACCTCTTGCTGCCAGCCAGTTAGAAAAATGATTACTGGTGGCATGATATTTATAAGACTCTTCAGGTATATTTTTTAATCCTTCTTTTAATCCATCCAAATCTGTTGCTTCAAAAACAACAGTCCCATCCTGTTTTCGGAAAATGAAATCGCCAAACCCAAAATTATTAACAATAAAGTACCGTAAATCCTGAAGGAGTGTTTTTGATTTCTTGTGGATAAAATTCACATGGAGTTCTTTAGCTAATTCCGCATTTATATCATGAGTGGATTGTAATAAAATTGGAATGGAAGGATCTTTGGATCTTGCCCAGCGCACGAATTTTTCCCCGGCTTTATCATCCATTTTTCCTTTCTTTGGAAAACGGATATCTGAAACGATTCCTAATGTATTTTTTTGGTATCGTTTAAAATAATTTTGTGCTTCTTCATATGTAGTTGTTAATAGAATTTTCGGTCTAGCTCTCATATGTAATAATCGTTCAGTGTCATTAAGGCTTTTATCCATCAGCCGTTTAATATTGTGATTTATCTCCTTGTAGATAAGGGGCAAAATTTTTGAGTAATACCGTGGTTTGTCTTCGATAACAATGATACAACGTACA
This sequence comes from Fidelibacterota bacterium, assembly GCA_014381755.1. Lineage (GTDB taxonomy): Bacteria > Fidelibacterota > Marinisomatia > Marinisomatales > TCS55 > UBA2126. The sequence continues at coordinate 16,005 of JACNLB010000050.1, read as the reverse complement.
TCACCGATTTCAATATCACGCTTTAAGTTTAATCGATCTTCAACTTGTTTAACGATGGCTAAAAATACATTGGCATTCCCAGTCCAGATAAAAACTTGATCGATTGCACTGTCTTGAAAGTGATCAGAGAGTTGTTTTAATTCTGAATCATCGAAAGCCAGTAATATAATTGGAATTTTGGGGTGAATATTTTTAATCTGCGTGGCGATTGAAATAGGATCCATATCAGAAATACGCATCATTACAATGACCATATCAAAGGAGTTTTTGAATATCATTTCCATTGCATCTGCAGCAGTATCGGCTCTCCAAATTCTGGGTGCATAACTGAAATTCATACCAATATACTCCTGCAGAATCTGTTCAGTAAGTCCGCCGTCTTCTTCCATCACAAATGCATCGTATGGACTGGCGATTAATAGGATCTCGTGAACCCTGTGCAGAATCAGGTCTTGCAATGAATGTTTGTCTGCAGGTGTTGCTTTACGAACTTCCACGATGATAAAAATTAACCTTAATTATGTTTACATAGCATAGAAAATGATAAAATTATGGTGTAATTTTAAGAACAGTGAATTTGCTCAATAATGTATATTATTTCTGTCTGGACCAGATATATCCAAATAGTTGCATGCTATGTAAGCAATTTATGGAAAACCATGATAATTCATTATGTTCAGTATGCAGACAAAAATTCATCCCTATTCCAAAAACAGACAGAATAGATAATTTATTAATTTCTGAAGGATTGGATGCTGCTTATTCAGGATGGTATTATTCAGATGGAATAGATGATGTTATTCATTCCTTGAAATACAATGACAGAGCTAAATTGGGATTAGAATTGGGGCGACATTTAGGTCAATATTTATCACCTGATACATTTGGAACGGTTGATTTTTTGACTGCTGTTCCCTTACACAATGTTAAATTTCGAGATCGCGGTTATAATCAAGCAGAGTGGATTAGTAAAGGTGTAGCAGACATTTGGCAAATCCCTTATAAAAAACAGATTCTGAAACGAAATCGTTTTACAGTTTCACAAACAACTTTAAAAAAAGAAGAAAGAAAAACGAACATGGCCAACGCTTTCAAATCAAAAGAAAGTGTAAAAAATAAATCTATCGTCATTATAGACGATGTGCTTACAACAGGATCAACAATGTCTGCGTGTGCTGTTTCCTTAAAACAAGCCGGTGCAGCTCATGTTTATGCGTTATCTGTTTCTACGCCATTAGATCAAGAATAAGAATGATAAAAAATCTCCACACATTTGATTTAAAAGATAAGCGAATTTTAATGCGCGTAGATTTTAATGTTCCCCTAAATAATGGGCGTGTCACGGATGACTTTAGATTGCGAGCAGTTGTTCCTACAATTCAGCATTGTTTAGAACAAAGTGCCGCTATTGTATTAATGTCTCATTTGGGAAGGCCCAAAGGCAAAATAGATGATGATCTGAGTTTAATTCCGGTTGGTGAACATTTAGCAGATTTGCTGGAAATGCCCATCAAATTTTCTGATAACTGTATTAGTGAAGATGCATTAGATACATCATTAGGCATCAGTGCAGGTGAAATTCATCTATTGGAAAACCTGCGCTTCCATAATGAAGAAGCAGAGAATGATTCCCAATTTTCCATGTTATTAGCTAAACATGGGGAAGTCTTCATCAATGAAGCGTTTGGTACAGCCCACCGTGCTCATGCATCAAATGTGGGCGTTGTTAACCATTTCAAACAAAAAGGAATGGGCTTTTTGATGGAAAAGGAGCTAAAGTATTTAAAGGATTCTTTTGATCATCCACGTCGTCCGGTCACATTAATTTTAGGTGGAGCAAAAATAGATACAAAATTATCCCTAATTCTTCGCTTTCTGAATAAAGCAGATACGATTATTATTAGTGGTGGAATGGCATTTACATTTATAAAAGCAAAGGGCCAGGAAGTAGGTGGATCATTAATCGATGAAAAAATGATAAGTTCAGCTAAACAAATTATGGATTCAGCAAAAAATGATAGAGCTCAATTGATTTATCCATCGGATTTTGTATGTTCAAGAAACATGGATAGCAAGCCGAAAGGTGTATATTCTTGGAGAGAAATTCCGAAAGATTTAATGGGATTAGATATTGGTCCAAAATCAATTGAACGATTTAAAAAAATAATTTCATCATCCAACACAATTTTATGGAATGGTCCTATGGGGGTTTTTGAAAAAGAATCTTATGCAGAAGGAACTAAAATTATTGCTGAAGCATTATCCGAGGTAACTGAAGCAGGTCAGACCACTATTGTTGGCGGAGGCGATACTGCAGCTGCTGTTAGATCTTTTGGACAAGATAATATGTCTCATGTATCAACCGGTGGAGGCGCTTCCTTGGAATTATTAAGTGGTGAAACTTTACCTGCATTTACCGCATTGGAGTCATTATGAAAAGTCAGTATGTAATAGCTGCAAATTGGAAAATGAATATGACCTTAGAAGAATGCGGAGAATTCATTGATAAATTTAAGAATTTGCTTTTGGATATCCCCGAGTCAAAAGTTATATTCTGCCCGCCTTTTTCAGCGCTCTTTACCATGAATGCTTTGCTCGAAGGAACTTCTTATGTTCTGGGGGCTCAAAATGTATTTTGGGAAGATCAAGGTGCTTTTACAGGAGAAGTATCTGCAGAAATGCTGATTTCCTGTAATGTTTCCCATGTAATTATTGGGCATTCAGAGCGGAGACAGCTCTTTGGTGAAACAAATGAAACAGTTAATAAACGAATAACCAAAGCATTATCGAATGGATTAACTCCTATCATGTGTATTGGAGAAACGATAGAACAGAGAAATAATGATGAAACATTGGCAATCTTGAGAAAGCAATTAATGGTTGGTTTAAATGGAATCAAAAACGAAGACATAAATAAAATGATTTTTGCGTATGAACCTGTATGGGCCATCGGGACAGGAGAAAGAGCAGAACCCGATCAAATTGCTGAAGCACATCATGCTATTCGTAATGTATTGACAGATGCAGGTGCGATTGATGAAGTCAGTATTCCTATTTTGTATGGGGGTTCAGTGAATAGTAAGAATGTAAAAGAATTACTGAAAATTAAAGAAGTGAATGGATATTTAATCGGTGGAGCAAGTCTGGATGCGGAAGAATTCGTTTCCATTGTCCACCAAACAGAAAATCATATAAAGGGATAGATGTGGTAGGATTTTTAATAACAATTCATACATTGATCTGCATTTTATTGGTCAGTGTTATATTAATGCAAGCAAGTCAGGGCGGTGGACTTTCCGGCACAATTGGCGGTGGTGCATCCAATGCAATTTTCGGTGGACGAGGAACAGCAACTATATTGAGTAAAATGACAGTATGGTTCGCCGTTTCTTATATGCTTTTAGCCCTTGTTATTGGGTTATTTAGTACTCCGACAGCTGTACAAACAGAATCAATCTTGAAAAAAGATGCTGATGAACGAATACTTGACTTGTCTTTACCAGCCTCACAGGAAATAGAAGATCTTAAATAATTATGCCGAAGTGGTGGAACTGGTAGACACGCTGTCTTGAGGGGGCAGTGGGGGAAACCCCGTGCCGGTTCGAGTCCGGCTTTCGGCACATAAACACATAGAAGGAATTATGCATAAATATCTAATCCAACTCATATTTTTCTCAATCTTGTTTGCTCAAACACCTGATGTGCTGTTACAAAATGGTCAGGAAATGCTCAATAATGGTGACTTTATTGGAGCTGAAGCAGTACTGAATGAAGCGCTTCAAGCAGACCCCACATTTGCCCCTGCAATGATTGCCCTATCTAAAGTGCATTTACGTTTTGGCAATATGCAGAAAACGCAAGAATATATTCGTAAAGCCATTGACACTGATCCGGAGAATCAAGAATATCGGGATGAATTCGAGCGGTTGAATGAAATCAATACGTTGATGGCGGATGGTCAGCGAAATATGCAATCGGGCGATTTATCTGCAGCATATGAATCCTATCGAGTTGTTTTAGAAAAATTTCCCTTTTTCGCTGAAGCCGCTTACAGTATGGGACTTGTGAAATTTCGTGAACAGGATTTTGATGGTGCAGTTGATTATTTTAAAAAAGCACTGGAATTAAATCATTCCCATGAGAATGCCAGAACTGCGATTGCGAACGTGGCTAAAAATAAGTTCAACGAAGGTAATAATTCCTATCGGCGTCGTGATCTTGAAGGAGCATTATCTGCTTATGAAGACGTTTTAAAAATAGATGAGTCTTTTTATCAAGCACATTATCAAATTGGAGTTATTCTAGCCAAAATGGGAGATCGTGCTGCTGCAATTGATCATTACAAAAAATCCCTGGATATTGCACCCGAATTCTACAAAGGGTATTATGCAATGGCATTATCCCAAAAAGCGAATGGGGATAATCAAGGTGCTTTATCATCCCTCCAATCTGCTGTCGAAATTCATCCTGGCTACGACAAGGCGTATGGCGCAATAGGGGATATCTACATAACCGAAAAAGAATTTGAAAAAGCATTGAATATTTTAAACACAGCAATTCAGGTAAATCCCCAATATGCTAAAGGATACTTAAGTCTTGGGATTGTTTATTCCGAGCTGGAACAGTTTGATTCAGCTGTCTCTAATCTTGAAATGGCAACTTCACTTAATTCAAAAGGATATAAGGGTTGGTATAGGTTGGCTGTTGCTTATAACGCTTTGGGTGATTGTGAAAATGCTAAACGCGTTGCACGTGAAGCGACAGATAAAAAACCAAATTTTGGCGGAGGCTGGTTAGAACTGGGCGTTGCTGAATGGTGTAATGGCCGGGGAAGTAAACGAGCTGCAGAAAATGCCTTTGAAAAAGCACGCAACGATCGCACGTGGCGTAAAAGCGCAGAGTATGAATTGGATAAAGTTCGCAATCCTGAAAAATACCAGAAGTAATTCAAAATAACTTTCTTTCCTCGTAAATTATCATCATGTTAAACGCGGTCATATTCGACCTCGATAATACATTACTGGACTTCATGAAAATGAAGGAATATGCAGTGAAAGCAGCAATATCAGGCATGAAGGAAGCAGGCTTGAGTATTGATGCTGAAAAAGCATATAATCGTATTATTGATATGTATAATGTTGAAGGCTGGGAACACCAGCAAATCTTTGATCTATTTCTTACCGAAACGATTGGGCATGTTGATAACAAGCTTTTAGCTGCCGGAATCGTTTCCTATCGACGAGCTCGAGAAGCAAATCTTCAAGTATATCCAAACGTAAACAGCACCTTGTCTGATTTGATGAAAATGGGAATTAAATTAGCTGTTGTATCCGATGCACCCAGTCGGGAAGCGTGGATGAGGTTATACTATTTAAATCTCCATCATATTTTTGATGTTGTACTAACGTTTGATGATACTGGAGAGCGAAAACCATCGCCGGTTCCATTCAAGATGGCTCTGGAAAAATTGAACTGTGCTGCTGAAAATACGTTAATGGTGGGTGATTGGCCGGAAAGAGATGTGGAAGGCGCAAAGCAGTTAGGAATGAAAACGATTTTTGCCCGTTATGGCGATACATTTGGTACAACAGATTCAGGCGCAGATTGGGACGTGGATGATATTCATCAAATTGTCGAAATAGTGTCTGATCTTAATGCAACCTGATATATACATCGGAACGGATATTGTAGACGTATCTCGCATACGACAATTAATCGATGACCATCCGGATAGATTTTTAGAGCGTACGTATACTGATCAAGAACAATCTTACTGTGAAGGAAAATCTGATTCAGCTATTCACTATTCCGGTCGATTTGCAGCAAAAGAAGCCATTAAAAAAGCATTAATGACTTCTGGAATTACGGATCCAATTTCTTGGGTTGAAATGGAAATTGTTGCGGATCAAAATGGAGCTCCGATTGTTAATTTACATAATCATTTATTTTCAAATTTAGATTGTAAAGTTTCTATTTCCCATACACAAGAAACAGCCATTGCTACGGCTGTAATTATAAAATAAAATGAGACTTATTACTGCTGATCAAGCGGCTGAATTGGATCGAAAATCTATGAACGATCATTGTATCGCCGGTGTGGATTTAATGGGTGCCGCCGGGAAAGCAATAGCTGAAGAAGTAAAAAATGTTACTGCAGAGATTCACAATCCCAGAATTGTGATTGTGTGCGGTAAAGGAAATAATGGCGGCGATGGATTTGCCACTGCAAATTATCTCAATAATATGTCCATTCAAATATTTAGTCTTATTGAGGAAAATAGCATAAAAGGCGATAGTGCCTATTTTCATGAATTATGCGTTCAGAATAAAGTGACAATCTATTATGGAATTGATCCTCCATTTGATTTTGAATGTGATTTAATAATAGATGCAATACTTGGCACGGGCTGTCAAGGAGAACTAAAAGATGATTACGCTAAATGGACAAAATGGATAAATTCATTTTCGTGCCAAGTCCTAGCGGTTGATTGTCCCACAGGAATCGATGGAAATAGAGGATCAGCAGCGCAATTTTCTGTACGCGCAACGTCAACTGTTTCCATGGGTTATTCTAAATTAGGTCTTTGTATTAAACAAGGACAAACACATTCTGGAAAAAACCAATCTGTCGATATAGGTTTTCCTGACATAATCAATGAATTATCCGGTTTGAGATGGAGCAGATTAGAGAAACAATCGATTTCAAACATGTTTACCAAAGTCGATTTAGATACGTATAAACATCGGCAGGGGAAAGTATTGATCATCGCCGGTTCAAAAGGATTGACCGGGGCTGCTGTTTTAACCACATTTGGCGCATTACGATCCGGTTCAGGATTGACGGTTACCTGTGCTCCCGAATCCATAGAAGACATATATGAGAAAACGATTATTGAAGGTATGACCATTGGTTGCCAAGATGATGGACTTGGATATTTAATTCATGAAAGTTTTGATACTATTGCAGAAAAATTTGATTGGTGTGATGCAATAGTTATTGGCCCGGGGCTTGGTCGATATTCTAAAACCATGGAATTAGTTAAAGACGTAATTATAAATGTGCAAAAACCATTAATTATTGATGCGGATGGATTAAGAATTTTCCATGATAATTTAGATTTATTTGAAAAAATAAATGTCCCCTTTATCATTACGCCTCATGAAGGTGAATTCTGTGAGCTTCTGGGAATTGATCGGGAAAATTACATAGACAGTTTTCCTCAAATTATTGAGAAATTTATGGCTGAATTCTCCGGAGTGCTGGTATTAAAAAATGCTCCCACAATTACATTTTATCAAAATGAAGCAATGGTGAATACAAGCGGAAATCCCGGTATGGCCACAGCCGGAATGGGAGATGTTTTAGCCGGAATATTGGGAACATTTGTTGCCCAAGGAATGGAGTGTTATCAAGCGGCTAAAGCAGGTGTTTTTCTTCATGGACTTGCAGCAGATCGTCAAGTAGACGAAAAGGGGATGCGAGGTTTAATTGCTTCAGATCTTTTAAATGAATTGCCAAAGGTTATGCGTGAATTTGACTAAAAAACATTACCGTTTAGGATTGGGATTATTTGCCCTGGCAATTTTGACAGCATCGAGTATTCCCGGCAAATCCTTACCCAGTCTCGTTGTCCTATCTCCGGATAAACTATTACATATGGCTGAATACAGTATTTTGGGTTTTTTAGCGTATAAAAGTTTTGGATCTCTTTCTTTAATATTAGTGATTGGCGCATTAATATTTGCAGGATTAGATGAGTTTTGGCAGTCATTTATTCCGGGGAGATTTCCAAGTATTTATGATGTTATTGCTGATATAATCGGCTTTTTATTGGTTGCAGGTACTTTGTATTATCGATCAAGGAAAATCAATGATTAATAATATTTCCATAAAGAATTTTGCCATTTTAAAAGAAATGGAATTGAATTTTCATAAAGGACTTACCGTTATTACAGGTGAAACAGGTGCGGGAAAATCAATTCTGCTCCATGCGATTCGGTCTTCTTTAGGCGGTAAAGTAAAAGGAACAGCTGTACGAAGCAGCGCAGATAAAGCAATAGTAGAAATTGAAGTTTCTCTCGATGGTGAAATGAATACGTGCCGACGAATTATTAACACATCCGGACGCAGCCGAGCATTCTTTAACGATGAACCTTTTAAAGAGAAAGACTTTTTGGATCGTGTAAGATCCATTGCAGATTTTCACGGCCAGCATGAACAGCAATATATTATGAATCGTGAAACGCATATTGACTTTCTTGATACATTTGCAAAATTGAATAATGATGTAAGCCAATTAGAAGATGTGTATCAGCAACTTGTAAAGACTGAAAATGATCTGGATCGTGCTCTCAAAAAGCAAACCCAAGCACGTGATCGAAAAGAATTGTTAGCTTTTCAGTTACAGGAAATTGAATTAATCAGCCCTATTCTTGGAGAAGATGAAACTCTATTGGCTGAATTCAAAATATTGAAACATGCGGGGAAATTATTAGAAACAGCAAATGACTTAAATGCTCGAATAACCGAACAGGATAATTCACTCTATAATGAATTAGCGATTATCAGTAAAGAATTGGAAGAAATTAGTTCAATCGATGAGCAAGTTGTCCCTCATTTAAAATCATTGGAAGAAGCATTAAATGCTCTTATGGATACATCAGAAGGATTAAGAAAATACGCAACACAAATTGATCATAATCCTGAACAATTAGACAATGTAGAATCCCGCCTACAGGAAATTGAAAGTTTAAAACGCAAATATGGCGGTTCTTTGGAAACAGTGCTTAATTATCGGGATGAAATCACAATTGAATTAGAATCATTTAAATCCTTAATAAATGAAATCGATGAATTAACAGAATCCATAAATCGTTTTCGTTCAGATTATCAACGCATGGTAGTCAAATTGCATGAATTACGCTCAAGCAGTATTCAGGACTTATGTTCAAAAATTGAAGCTGAATTGGCATTATTAAATATTCCCGGGGCATCATTTGAGGTACGGATGAATATGACACCATCAGACAATTCCCAAATCAAAATGAATGGACAAACTGTCAAATATGGACCAAAAGGATTTGATCAAATTGAATTTTATTTAAGTGCAAATCCCGGAGAAGCTGCAAAGCCGTTAACAGATGTTGCTTCCGGTGGCGAAGTATCCAGAATTATGCTGGCGATCAAAACAATTTTTCAGGAAGTTGATCCGGTGGCTACATTAGTATTTGATGAAATAGATGCAGGAATATCCGGAATTGCAGCTGAAAAAGTTGCGGATGCATTATCAAATTTATCTTTATCAAAACAAATTATTTGTGTGACGCATTTACCCCAAATTGCTGCAAAAGCCGATCATCATCTTCATATTTCAAAAATACAGGAAGATGGCAGAACGATTGTAAAAATAGATTATTTGAAAGATGAAGAAAAAGTACAAACAATTGCCCAGCTTTTCAGCGGCGAAACAATAACGCCTGGCACATTAGATTCTGCTAAAGGATTGATGGGCGGTGCTCGTGGATAAATTAGTTATTCATGGAAAAAAGCCCTTAAAGGGTATAGTCGAAATTAGTGGTGCTAAAAATGCTGTCTTACCTATGATGACAGCAGCGCTTTTAACTGAAGGTATTACTACAATTCATAAAGTACCGGAATTACGTGATACTCGAACAATGATTAGCTTATTGGAAATGATCGGTGCCGGAGTAGAATTCGAAAATGGAACATTAAAAATTGATGGATCAACGGTAAGTAAACTTGAAGCTCCATATGAATTAGTCAAAACCATGCGAGCGTCTTTCTACGTAATGGGTCCGTTATTAGGACGATTTGGAGAAGTTAAAGTCTCCTTGCCCGGTGGGTGCGCTTGGGGTCCAAGGCCCGTTGATTTTCATTTAATGGGCATGGAAAAACTTGGCGCAAATGTTATATTGGAACAGGGGTATATACTCGCGCAAGGGTCAACGTTGAAAGGTGCACATATTTGCTTTGACTTTCCATCAGTTGGAGCGACAGGTAATGTGGTCATGGCAGCTGTTTTGGCTGAAGGGACAACGGTAATCGAACGCGCAGCAAAAGAGCCGGATATTGTTCAACTGTGTGAAATGCTCAATAAAATGGGCGCAAAAATCTCCGGACTGAATACGAGTACATTAACAATTAATGGAGTAAATGAATTGCATCCGGTTGAAATGACCGTAATTCCAGACCGCATTGAGGCTGGAACATTTCTAATGGCCGGAGCAGCTTTAGGTGACATAACTTTAAATCATGCTGAACCAAATCATCTAAAAATAGTGCTGGATAAATTAGAAGAATTCGGAGCACGTTATACAACAGAGCAAGGTAAAATACATATCAAGAAAGCCGATGAAATAAACGCTGTGAATGTAACCACAGACGTGTATCCTGGGTTTCCAACGGATTTGCAAGCTCAATGGATGGCGTTAATGAGTATTACCGATGGAAAATCAATTGTTACGGATACTGTTTATCATGATCGTTTTACGCATATTCCGGAATTAAACCGATTGGGTGCGGACATTTCTCTCCATGACAATGTAGCAACGGTGAAGGGATCTCAATCATTAAAAGGAGCACAAGTAATGTCTACAGATATTCGAGCAAGTGCGTCTCTTATTTTGGCCGGACTGATGGCTGAAGGGCAAACAGACGTGAGTCGAATCTATCATATTGACAGGGGATATGAGAAAATTGAGGAAAAATTCAGCTCTTTAGGCGCTGAAATATATCGTGTATCAGAATAACAATATTTCTTTTTTCTTATATTATTAACTGTATACATTCTCACTTGGCACTTATAATAACAGTCTGATGAAGATAGTACTAATTGGTGCGGGTGAAGTGGGTTTCCACGTCGCCAAAGCCTTAATTGAAGACGGTCACGATATTACTGCGGTGGACATCAATCCGGAGAAATGTCGTCGAATTACCGAAAACCTCGATGCCATCGATGTCGAAGGCAATGGGGCCAGCCCAAAGATACTCCATAAAGCTCGCGTAGAAGAAGCGGACTATACTTTATGCCTCACTCGAGTCGATGAAGTAAACTTAATTGCTGCACAACAAGCTCATGAATTGGGTGCAAAACATATTATTGCTCGCTTACGCAATCAACAATACAGTGACAGGGATTCGATCATAAAGCCTGAAAAATTCGGTGTGGATCTTGTGATCCATCCTGAACGTGAAGCCTGTTTGGAAATAAGTAGGTTGGTTCGACACCCCTACGCAACTCAAGTGATGGATTTTGAAGGTGGCCGATTACAAATGCTGGGATTTATGATCGGTAATGGATGTACAAAAATAATTGGAAAAACTGTAAAAGAGATTTGTAAAGATTCCGATGAATATAAGTTTGGTGTTATTGCCGTTTTGCGAAATACAGAAACAATTGTACCTTGGTCTGATTTTCAATTTAAAGAAGGCGATATTGTCTATTTTATACTTCGCACAGAACATGTCCCCAGTTTAATCGAATTGCTTGGTAAAACAATCGAATATTCAAAACGCGTCATGATTATTGGCGGCAGTAAGATTGGTCGTTCTTTAGCTGATAAATTACAAGATGAAATGAATGTACGATTGGTAGAAAGTAAGAGAGATAAGGCCGAACATATCGCCAACCATATGGATAATATATTGGTCATCAATGCGGATGGGACGGATATGGAATTTCTCAAATCTGAAAACATTCAAGAGATCGACAGTTTTATTACAGTCACAGAAAATGAACAAACGAATATACTTTCAGGACTTTTGGCTCATCATTTTGGAGTTAAACAAGCCATTATTCATGTCAGTAATACAGATTTTATGCCCATTATTCAAGAGTTAGGAATTGGCCCGATTATTAGTAAAAATATGTCGACTGTTAATACAATTCTTCGCAAAATTCGCAGTGACTTGGCAGATACCTCTGTCATAACGTTTGAGGAAATTGATGTAGATGTATTGGAACTCCAACCCGATCCGGGAAGTCGTGTGACGCATATGGAATTATCTGAAATTTCTTTTCCAAAAGGAAGTATTGTTGGTGTAATTAATCACCATGGACATTTAAGTATCGCCCGCGGGAGTTCCCGCCTGACAGCTGAAGATACTGTTTTGGTTTTTGCCAAAAATGAAGCCTTCAATGCTGTCCGCAAGCTCTTCCGAGCCTGATGAATATTCGCACTATATTAAACATTTTAAGCGCTTTATTAGTGATTTTGGGTGTATCGATGGTATTCCCTTCAGCAATAGCTTATGGATATGGCGAAAACGATCTCGATGGTTTTTTAAGGTCGATGCTTATCTGTTTTGTATTTGGAATTCCTGTTTGGTTAATTACAAGAAAAAATAGAAAATTAACCAATAAAGATGGTTTTGCTATTGTAACCTTTACGTGGATTACGGCTGCATTAGTTGGAGCTCTCCCATTTTATATTTCTGGGGTAATTCCAAATTTTACAGATGCATTTTTTGAATCCATGTCAGGTGTGACCACAACCGGAGCATCCATAATTGGAAGTTCTGTAACATTACCTCATTTGCCAAATGGAATCGAAAGTCTACCCCATGCGACATTGTATTGGCGATCGTTTATTCAATGGATTGGCGGTATGGGAATTATTGTTTTTTACATCGCTATTTTGCCTTTATTAGGTGTGGGCGGCGTCCAATTATTTAAAGCAGAAGTCCCGGGACCTGTCGCAGATAAAATTCGTCCGCGAGTCCGTGAAACTGCAAAAATATTGTGGATGGTATATCTGGGTATCACTGCAACTCAAATTGTGTTATTAGTCATAAGTGGAATGCCATGGTTTGATGCTGTTTGCCATTCTTTTACCACAATGCCCACAGGTGGATTTTCGATTAAAAATGCAAGTATTGGTTATTACAACAGTGCAACCATTCAATATATAATTATATTTTTTATGTTTTTAGCCGGGATCAATTTTTCTCTTCATTTTCATGCTCTCACAGGAAATGTGAAATCATATTTTCGGGATAAAGAATTTCTGGCTTATTTTGGAATTATACTTGTTGTGGCATTTCTCATTTTCTCAAGTGTATCAGCCGGAGTGAATGAATGGTCTGAAAAACAATTCCGTGATTCACTATTTCAGACAGTGTCTATTTTAACTACAACCGGGTTTGCCACAGCCGATTATGAATTATGGTCATACTTTGTTCAATTTATGATTTTATTTATGATGTTTGTTGGAGGAATGGGTGGTTCTACAGGCGGCGGAATGAAAATTGTTCGGTTAATGCTTTTGTTTAAATATGCTGCAACGGAAACGAGGCGAATGCTTCATTTGAAAGCCATCATTCCTATACGAATTGGAAGCCGCAATATTTCAGAAGATGTTATTCGAAATACGTTAGGATTTTTTCTTTTCTACATGTCCATTTTTGCTATTACCACATTGGTGCTCACAACCATGAATATCGACCTTGAATCTGCCATTGGTGCCGCTGCCTCCGCAATCGGAAATATTGGACCGGGTTTAGGAGCATTCGGTCCGACGGACAATTATGCATTGTTACCGGCATTTGGTAAGTGGATGTTATGTTTTTGTATGCTGCTTGGCAGGCTTGAAATATTTACTATAATGGTTTTGTTTAGCAGAACCTTTTGGAAATAATTTAGAGTCCATTATGAAATATTTATTCACAGAAAAATCAGATGGAATTGGTATCATTACTATCAACCGACCTGATGCGATGAACGCTATGAATTTGAAAGTTGTATCTGAATTATCATCTGCTTTTTCAGATATGATTGCAGATAATGATATTGGGGTTATTATTTTAACAGGAAGTGGTGAGAAAGCATTTGTCGCCGGTGCAGATATTAAAGCAATGCAGCAAATGGATTCTGATGCTGCACTTGAATTTGGAAAAACAGGCCAAGAAATGACGTTGATTATAGAAAATTCTCCCAAACCTGTTATTGCAGCAGTGAATGGCTTTGCCCTTGGCGGTGGTTGTGAAATATCATTAGCGTGTCATATTCGCGTTGCAAGTGAGAATGCAATTTTCGGCCAGCCGGAAGTTTTGCTGGGGATCATTCCCGGTTGGGGCGGAACGCAGCGATTACCAAAAATCGTCGGTACTGGAATTGCCAACGAGCTTATTACAACTGGTGACCAAATTTCCGCTGAAGAAGCATATCGTATTGGGTTAGTGAATCATGTTGTTCCGCAGGGTGAATTGATGGATACATGTAAAAAGATTGGTAAAAAGATTCTAAAAAATGGACCGAATGCCATTGCAATTTCATTAAACTGTATTCACGAAAGTTTTGATAAATCCATAGAATCCGGGCTTAAGTATGAAGTCGACGCATTTGCTAATTTATTTTCAACAGATGAGACAAAAGAGGGTTTGGCTGCATTTGTTGAAAAACGGAAAGCCAATTTCCGTTCTTAAATTATTTAGTTAAAATATGAATTTAAGTTATACACAATATGATGTGCGCTGCACACATCCCTTTGGCATTGCACGGAGTACCCACGAAATGTATCCTGAAATATTCATTTATTTGGAACAAGATGGTATTATCGGTAGAGGAGAAGCGTCACCATCAGAGCGATACGGCGAATCAGCTGAAATCATAATGAAAACAATCAAAAGTGGAATCGAATTACCTGAAAAGATAGAATCACCTGACAATTTTGAAAAATATGTTTTACATCAATGCGGTGGATTGAAAGCATTGGAAGTTGCTTTTAGTATGGCATATTTGGACTGGTGGACTCAATCACAAAATATGGCAATGAAAGATTATTTTGGAGTGAATGTAAATGTTGGACCGCATACATCATTTACCATTGCCATCGGAGATATGGATCTAATTGCACAAAAAGTGGCAGAAGCTAAACCATATCATATTCTGAAAGTGAAATTGGGTTCTGACAACGATAAAGAAATCATCCATGCTATTCGAGCTGAAACTGATAAGGTCATTCGAGTGGATGCTAACGAAGGATGGGATTTGGACACTGCAGTGGAAATGTGTTCATGGTTAGCTGATAATAATGTTGAATTTGTAGAACAGCCATTGCCGGCTGAAAAAGTGCATGAAACAGCAGAATTAATGAAAAAGTCACCCTTACCCCTAATTGCGGATGAAAACTGCCTCTATCCGGAAAATATACCTGAAATTGCCCATGCATTTGATGGAATCAACATTAAACTCATGAAATGCGGAAGTATGCTGAAAGCAAAAGAAATGATTGATATGGCTCGTGAACGTGATTTGCAGATAATGCTGGGGTGCATGGTGGAGTCATCGATTGGTATTACGGCTGCTGCACATTTGTCACCGCTGGTAGATTATGTTGACCTCGATGGGAATTTATTAATCGATAATGACCCATATATAGGTGTACAGATTGAAGAAGGGCGAGTGATTATTCCAGATGGAAATGGATTGGGAGTACAGTTAGATTCAACGGTTAATGGATTAAAATAATGAAGATTAAAGGAATTGAACATATCGGTATTGCTGTCAACTCATTGGTTGATGATGCGCCATTCTGGAAGCATGTTTTAGGGCTGAATCATTCCGGGACTGAAGCAGTGGAATCTGAAAAAGTCACCACGGATATTTACGATACTGGCAGAGGAAAAATTGAATTATTAGAAGCGATGGATGAAGATTCTACCATTGCGAAGTTTATAGAAAAACATGGAGCCGATGTTCATCATATTTGCTTCGAAGTGGATGATATCCACAAAGCCATTATTGAGTTAAAGAAAAATAATATTACTGTGATCTATGATGAACCAAAGGTAGGTGCGGAAGGATTTTTAATTACGTTTATACATCCCAAAAGTACCGGCGGTGTGTTGGTGGAATTAGCACAGAGGCCTGGTTAACTTCTTTTATAATTCTTCAAATAATCCGGTAATTCAATTCCATCTTTTAATTTCGGATCATTTTTAGGTTCACCAAACGATTGAGTAATGGGAATAATTCCCGCCCAAAC
>JACNLB010000018.1 GCA_014381755.1 Fidelibacterota bacterium | reverse complement strand
TCTTGAATCCCTTTATCGGCATTTTCCATTGTTAATTCATGGTTCAAAACTTCATCGCTCATTCCTGCAGCCATATTGGTCATTACAGACAATGCAGCTACTTTCATTCCAGCGTGGCGGGCCAATATCACTTCTGGAACCGTGGACATACCCACTGCATCTGCGCCCAGTGATTTAGCTGCGCGTATTTCAGCGTGTGTTTCAAAACTGGGACCGCAAAACCAAATGTAGACACCTTCATGAAGTTTAATATTTTCATCATCTGCAATTTTTAGAAATTTTGAACGCATTTCAGAATTATAGGCGTCAGCCATATCCACAAATCGATTATTACTTTCTTCACCAAACAATGGATTTACACCTGTAAAATTGATATGATCTGTTAGTGCCATTACACTCCCCGGTTGGGCGGCTTCCATTAAACTCCCGGCGGCATTGGTCAAAATCAGTGATTCACACCCAAGCCCAGCCAACGTTCGAACGGGAATTTTCATAATATCCGCAACACCTGTTTCATAATAATGAGCTCGTCCTTGAAGAACAACAATTTCGGTATGATTAATTTTTCCTAAATGAAGTTTCCCTTCATGCCCGGAAACACCCGCATCTGGAAATCCATCTAATTCATCATAGGATAATGAAACAGGATTTTCTAAAACATCCACGAATGATCCTAAACCAGAACCCAAAATAATTCCAACTTTGGGGTTTATTCCTTGGGCTTTTGATTGTATATATTCGACTACTTTACTCATACACCCACCGGATGCCATGTTGTTTTCGTTTCCAATGTATTCAAAATTCGATATGGATCCTGTGTATTCTTGTCGAGCCAATTTTCGTTAGAATAAACAATCGGTCGCTTTACGTTCAACGCCGCATTTTCCTGAACAAGCTTGATTTCTTCTGATTCATTTCCGCAATACACAATTGCATTCACATCCATATGAGATGAAAATTGATCTATCAATTCTGATCGATACCCCGTCAATATATTCACTACACCACCGGGGACATCAGACGTATGGAGCACTTCTGCAAATGTAATGGAACATAGTGGATTTTCTTCTGATGCCAATAATACAACCGTATTTCCACCGGCTATAATTGGCGCAATAATTGAAACCAACCCAATTAAGGATGAGTCCTTCGGTGCAACTGCTGAAACTACTCCCGTTGGTTCCGGATAGGAAAAATTAAAATAGGGTAATGCAACTGGATTCACCCTGCTGAATATTTGCTGATATTTATCTGCCCAGCCCGCATAGTATATTAATCTGTCAATGGACTGATTGATTTCTTTTTCTGCTTCTTTTTTTGAAGAACCTTGAAGAATCAATTCATCCAGGAATTGGCTACGTCTGCCTTCCAGCATTTCTCCAATACGATATAGAATCTGACTGCGATTATAAGCTGTTTTCGAAGACCATCCACAGAATGCTTCTCTCGCTGCAACCACAGCATTGCGAAAATCTTTTCGTGATCCTCGGCAAATATTCACTTGGGTCGATTGTTTGGGATCAGACCATTTAATATAACGTCCCGATTCCGTTCTGGGGAATTTTCCACCAATGTAAAGCTTATATGTTTTTTTAATATCTTCTCGTTTATTCATAACTTTTCCCAATAACTAATAATGGATAAATGGATTGTTGGATTGATGGATTACTGAAAAAACAATATCCCATTTCTTTTTTATTATTCATTCTACACCTTACTTCAATCTTAATACCTTGATTTAATTCTTGTTGTAGCCAAATTTTCCTTTTGAAAGAAAAACCCCTTTCCAAAAACTCTCCCTTTCAATAATTACTTTGTCGTCTGCTTTCATTGGACGGTATTCAAGTAATGATAATTTGAAATTTTTTCTTGCATAGTCAAAGCCTTCCTTTTTTATGAGTTTTGTAAGTTCATCATTCCAACCATGCCCTGTTCCAATGTAGCAGCTCCATCTTGACCAAATACCAGATTCACCATATGCAGATCCAATATAAGTTTTACCATTAGATTTGTCTGTAATTACATAGACTCCTTTAACATTCTTTAATGCAGCTTTCCAATCTGGATTCTCGTTTTCAAAAATAAGTGATAATATATCAAAATCATGATTTATGTTTTCGTAACCTGGAAATATTTCCCCAGAATATGGTTGCTTCAAAATTTCTGAGATACTCATTTTATTTATATGATGTTCTAAATAAAAAGCTCTACCTCTTGAAGGTTTCTCAAGTTTTATTTTCAATCTTCCTACATAATCAGAATATTCGCTCAACTCCTTAATTTCATAACTATGACTCTTTGGAATATCGATTCTATTAATAACCTCATAAATTCCACCAAAAAGCCAGATATTATTTTCAGGATAAAAATCAATCAAAGAAAAAATATATTTCCTCGAAAATTCATCCTTTGCATTTCTCCATGTATTCCACATAAACCATTTTTTTTTATCTTTGACAAAAACATCAAGTGGCTGATTTTCTCCATTCCAACGAGCAGCATGAAACTTGAATTTTTTGGGGTCATCAATGTTGATAATTTTTGTAATTGGGATAGTTCTCATTTTAATATCTTCTCGTTTACTCATAACTTTTTCCAATAACTAATAATGGATAAATGGATTGTTGGATTGTTGGATAGATGGAAAAATAATATCCTATCTCTTTTTTACCATTCATCCAGTAATCCATTGATCCATCATTCCAAGTTTATTTATACCAAATTAACATACGGCATTAATCCTTCTAATCCGCCTTCGCGACCCATGCCGCTCTCTTTGTAGCCGCCGAATGGTGATGTTGGATCAAATTTATTAAATGTATTTGCCCATAATACACCGGAACGAATTGCTTTGGATACTTGAAATATTTTTGAACCTTTATCTGTCCACACACCGCCGGAAAGTCCGTAGGGCGTATTATTCGCTTTGGTGATGACTTCATCCACTGTTCTGAAAGTTTGAATCGCCAACACAGGACCAAATATTTCTTCCTGCACAATGCGATGAGATTGGCTTACATCTGTAAAAATTGTGGGTGCATGCCAATACCCTTTTTCAGGTAGCATACATGATGATTGG
This sequence comes from Fidelibacterota bacterium, assembly GCA_014381755.1. Taxonomy (GTDB): domain Bacteria; phylum Fidelibacterota; class Marinisomatia; order Marinisomatales; family TCS55; genus UBA2126. The sequence goes on along the minus strand of JACNLB010000018.1, from coordinate 821 downwards.
TGAATTGAGGCGCCTTCTTTTTGGCCAATATCCACATACATTTTAATTTTATCTAATTGCATTTTTGAATTGATGGCGCCGATATCTGTATTTTTATCCAGAGGATCGCCAACAATTAGAGATTCCATCCTGTCTTTTAATTTTGATATGACCATTTCAGCCACACTTTCTTGAACAAACAGCCGGGAACCAGCGCAACAAACATGACCTTGATTAAAAAAGATACCATCAATAATACCTTCGACTGCTTGATCAATTGCAGCATCCTCGAAAATGATATTCGCTGCTTTTCCACCCAGTTCCAAAGTATATCGTTTTCCAGTGCCTGCAACTGATTTCATTATTGATTTTCCCACATCTGTGGACCCTGTAAAGGCAATTTTATTAATGTCAGGATGTTCGACTAAAGCCTGTCCAGTTTTTCCAGCACCATTAATAATATTCACAACTCCGGGCGGTAAATCTGCTTCTTGAATTATTTCCGCTAATTTCATAGCCGTTAATGGCGTTGTTTCGGCTGGTTTTAAAATAACTGTATTCCCGGTCGCTAATGCAGGTGCGATTTTCCACGCGGCCATTAATAAAGGGAAATTCCATGGGATGATTTGCGCTGCTACACCAATTGATTCTGCCTTTTTTCCAGGAAATGCATATTCCAGTTTATCCGCCCAGCCTGCATAATAAAAGAAATGAGCTGACACCAGAGGAATATCAATATCTCTTGATTCACGTATGGGTTTTCCCCCATCCATGGATTCGATGACTGAAAATTCTCTGGCTCGTTCTTGGATCAATCGCGCAATCCGATAAATATATTTCCC
>JACNLB010000097.1 GCA_014381755.1 Fidelibacterota bacterium | reverse complement strand
CTTTTTAAAAAGGTCGGCGATTTGGGTTTTTTTGGTATGCGATATCCCAAAGATGCAGGTGGAACCGAAATGGATGTTGTGTCCTATTGTTTGGCGGTGATTGAACTGGCAAAAGGGTCTCTTTCTTTGGCAGCGGCGTGTACCATGCAGTCCCTTATGGCAACATTTTTTCTCTATAAATTTGGTGATGAAGAAGTTAAAGGCTATTTTAACCAAGCATTGAAAGGCGAAAAAATCGGTGGTATTTGTATGACGGAACCGGACGCGGGGAGCGACTTGTTCGGCATTCGAACAAAGGCAAAAGTCTTTGACGACCATTTTATTTTAAGCGGACAAAAAACCTGGGTTACATCTGCACCGGTGGCAGACTTTTTTACCGTATTTGCAAAAACCGACAATCATGAAAAATTATCCGTCTTTTTTGTCCCCACACATTTGGATGGCGTCCACATTGGGAAGTCCATCGAAAAGTTGGGCGTTCGGGGTTCAATTACAAGTGAAGTTGCATTTGATGACGTGAAATTACCGAAAAATTATTTGCTGGGAGATATTGGTAGCGGAACGGAAAGCATGAAGGAAATATTGGCAGAAATCAGAATTATGACAGGTGCCTTGGCTATGGGAGTGGCGGAAGCTGCGTTTGATGAAGCAGTTGATTACGCCAAAACCCGGAAACAGTTTGGCCGTCCCATCGGAAAATTTCAAGCCGTCAAATTGAAAATGGCGGATATGGCGGTCCAATTGGAAACAGCCCGTCATTATGTTTTTTACGCTGCATCTTTGAGCGACCAAAATTTACCCAGACAAAAAGAATCTATGATTGCAAAACTCTACGCTTCGGAATGTGCCAATGACATTTGTGATAAAGCGTCCAGAATATTTGCATCCTACGGTTATGCCATGGAATATCCCATGCAGCGATATTTACGAGATGCCCGGTTCACGCTCATCGGTGGGGGCACATCGGAAATATTGGGAATCAATATCGGGAGAGAATTGGGGTTATAAACCATTGGAGTAATGGATTAGTGGATAAATGGATTAATGGAAAAAATCCTTTGCGAAAGTTTCAAACTTCCGCAAAGGTTATCTGCAAAACCAATACACTACACGTGGAATCCAATACTCCAACAATCCATTATTTAACTTGGAGAAATTATGAAATACACTAACGCTCATATTCCTTACGGTGCTTATTGGAGTACACCATTTTGCAAATGGCAGGGAAGTTTTGCTAATCTTCATCCCTTGAAGTTCGCAGCTGAAATAGCACGTAATGAATTGCAAAAACGACAGATAAATCCAAAAGAATTTACCGATTTACATTTAGGGAATACGGTACCGTCAAAGTCTTCTTTCTATGGTGCGCCGTGGGTGGCAGCTATGATGGATGCCGACGACATTACTGGTCCTATGGTAAGCCAAGCCTGTGCCACATCTGCCCGGGTGATTGCCGGAGCTGCATCAGAATTGGAAAATGGTAATAACGGGAAAATTCTATGCATCACGGCTGATCGTACATCCAACGGTCCCCATATATTATATCCGAATCCGAAAGGACCCGGCGGAAAAGGAGATGCAGAAGACTGGGTGTGGGATAATTTTAACTTCGACCCATTTGCCAAAAATGCCATGCTGCAAACAGCGGAAAATGTGGCGGCTGAATCCGGAATTAGTACCGTAGCACAAAATGAAGTTGCCTTACTACGTTTTCAGCAATATGAAAGTGCTCTGGCAAATGATGGTGAATTTCATAAACGTTACATGGTTTCGCCGGTAGTAATAAATCCATCAGGACGGAAAGTAATTGGAACTGTAAAATCCGACGAAGGTGTTTTCCCCTCTTCAGTCGAAGGATTGGCAAAACTGAAACCCATTATGCGAGATGGAACCGTTACCTTTGGTGGTCAAACATTTCCAGCGGACGGGAATGCAGGAATGATTATAACTACAGCAGAACAGGCAAATGAAATAAGTTCAAATTCTGATATTAATATTCAACTCATCAGTTTCGTCCAAGGTAGAACGAAAAAAGGGTTTATGCCGGCAGCAAATATTCCAGCATGCAAAAACGTTTTATCAGAAGCCGGTATTGGCATTGCAGATGTGAAGGCAATTAAAACGCATAATCCGTTTGCTGTAAATGATATTTATTTTGCCAAAGAAATGGGAGTGAAAATTGAAGACATGAATAATTATGGTTCATCTCTGATTTGGGGACACCCCCAAGGTCCCACGGGAATGCGATTGATTATTGAATTGATAGAAGAATTGGTTTTGCTTGGCGGGGGGTATGGTTTGTTTACAGGTTGTGCGGCTGGGGATACGGCTGCAGCAATTGTACTCAAAGTAGATGTTTAAAATAATGAATTATTGGAATTTTTTATTGCTGGATTAATGGAAAAAAATATGAAAATATTATTATCAAAACCCGGATTGGACGGGCACGATGTTGGCGTAAAGGTATTAGCTCATGCCATCAAAAATGCCGGCTTCGATGTGGCATACACCGGTTTGAGAAAATCCATGGAAGAAATTGTGGGCATGGCAAAAAACGTTGAAGCAGATGTTATCGGTTTGTCTATTCTATCAGGAACACACTTGATTCTTTGCCAACGAATGGAAGACACACTAAAAGAAAACGGTTTGGACATTCCATGGCTTGTGGGTGGGAATATTCCCCATGGAGATGTAGATGCATTATTAGAATTAGGGGCAACTGCAGCATTCCCTACCGGAACGACTGTAGAAGAAGTGGTTGGTTATTTGAATAAATTAGATCGTAAATAAAAATAAAAGAAAATTATGACTGACAAAAAAGTAATTTTAGAATCAGGAATCGAAGTAAATCCCCTATATACAAAGGAAGATATTAACGAATCAGAAGCCCATGAAAATAAGCCGGGGGAATATCCTTTTACCCGGGGAATACATAAGGAAATGTATCGGAAACGCCCATTTACTATTCGCCAATATGCCGGATTTGCATCACCGGAAGAAACCAATAAACGATTCAAATTTTTAATCGAAAATGGGCAGACAGGATTAAATGTTGCATTCGATTTGCCCACGCAATGCGGATTGGATTCGGATAATGCCAGAGCCCTTGGAGAAGTGGGCCGGGTTGGAATGTCCGTAGATACATTGGATGATTTTGAGATTGCATTCGACGGTATTGATTTGGATAAAATTACAGTTTCACTCACCATCAACGGTTCAGCTATCGTATTAATGGCTATGTATTTTGCCATGGCGGAAAAACGAGGTTACAATATCAACACCTTGCGGGGAACAGCTCAAAATGACATTTTGAAAGAATTCATTGGTCGGGGAACTTGGATTTTTCCAGTAGATACATCGGTGAAACTGGTGGTGGATACGGTGGAATATTGCGCCCAGAATGTGCCAAAATACAGTCCGGTAAGTATTTGCGGTTATCATATTCGAGAATCGGGAGCTAACCCAATTCAGGAAATGGCTTATGCCTTTGCCATTGCCAAAGCTTACACAGACGATACGTTGAAACGGGGAATTGATATTGATGAATTTGCGTCACGCCTTTCCTTTAATTTTGATATTTACGGAAATTTATTCGAGCAGATAGCCAAGTTTCGCGGTGGCCGCCGACTGTGGGCAAAAATTATCAGGGAAGATTATGGAGCAAAAAATGACCGTTCATCTTGGATGCGAATGATAGCCGGTGGCGGTGGCGGTGGACTTACCAAAGAACAACCGGAAAATAATATTATCCGCAGTGCGTATTACGCCTTAATCAGTGCTCTTTCCGGAACGCAAACTATGGCGCTCTGTTCTTACGATGAAGCCTATACCATTCCCACAGAAAAAGCCGCCGAACTTTCGTTGCGCACCATGCAAATCATGATTCATGAAATGGGAATTTGTGATA
>JACNLB010000059.1:14601-20524 GCA_014381755.1 Fidelibacterota bacterium | reverse complement strand
TTGGTTTGGACGTAAAAAAAAGAAGCGGACACAACCAAACCAAGGAGGTAACAAGGAGGGAAGGAGGGTAATAATACGTGTCCGCTTCCTAGATCTAAATGCCTTTAGTATCAAAAAGTTTCCATAAGATTAAACTCATGCATAAATTAAAAGGTTAAATATGAATGTTAAAAATTTTATAACGCTCCTTTATCTTCTTTCTTTCGTATGGGGCCAATCTCTTCGGGTTGGCTTTTGGAATGTGGAAAATTTGTTTGACTTGGAGGATGATCCCACCACTAGAGATGAGGAATTCGCCTTAGGCGGACGGAAAAATGTTACACAGGAAATATATGATCTTAAATTAAAAAATTGCTCTTATGTATTGGCTGATTTAAATGCCGATGTTTTAGGACTGTGTGAAGTAGAAAACTATTTTGTTTTGGATGAGCTCAATAACGCTTACGCAGACAGAGACTATAAAATTATTCATTATGATTCACCGGATAGTCGGGGAATTGATAATGCACTTTTATACGATCAAAATGTATTTAATGTTTTAGAAAGTTCTCCCATCAAAAATAATCTACCATCCGGTAAACCGACTCGGGATATTTTATATGTGAAAGGCGAATACGGCGGACATATATTACATATTTTTGTAAACCACTGGCCGTCGAATTATGGTGGAAAAGAAAAGGCGATTCCCAAACGCCGTGCCACCGCTCGTCTTCTGGCGAATGAAGTTTCAACATTATTGTCCGAAGATCCTGCTGCTGAAATTTTACTTATGGGCGATTTCAATGAAGATCCAACTGATGACAACGTGCAAATCTTAAAGTCAGTAAATATGACCAGCATGATGGAACCCATGATGGGACAACCCAAAATTGGAACTTATGTCTACAAAGGTGTAGACTATTTTTTAGATCAAATAATCATTAGTAATGGGCTAAATGATAATAAGGGATTAATTGCCGGTAAAGCACAGATTCTGGATAAACCATTCTATCGTCAACAGGAAGGTAATTATGCTCATTATCCATTTAGATTCTGGGCAGGGAATCGATTACTTGGCGGATATTCAGATCATTTAGCAGTGTATGTGGACATTTTGAACGTAGCACCCTAATCGATTTTTAAACTAGTCAATCTATATTAATTATCTATACACATCTTTACAATGTCGAATAGTAAGAACGAGAATTGTGATAGATTCTTTATCAATATCAAAAATGATTCTATAATCCCCAACCCTTAATCGATATCGGGAATGTCGAACTTTGAGTTTTTTTACATCACCAGAAAACGGGTTTTGACGTAAGGTAATTAATTTTTTGGATACTCTTTTCTTTATTGTTTTCGGCAGAGCTTTAATTTGCTTTTCAGCCCGTCGTGATATTTGAACATTATACACTAAAATAACGTATGGATTTGAAGATTATAATTCTTCTAAAAGAGTATCAAGTTCCACCCATGATTTATTTTCCATTTCTGCCAAAGCATCATCAGCATCTTTACTATCCAAATAATCTTCCAGATATTCTATAACAAGACTATTTAGTATTTTGTTAATTGATGTATTTTCCTTTATAGAAATCAGTTTGAGTGATTTTAATATTTTGTCTGGTACGCGTAATGTTGTTGTAGTCATAGTATTTCCTAATTATGATATTAAGAAGTTATGATACTATGATGTCACATTTCAATAATCAAATTGAAATAAGTTTAAATACTTTATTAATCTGTAATGGAGGGCGAATACCAAATAGGGGAGGACCAAGCCCGCTCCCGGACAGTCAATGAAATATCATCCGGATATTGGGTATTATATCTAATTTGATCCCAAAGCCGCCAACTGGCTGTGGGAATTTCAATAACACGAACATAATAAAATGCTTTTGCTTCCTTGTCGAATTCTGGATCAATCCAAACAACCATTAATTCTTCATTACCCACATCGGTAGAAAATGCACCCGTTTTATAATCCACCGTTGCACCATTGTCTGGAACGGAACCATCCGCTGTTACTTTTCTGCCATCAGATAAGACAACGTTAAAAATCTTTTCGTGTAATTGACCATCTTTATGCCAACCTTTGACGACCTGTATTCGATCAAGATTTGCACCGATAGAATCTTTTTTAGCCCAGATTAAAAATTCTGCATTCTGTGTATTTTTACTTGAAAGGTCACTTCCCATGGGAACGCCTTTTGCATAACCATCTTGGACTAATTCTTCATTTGAACTGTAGTTATTTTCAAATCCATTTCCACCAAAAAAGCGTAATTGAATTCGGCTGCCACTGGTGGCGTAGCATTCCTTACGTTTGAGAGCATCGTACAAATATCCACGTGAATTTTCTTCAGCCCACACTGCGACCAAACCACCGGGATTGACTGCTTCGTACACCGGAAGATCATCATCCAGTGCCCAACGTTGAAAAGCGCGAGCTTCCGGATAAAAATCCGCAATGGCGTTATTTCCTGTGGTACTTTTTTCGGATACATTTCCCGGAGTGGCGGTATGAGTATCTGTGCTACCGATAATGCCAAACTTGAATGGATTTACACCGAGATTATGTTCATGCTCCAATCCCTTTTTAAGAGCCCATCGTACATAATTATTTTCCATGGGAGGGTTGTGAGTATAATTCTCATAATCTGCAAATTCATCATTTTTCCAGAAAGCAGCATGAACTTCAGACGCACCTTTTGCCTGGTGGATTTCTACTAATGGTTCAAAATCCTGTCGCAACTGTGCATAGTCTGATGTAATTGGATTTCCCGAAGCATCTCGGTCAGAAAATGCACCGCCATCGGCTAAATTTGAATTATGTGGAATCGCCATGACAGTTGCGCCATCATCGGTAATCTGCTCAAGCCATTTCCAGAGTGCTTCTTCATGTTTCAATTCGAACGAACTCATGGGGTAATCCGGTACCATCATATCTCGAAAAAGGATATTGCGGTGCAAGTGAGCGCGCCCTTTGGTTTGGGACCATTCGTATCCGGCAAAAGTGGTGAATTTACCTGGTTGATAATATTTTTCTGTAGCATCAAGAATAATATTCCATGCTTTTATCATTGTATCAAATCCTCTGAAAAATCGTGGATGATTGGGATCATGATCAGCAGCGTTATGTAATGCTGTGTTAAAGAGTCTTCTCATGAGTGATGTATCCACATGTACAGAAATGTCTGGTTCATTTATGGGATGCATAGGTTCATCCGGATTATGGATGGATCGAAATAATCGCGGCATAATTGCTTTATAAGCCGGGTCATCCGGATTAGTTATAGTCATTATTTCACCCATAGCTTCTGCATGATCTGTGACAGCAGTAAAATCGAGAGGACGGTCAATCTTTACCGGTTTGCCTAATACTTCAATTGTTTCACCCAAAGCAAACTTATATGCATCCTCGGCAGTTGCAAGGACTCCGCCAATATAAGCATCCAGCGAAATAGACGTATGCACATGTAAATCACCAAAATAGACATTTCGAAACTTATTGGGTTTTAATTGACGTTCTGCCTCCAATTGATTTATGCGAGTTTTGTCAGAAATAGGGTTGGGAACGGGGTCTAAAACCGGTCCGCTGGGAATGAGTGATTTTATAATGATGGATAGTATAATTATAATAATTACAATTATAGCTGTCCATATTTTCTTCTTATTTGATTTTATCATATTTTAAATCTAATTATTAAATAGACATGAAACAAGAAAGCCCCTTGAATAAGGGGCTTTCTCTGTAGCGGGGACAGGATTTGAACCTGTGACCTCCGGGTTATGAGCCCGACGAGCTACCAGACTGCTCTACCCCGCGATCATTAATTCTTTATGTCAAAAATTGCTGGCAAAATTAGTGAGAACAATCATCGATTGCAATGAGTCAATGCAGAATAATTTCATTTATTTAAATAATGGTAATAAACCATTGATAATAATCTCTATTCTACCTAATCACACCCGTTCCTCCTCGGCGGGGATCACCCACAGCTTCGTCCCGTGTAACTGCATTTACACCACCAAAAAATAAATTCTGTTTGTCCCATTGGTGGATGTGGATATCCTCTGGTAACTCACGTTTTTCAGGAAAATAAATATCCGGTTCACAGTGCAAAACGTTGCCTTCCAAATGCATTCTGGATGAATGGATGGCGTTAGCCAGATTCATACCTTTTGTGAGATTTAGAATCACTTGGATAATGGCGGATCGGATGCGATTACTGCCGCCGCTGCCGATGACCAGTTCCGGGCCATCGCTGCCCATAATAATTGTCGGGGACATCATGGTAGGCAGTCGCTGCTGACGTTTAAAATGGTGGAAACCGGATGGATTCAAGTCCTCCTCGCCCAGCATATTGTTCAGCATGATGCCCAATTCCGGAATCAAGTATCCGCAGCCTTCGCCGTTGGTGGTCGTCACACTGGCGGCATTTCCCGCTTTATCAATGATGCTGACTTGGGTGGTTGCACCCCGAGAAGGTGGATCGTTTTCAGTACCAATAATCGAATCTTCCGATTGATATTTTTCCACGTAATGCTTGAAAAGTATGTCGTTAAGTATTTTTAAAATGTCATGATGATTATCAGGGTCAGTTGATGCTTCAATCCTAGCGGCAGTCGTAACCTCCATGGCTCGCACCAGATCCATCATTTTTTCACCTAAAGCAGTTTGTGCTTTTTCCAATAATTGCAGTGTAAACGTGATTAGCGTTCCGCCTACAGACGGTGTGGGATTGGTGTAAATGGTTTTACCGTTAAATTTGCTTTTTAATGGAATTCTTTCTACCACTCTATAATCTGACAAAGATGTAGCTGTGAGTAAACCATTTGGAGCGAGTGTATCCAAGATTAATTTTGCACCTTCACCTTTATAAAAGAAATCTGATCCTTGTTTAGTGAGTTCTTCCAAAAAATTAGCGAAGGCGGGATTTCGAAAACAATCACCTTCTTTAAGGATATTACCCATGGGTGCGAATAATTTTTTTCCGCTATTGGAATGGGTTAGAATTGGTTCTAATATTTTGAATAAATATCCTTGAGAATCATTAAGGATTGCACCTTTTCTGGCAATTTCTATGGCCGGTTCCAATACAGTCTTTAAGGGAATTTGTCCCAGACGTTCGTGAACCTTCAAAAGACCGGCTGTATTTCCCGGGACGGCTGCAGATCCTTGTCCGATATGGAATTCCTGCTGGCTGGGACCGAAATCAACGGATACACTGAAAAAATCCAGATCTTTGTTCGGTTGCGGTGGCGGGGTATCTACAAAAAAGTCGAACAAAATTGGATCAATATCTACCGGGCAAGCCAGCAACGCACCGCCGCCGCCGGGACCGGTAAGATTACATTCTGATACCATAGATGTAAAAACAGCCCCAACAGCAGCATCAAAAGCATTGCCGCCGCTTTCGAGTATGTCTATGGCTGATTGGACGGTTGTTTTTTCACCGCCGGCTATGGATCCGTATTTCATTGTTTTCAATAAGTATTATTAGGATGGATACTAAAGGATAATTTCAAGCCTTAACAGATAAAATAGAAAATATTTACTTTCTTGTTAGGAAGTGATATTTAGAAAGGTGATTTATGCCTTTTTGAAGTAGTGTATACATTCATGTTTGCACTACGACAGGCAAGAATGCCTGTCGTACTTTTGAATGAATAGATTTGGGAAATCAAAAATTTTAAACTGAAATTAAATATCCAATGATATTCCTTTTGAACCATCTATTAATTCGTGAAATTCCGCGGCTATTTTTTAGCTAATATTGACTAATAAATTAAGTGAGAAAATGAGAAAAGAAAATTTCAGAAATATTGCAATCATCGCCCACGTTGATCATGGTAAAACAACCCTTGTTGACGGAATGTTAAAGCAAAGCGGAACATTTAAAGCACATCAGGAAGTGGAAGATCGTGTCATGGATTC
>JACNLB010000059.1:10411-14173 GCA_014381755.1 Fidelibacterota bacterium | reverse complement strand
GGTGTTGCTCACAATGAGTTGGATGATTCGTCCGATAATCTGAAACCCCTTTTCGATATAATATTATCCAAGATTCCCGGTCCAGTGGCCTATGATGAACATACACCACAATTCCTTGTCACCAATCTGGATTATGATTCTTATGTGGGACAAGTGGCCATTGGCCGCCTGAACAACGGAAAACTAGAAATGAATAAGCAATATGCCCTTTGCGGGAAAGATAAAATTGTAAACGGACAAAAATTTTCTGCACTCTACACGTTTAAAGGATTGAAACGAATCCAAGTTGACGCGCTTGAAGCCGGAGATATCATCGCAGTTGCAGGTATTGAAAACATCACAATCGGCGATACCATTTCGTCAAATGAAGATCCAAAACCATTGCCGCGAATTCAAATTGACGAACCGACTGTTTCCATGTTGTTTTATGTGAACAATAGTCCTTTTGCTGGAAAGGAAGGAACGTATCTGACCACCCGCCATATCAATGATCGATTGCAAAAAGAAATATTAAGCAATGTTTCGTTACACGTATTACCTACAGAAAAAGTGGATGTTTTTGAAGTACGGGGTCGGGGAGAATTGCAAATGGCGGTTTTGATTGAAACCATGCGCCGTGAAGGGTATGAGTTTATGGTATCAAAACCTCATGTAATTACTCATGAAGAAAATGGAAAAGTGATGGAACCCATGGAAAAATTGTACCTTGATATACCGGATGATAAAGTGGGTGTCATAACTGAAAAATTATCAGGTCGAAAAGGGAAAATGACCAACTTGGTTAATCACGGTCACGGTCGTGTTTCCATGGAATTTTCAATTCCATCCAGAGGTTTGATCGGTTTCCGGAGTCAATTTCTTACGGATACACAAGGTGCCGGAATTATGAATAAATTATTTGATGGTTTTGCTCCATGGTTTGGCAGAATTCCACAAAGGAACACCGGTGCATTGGTGGCGGATCGAAAGGGTACAGTAACAACCTATGCAAGCGTTGCAATGGCAGACAGAGGTGAATTATTTATCGGTGTTGGAACTGAAGTGTATGACGGAATGGTCATTGGTGAGCGAAATAAATCGGATGATCTGATAGTAAATATAACTCGGGAGAAGAAGCTTACAAATATGCGTGCTTCCGGGTCAGATAATACAGTGACTCTCCGACCGCCCAGACAGTTGTCTCTTGATCAAACCATAGAGTTTATTGCTGAAGATGAACTGGTGGAAGTGACACCCCTTTCTTTGCGATTACGGAAAATGGAATTGGATCAGAATAAACGGTTATCACAGCGTAAAAAAGAAAAATACGCTGATGATTAATAGGATAATCCTATCGTTAATCGTTGCAACTCTTTGCTATGCTCAATCCACCCTAACTCATGATGGCTTAACCAGAGAATATTATGTTTCTTATCCGGACAGCGCAACTGATCCATGCCCTTTGATTATTAATATGCACGGCTATAGCAGCGATGCGTTGGATCAGCAGTCGTATTCTGAAATGGATGATGTTGCTCTTAATCAAAACATTGCCGTTGTGTATCCCATGGGAATTGACAGCGCATGGAATGTGGGAACGTATTGGGATTTTTCAGATGCGGATGACATTGGTTTTATAAGCGTTTTGATTGATTCTGTATCTGGAGATTATGATATTGATCTGGATCGTGTTTATGCCTGTGGTATGTCTAACGGTGGGTATATGGCGTATGAACTTGCCTGTGAACTATCAGATAAAATTGCTGCTTTTGGTTCCGTTACAGGCAATTTTATGCTGAATGCCAATCAGACCTGTGACGATAGCAGGGAAATTCCATTTATACATATTCATGGAACGTATGATTTGATCGTTCCCTATTCTAATTCCTGGGATGGGTCCATGTTTGTGGGGGAATCAATAGTATATTGGCGGGATATTAATAACCTTGATTCAGTTTTAGTCGAGAGTATTCCCGATATAGATCCGGCGGATAATACAACTGTTGAAAAATATACCTACTATAATACGACTTCATCTACTCAATTTGTTCATTTTAAAGTCATTGGTGGTGGACATCAATGGTTTGGTTCAACCGTTGCAGATTGGGTTATTCCCTGGTTGGGATATAATAATCATGACATAAATGCCAATGAAGAATTGATTGATTTCTTCTTGAATTACAGGTTATCAGATTTTCTGTCAATGGATGAAATTGCTAATGATTTACCCCATGATTATATTTTACATCAAAATTTCCCGAATCCATTCAATCCAATCACCACCATTCGTTATGACCTGCCGGAAGCGGGTTGGATTAATATAACTATTTATGACATGCTGGGCAGGGAAGTAAAAAAACTGGTGAGTAGTAAACAAGTGAGCGGTAAGCATGAAATAATGTGGAATGGAACGAATGACTTGAGTCAGTCAGTTTCTGCCGGAGTGTATCTTTACAAAGTAATCGTTGGGAATGATGTGCAAACCGGAAAAATGGTGTTGCTCAAGTAATTTTTCACACATGATAAAAACTTTGCTGAATGCGGGGTTTTTTTATTTCATAAATTTGCAGTATACTCGTCCATGATGAAACCCATAATTTATCTCCTATTTCTAATTTCGTTCGCATTTAGTTCTGACTTTGATAATGGTATATCTTTCTACAACGCCAGAGCAGAAAATGCAATCGGCACAAAAGCTCAAGCAAAAAATATTGACCAAGCCATTCGCCATTTTGAAAAAGCAATTAAGATCGAGGCGCTGGAAGAAGAAGCGGCTGTATATCTGCTCAAGTGCTATTATTACAAGGGGACATACGTCCTGGCTGACGAAGAGGATCGTAAAGCAGAATATAATAAGGGAAAAGCACTTGCAGAAAAAATGGTTGCAAAATATCCTAATTCTGCTGCGTTGCGTTATTGGTATCTGACATGTTTGGGTAAATGGTCGGAAGTGTACGGAATCTTGATGGCAGCGAAAGAAGGTGTAGCCGATTTGATGAAAGAGCATTCGGAAAAAATTATCGAGTTGGACCCAATGGTCGAACATGGAGGAGGATACTTTATGCTGGGGGCCGTTCATTTTAAATCGCCTTATATCCCATTTATTCTATCATGGCCGGATAATGATGATGCCATCATATGGTTATTAAAAGCAAAAATTACTGGGCACGCTACTCCAATACAAAAAAATTATTTAGCGCGAGCTCTTTACAAAGATGGAAAAGAAGATGAAGCCATCCGCTTGGTGAAGGAAGTAATTTCAACACCACCAAGCCCAAGTGATATCGTTGAAGAACGATTTGAAATAGAAGAAGCAAAAACGCTATTAAATGACTTTGAATAGGAATCGACTATGAGTTACAAAAATATTATGCTGGCACTGTGCGGCAGGGGCGATGAAGGTGATGTGATCCGCAAAGCCATGGAGCTAAAAAACCAGTTGGGAGCCAATTTAACAGTTGTTCATGTGAATGATCTCCATGCGGGTGAAATGTCCATGATGATGGATTCCCCTCATAAATTCACTGAAGAAGAAATTCGTGAACGTTTTGTCGCAAATGGTTTTGAAAAAGAAGCAGATGGGATTGATATCAAAATTGTAAAAGATGAGAATACTGCTCAAGCAATTGCTTCAGCCACTGAAAATGTAGATATGCTCATTCTAGGACACCGAAAACAAAGTTCTTTCAAAGAACACTTTTTTGATTCCGTTGATGAAGGTATTGTCAATCATGCCAATTGCCCGGTGATGGTTATACCCAAAGAGTAAATTATATTTTATTG
>JACNLB010000059.1:3981-9926 GCA_014381755.1 Fidelibacterota bacterium | reverse complement strand
GTCAATACTTATTGGTTCACCTGACAGACCATACCGTACGACGCCTGATCGTGAAAAGGACATGCTCCACATGGCTATTGATATTGAAGTGGACATTTCCCAAGGAAGAATCAGCGGTTCAGTGAGCCATACATTTACACCTTTTTCCACCGAATTTAGACGAGTGACGTTTGATTCTGATCGAACAACTATTCATAAAATTTCACTAAACGGGCAAACGTTGGAATTCCAACAGCATGATGAACAATTATCGATTGAACTGGATAAATCGTACAGTTGGGAAGATACTCTTACGGTCAAAATTGATTATACTGCTTTTCCCACCATAGGTTTCTATTTCGTTCGACCTGATTCCAGTTATCCCGAAAAGCAACTACAAGGCTGGACGCAAGGTGAAGATACGGACAACCATTTTTGGGTACCCATGCACGATTATCCCAACGATAAAATGACATGGGAATGTAAGCTGACGGTGGCAAAACCTCTTTCCGCCATTTCCAATGGCGAACTTGTGTCCGTTATAGAGAAAAATGACCAGAGAACATTTCACTGGAGGGAAAATATTCCCAATGTGAGTTATTTATTATCTGTAGCAGTAGGTGACTATAAAAAAATTGAGGATGAATGGGATGGGATTCCCATTAATTACTGGGTCTATCAGCATCATGATCGTGAAGATGCGTTGCGATCTTTTGGCAAAACTCCAGCTATGATGGAACTTTTTACCGATCTTACAGGCGTCCGTTATCCCTTTGAAAAATATGACCAAACTATTGTTGAAGATTTCATGTGGGGCGGAATGGAAAATGTGACCAATACTCACCAAACGGATCGGACGATGCACGAAGAAAAAGTACGACCTATTCGTTCCAGCGATGGATTAGTCGCACATGAATTGGCGCATCAGTGGTTCGGTGATTATCTCACAACACGAAATTGGGCGAATGCCTGGCTCAATGAAGGATTTGCCACATATCTTGAGTTGTTGTGGACGGAACACGAATCCGGAATTGAATTGGCTGAATTTGAGCGCTTGGGAAATCTGGGTGCCACAGTTTGGGCGGATAAATCCTATCGACGTCCCACTGTTCAACCTAACTATTTCAATTCAATCGAATTGTTTGACAGCAATATTTATGCAAAGGGTTCTGTCGTTTTGAATATGATTCGCAGATATTTAGGAGACGATGCTTTTTTCCGTGGACTGAAACATTATACAAAAACAAATGCGGCCAAGAATGTAGAAACTTCGGATTTGAAAAAAGCGTTTGAAGTCACCACGGGAAAGAATCTGGATTGGTTCTTTGAACAATGGGTGTATAAACCCGGTGTTCCGGAGATAACCGCAAGCTACAGATTTAATCGTCGCAGCAATTTGGTTTCACTCACATTAAAACAAACACAGGATATTGAAAGTACATCTTTATTCAAATTGCCCATGACTATTGTCATTGATGATGGAAATATTACACGACATGAAATATTTTTTGATAAGGAAGAAGACACATTCACATTTCCGGCTAAAAAAACACCATTAATGGTCAGTGTGGATGAGGGGTTTCAAATACCAAAACGATTGACATTTGAGAAAAAGACGAATGATTTACTTTATCAACTACAAAATGCCCCGACTCCAAATGATCGCATTTGGGCGGCTAGAGAATTAAAAGAAACACGCTCCACGAAAAAAATTCATAAAGCACTGGTGGACATGCTGAATAATGAACCGCGCTGGTATGTACGCCGGGAATGTGTTAACACATATCAGAAATTAAAACCAAGAAATGGTGAAACGGATCTCATGGCAGCCTATGATGGTCAGGATGCTCGAGTAAAACGGGCTATCATCAGTGCATTACGAGAATATGAAACGGATGAGGTAAAATCGTTCATTTCTGATGTGATTGAAAATGAAGAGAATGATTATCTGGTGAGTTCGGCTCTATCAACACTTATAAAGATAGATTTAGACAAGGCGCAGGAAAAATTTGATTGGACCATGGAAGAGGAATCTCATGGTGAAACTATTCGTTCCACAGCGTTGGGTATTTTAACAGAAGAAAAAACAGATTCGAATCTGATAAAATTAAAAGAATTGGCTGTCTATGGTACTGCACCTTATACATTGCGCGGGTCTATTTTCAGACGTATTTCATCTTATCGTGATGACAACCCAAACCTTATCGAATTTTTCGTAGAGCACATTCATGATAACAACCGCAATGTACGCTGGGTTTGTGCAGATCAAATTATCCGTCATGGAAATTCGGATCAATTTGCGGATGTTTTGGAAATGGCCGATGTTGATCCCTTGCGCGGCGGCAGGATTGCAGACATTTATATTGCTTTGGATAGAAGGCTGGCTAAATTGAAAAAATCAAAAGACCGCAAAGAAGCGAAAGAAGTGAAAAAAATGCAAAAGATGTTTACTGAATTTGCGGAAGAATGGAGCAATAATTAGTGTTTAAGCGAAAACTCACTCATCTGAAGCGTTTTATTCAGTCAATCTGGAAGCTTAATCAAGATGTACGATAACCATCTCTGGTTGTCGGAATAATGGATACTCAATTAAATTACGTTTTTTTCATTAAGGTTCTAATTAAGTGATCTCCCTTTGGCTGACTCCAGCAGAAGAGGATGCGGCTTACCTTCAAGCAATTATCAAAGAACTGGCGCATGAATTTCAAGCACCGGTATTTTCTCCACACTGTACGTTAATGTCACCTGTTGATCTACATAAAAAAGAATTACAATCAGTGTTATTAAATGTTTCAAAAGAGATTACACCAATATGTGTAACCATGTCTGGATTAAACTATTCGAATAATATCTGGAAAACAGTGTTTATTGAATTAGAGGAATCACCGGGATTAATTGATTTGCAGCAACGAATTGCAAATCACTTTTCCCCAGCACCAGCCTACGAATTTTTTCCTCACTTGAGCTTGATCTATAAGGAAATGCCTGTTGAACAAAAAGAAGAGATTATTCGGAAATTGACAGTAAGAAATTCTTATAAAATGGATACGATTACATCCATGCGTACTGGACCAGACGTAACAAAGTGGGAAAAAGTGACAGAGGTCTATTAATTTGCAAACCCAAATTTCAAATCAATATAATACCAAAGGAATTTTAGTTGATTTAGTTTTGTATATATCTGTCATGTTTTTAGTGAGAGAAATATATTTCCCGAATGTTGGATTTATAGCCAATGGCCTTTTTTGGTCGTTTTCCACTTTAGTTGTAGCAACTTGGAGAATGAAAGTAAGAAGGGTTACATGGTATGCATTGGGATTGAGGAAACCAGAAAATGTTAAAAAAACATTAATGGTTACAGGATTTATTCTAATGTGCATTCCGGCATCGATCATAATTTTTGAAATAATAAAAGACCAAATACCATTTTTGCTTGAACCGGACACTTCCGAAGAAAGTGCTGTCTCTAAATTTGGAAACCTTAAAGGGAATTGGATTCTATTCTTTTCAATTATACCTTTCATTTTGATTGAATCAATGCTGGAAGAATTATTGGATAGGGGTTTCTTGATGAATTGGCTTGAACGGTTGTTTTCAAAGGTATCGTACGCTACAGTTCTTGCTGTAATAATTCAAGCGGCTATTTTTGGGTTTAGACATTCCTATGATCTTTCTGAAAGGTCAATAACCGTTGGTCTAATTGGTCTTATTATGGGCATAGCCTATATGGCTTTTGGGCGTAATTTATGGCCTCTCATTATTGCACATTGTATTCTGAATACAATGTCGATGGTTGATAGAGTGATGTAATATTATGCTTAATTCAAAAAATACAGTTCTGGTTATTATCGACGTCCAGGGCAAACTGGCTCGTATTATGCAAAATACCGATGAATTGTTCAAAAATCTGGCTATACTTATCAAAGGCGCTCGTTTGCTGGACGTGCCCATTATTTGGATGGAGCAGTTGCCGGATAAACTAGGTTCGACAGTGGAAGAGGTGAGTGTGCATTTGGATGGACTCAAGCCAATTGCAAAAGACGTTTTTTCCTGCGGACAGAATGCTGAATTCAATGATGTGCTTAATGATCTTAATCCCACAAATGTAGTGTTGTCCGGAATTGAAACCCATGTTTGCGTTTATCAGACTGCCATGGATTTATTGGAAAATTATAATGTGGAGATTGTGGTAGATGCAACGTCTACTCGTTTAGCCCATAACAAGGAAATTGCTTTGGAAAAAATCCGTCGGACCGGAGGACAAATCACAAGTGTGGAAACAGTGTTGTTTGAGATTCAAGGAAAAGCAACAGGTGACACTTTTAAGAAATTAATTGAAATAATAAAATAATTTGGAACTTATATCATTTATCCCGTAAAATAATGCGTATGGTAAAAAAATACATATCAATCAGTTTGATAGCCTTTATGGCAGTTTCACTGGCAGCACCGCTTTTTTCTTCAGAAGATTGCGATATGCCCTGCTGTGAGAAAATTGAAATGAGTTGCTGTTTAGAAGAGGATATGACTCAGTGTCAAATGGAAATGACATCCTGTGATCAGTCATTGATCATTCTGCTTATTTCTGGGCCCAAAGCGCAAAACAACCAAAAAGTAGATTTATCTTCAAACCTTCTTGCGGATGATTCAATCATTGTTTCAGATTTTGGATATAATACACACACGCATGAATTCCAAAATCCATCGGTTTTACCACCGATTTCCTTTCTGACTCCCCTCCGTATTTAGACACTCCTAAAATTAAAAGCGGACTTTGTTCGTTTCAGGGATCCGTCCGTTCTGGCGAGATCCGATTTTTGTTAATTAACAGGAGTGATGAATTATCATCATCAAAACATGAAAATTTTATTAATGACAGCGCTGATAGCCGTGAATGCTTTCAGCCAACAGACATTAGACCACTATATTGATTTTGGTCAAAAACACAACGCCGATGTGCAGGAAGCCTATAATCGATGGCAAGCATCATTGGAAGATGTTTCTATCGTAAAAAAATTACCAAATCCGACCTTTAGTGCCGGATATTTCCTGGAAAATGTGGAGACGGCTGTAGGACCTCAGGAATACAAAATCGGAATTATGCAAAAATTCCCCATGTTTGGGAAGTTGAGCACTGCCAGTCGGGCAAAAGCCTCCCATGCGGATGCACTTAAGCAATCATATTATCAAATAAAAGCAAATGTAAGGGCGAGAATAAAATCGCTGTATTATGATATTTATTACCTTGAAAGAGCCATCGAAATCACTTATCAGAATGTTCAACTATTGGAGAACTGGGAAAAGGTAATACAAATAAAATATCAAACAGCCCAAGCTGGACATCCAGATTTCATAAAAACACAGATTGAACTAATGAAATTGCAGAATGATCTGGAATCTTTGACAGCAAGAAAAAGTCCACTACTGCAAGCATTCAAAGCTGTACTGAATGATTATTCACTTACAGAAATAGATATACCGGACACACTAAAAGTGGATTTGCTGGTGGATTCGAATGAATCTGTTTTAGAATTGATTCAAGATAAAAATCATACAATACTTGCTGCAGAGCATACTATCAATTCCCGTGAAAATGTATTAAAAAGAGCAAAGTTGAATTATTTACCCGATTTTGGATTAGGCTTGGATTATATCGGAACGGGAGAAAAGAAAATGGATGGAGTTCCGGTTACAGATAGCGGCAAAGATCCATTGATCTTTAAAGTATCATTGGATATTCCCATTTGGTTTGGTAAAAATGCAAAACAGGTTTCTGCAGCACGTTATAGAAAAACAGCATCAGAAAATAAACTCGTCAGTAAACAAAATAGTATTAATGCAGCAGTAGAAAACGTCATGTATAAAATGGACGATGCCAAGAGAAAATTCGATCTGTATGGAAATGATCTGATTCCAAAAAGCATGGAATCATTAGGGGCATCAGAAAAAGCCTATATCAGTGATAA
>JACNLB010000059.1:0-3097 GCA_014381755.1 Fidelibacterota bacterium | reverse complement strand
GTGGTTATTGCCAAAAGTGCTGTGGAAGGAAATTATGTTAAAACAGGATCCAAACTGTTTGATGTAGTTGGGCTGGATAAGGTCTGGGTAAAACTGGATGTATATGAAACAGAAGTTGCCATGATTCAATATGGCCAAAACGTTACATTCACTACAGCAGCTCTTCCGGGACATGAATTTTCCGGAGCCGTGGCATTTATTGATCCAATCGTCGATGAAAAGACACGAACTGTTCGGGTACGACTCAATGTTGATAATGCATCGGGTATGCTTAAACCGGGCATGTTCACAAACGGAACTCTGAAAGCAAATATTGATTCTCATGGACAGGCATTGGGTATGGATTTGACAGGGAAGTGGGTGTGTCCCATGCATCCTGAAGAAGTTCATGAACAGCAAGGTGTTTGTTCAATTTGCGGAATGAAATTGGAATCGGCGGAATCTCTCGGTTTTGTACATCATGACAATGGATCGAATCCCTTACTCATTCCTGCTAGCGCTGTTTTGAAAACAGGACAGCGGGCCATCGTATATGTACAAAAAGATGATGAAACATTTGAAGGACGTGAGATTGTATTAGGTCATCGTGCTGGGGACTATTATGTGGTTCGCAGCGGACTTCAGGAAGGTGAACGTGTCGTTGTTCGTGGCAATTTCAAGATTGACAGTGCCATGCAGATTGCAGCAAAACCAAGTATGATGAATCCAGACGCAAAAATGGATGATAAGAAACCAATGCTTCACCAACATTGAGAAAGGTGATTTGTAGAACTTTAATTGGTAAGAAAAAAAATGGATAAATAATTATGTTAAATAAAATAATACGTTACTTTCTTGAAAATACATTGGTAGTGGCTATTCTGCTCATTGCAGGTGTTGGTTGGGGAATCATGGTGGCGCCCTTTGATTGGAATCTGGGCGATTTACCTCGTGACCCGGTTCCCGTAGATGCTATTCCGGATATTGGCGAAAATCAGCAAATTGTTTTTACGAAATGGTCAGGGAGAAGTCCACAGGATATTGAAGATCAAATCACTTATCCGCTGACGACCGCTCTACTGGGCATTCCCGATGTGAAAACTATTCGATCTTATTCCATGTTCGGTTTTTCTACCATTTATGTCATTTTCAATGAAAAGGTAGATTTTTATTGGTCACGTTCACGCATTTTGGAAAAATTAAACTCCCTTCCATCCGGCACAGTTCCGAAAGGTGTTTCGCCGGCGTTGGGTCCCGATGCCACCGCTCTCGGGCAGGTTTTTTGGTACACATTAGAAGGTCGGGATAAAGACGGAAATCCAACAGGCGGCTGGGATTTAGAAGAACTTCGCAGTGTGCAGGATTGGACAGTTCGCTACGCATTGCAATCGGCGGAAGGCGTATCAGAAGTGGCATCTATCGGAGGTTTTCAGAAAGAATATCAAATTGATGTGGACCCCATGGCCATGCGGGAACACGGCGTTCAATTGACGGAAGTATTCAATGCGGTTCGTCAATCAAATTTGGATGTGGGCGCCCGGACCATTGAAGTGAATCGTGTAGAATATATGGTGAGGGGCTTGGGATTCATCAAGTCATTGGAAGACATCGAATATACTGTCGTGAAAGCACGGGAGAATGTTCCCATTTATATCAAAGATATCGCCCATGTAACATTGGGTCCGGCCTTGCGTCGGGGCGTGTTGGATAAAGAAGGTGCTGAAGCTGTGGGAGGCGTTGTGGTGGCTCGCTATGGCGAAAATCCACTATCGACTATCAAAAGCGTCAAAGATAAAATTCGCGAAGTTGCACCCGGTTTGCCCAAAAAGACCCTTGCTGATGGTACGGTCAGCCAAGTTACCATTATTCCCTTTTATGATCGAACAGGACTTATTTACGAAACGTTGGATACTTTGAATCATGCATTGCGTGATGAAATACTTATTACCATTATTGTTATTTTGATCATGGTTATGCATTTTAGAACGTCCATGCTTATTTCCGGAATGCTGCCTCTGACCGTTCTTATGGTATTTGTTGGTATGAAACTTTTTAAAGTGGATGCAAATATTGTGGCATTGTCCGGAATCGCCATCGCCATCGGTACTATCGTTGATATGGGTATTGTGGTGACGGAAAATATATTGAAACACCTGGACAGGGCGAAGGAAAAATCGAAGGAAGTGATTTATAACGCTGTATCAGAAGTGGGAGGTGCTGTGTTGACGGCAGTTTCTACAACGGTCATCAGTTTTCTGCCGGTCTTTACCATGATTGGGGCAGAGGGAAAACTGTTCAAACCCCTTGCCTATACCAAGACATTCGCTCTCATTTCGTCCATCATGATTGCGTTAATGATTTTGCCTACAATGGCGCATCTTTTGCTTGGAAAAAAAGATAAGCGGTTTCGTTTTGACATTGCCATTTTCAAGCGTTTTCCCTGGTTGGGGAATGGAATCGTTATTTCGCTTGTTGTAATCATTTTATCATCTACATGGTCACCATTAGGATTAGAAAAAGGGTTCTTTTTGAATTTTCTTTTTGCAGCCTTTCTCATTGCATTTATTATGGGAGGCATTACCGGCTTCACAAAAATCTATCCTAATATGCTGCGCTGGACACTTGACCATAAACGAAAAGCATTGTCCTTGCCCGCATTGGTTACGGTTTTTGGTTTGGTGGTTTGGATGGGGTTTGATTCTTTTATGGGTTGGATGCCTGAATTTGTCAAATCATCACGTCCTTATGTTTCTGCAAAGCATGCCTTTCCCGGATTGGGAAAAGAATTTATGCCACCCCTGGATGAGGGGTCCTATCTATACATGCCCACCACTATGCCTCACGCGGGAATGGAAGAATCTATTGATGTTCTGCAGATGTTGGATAAAGCATTGTATTCTGTACCGGAAGTAGAATCGGTTGTAGGGAAAATCGGCAGAGTAGATTCACCTTTGGACCCGGCACCATTGAGTATGATTGAAACAATTATTGCCTATAAATCGGAATACGGTATAGATAAAAACGGGAATCGTGTTCGGCAATGGCGGGAGCATATTCGAACTGCCGATGATATTTGGGATGAGTTAGTGAAAGTCGCCCAAATTCCCGGAACCACATC
>JACNLB010000019.1 GCA_014381755.1 Fidelibacterota bacterium | reverse complement strand
TTCCTACGCTAAAGCTTTCCGCCTACGCCATGGCTTTCCGCCTACGCCACTGGCTTTCCGCCTACGCCACTGGCTTTCCGCCTACGCCACTGGCTACGGCGAGACACGCGGCGAGACACGCGGCGAGACACGCGGCGAGACACGCGGCGCGGTAAAATTGGAAAAAAGAAAAAAACAGAAAACAAAATCCTTCGTGAATAACATTTGATTCAGTCAAGCCCGACTACCATTCCTGCGCTGAAGCTTCGGCAGACAAGCGCTACGCCTACGGAAGATTTAATGATTGAATCGGAAACTTCAACTTGGTCCTGCATGGTAATGGTTTGATGGAGAGCGTCCTGTGCGGAGAGAAAACCGATTAAGATTATAGGGATGATTATAGATGAGAATTTGGACATCAGAAGTCAGAGGTCAGAGGACAGAGGGCAGAGGGCAGAGGGCAGAAATCAGAGGGCAGAGGGCAGAAGTCAGAAGGCAGAAGGCAGAGGGCAGAAGTCAGGATCCAATGTTTTCACGTTCTAATTCTTTTCGTTAACCGTAGCGGTCATTAGTTGATTTGTTCTTATTTCAAATATTTTATACCAATAGAAAAATGCTTCAGGATTGGACTTTTTAAGTTTATTCAATTTACTTATTTTATGATCTGAAATTACCCAATCTTTCACTTGTCCGGGATTTTCATATTTTTCAATATTCAACTTATTATTCTTTATTAATGACGCTATGTACGCCGCTTTGGAAGCATGAATTATAGCTTTTTCTATATGATATTTTTCTGAAAAAATAAAATTCGCTACTCTTTGTATCCCTTGTTGTAATTGATAAAAGTCACCATTGCCATCAGCGCCTCGGGTAACAATACAAAGTGAGGTCAGAACAATGTCATCTAATACATCATTTTCTGTTTTATTTTCAATATTTCTATAAGATAATTCAGACGTGGCAAAGTTTGAAAAAGTTGCTTTAATAATATTCATATCTTCCACAACATCTATCAAATTGCCAATATCATAAAGCTGTTTTATAATTTCCATACTCATGCTATCTTCATTTTTGTAGTATGGTATTCCTGTAGTATTGGGAGCAAATGCTGTCAACTTGTCCCCCAACATATCTTCTTTACTCGGAATATTCACGTAAACCGGTATTTCAACGGCAGGTAAAAATGAGGATTTAATCGGTATTTTTTCTAGTTTTTTATACATTATATCTTCAAATAATATATCAAGTAAAATATATTCTTCAATCTTATTTGACTTATGTAATGGAGTGTAAAAGAACTTATAATGTTCTTTGTCTATTTTCAATTTTGTTTGTCTATACTGTAATTCTTTTCTAATGAATCCTTGCTCCTTTACAATTGTATCAAGTTCGAATTCATAATTACCAATTGGTGCAGGAAGAATTATATCAATATCAATCGATAATCTTTTTGTGGAGTTTAAATGCAGCATTAATGCTGTGCCACCTTTAAAAACAAAAGGAATTTCATGTATAGCAAGCCCTTCCAACAGAAGCAACGCATGTATTAATTTTTCGACAAGGATTTTGTCTGCTTGCTTGTTTTCTGCTGATACTTTTTTAATCCAGTCTATTGTAACTGCATCTTTGTTAATCATGAGCAGCTGACGATGATAGACTAATATAATTTGGGATTGAGGTTAAATACATTTCCATACTCTTTTTCTTCCCTCTCCTTTTTGCATATCTGAGCATTTGCTTATTATTGACAACATATTTTGTAAAAACCTCGCTGAATATTGTCCGCATTTCCGCACCCTGATGAGCCGAAAAAGGAACATCATTACAATAAACATCTACCAACATCTTCTCTAATGAGATTGTATTAAACCCATTTATTTTGAGAACAGGTGCTTCTGATACTAATCTTTTTATTATGATTGCTTGTTTATCGGCGGGAACGTATTTATCCAAAATATCATTAGTCGGCTCAATAAAAACCGGTTGATTCATTTCTTTAATATAATAGAATAGAGATTGTAGAACCTCTTTTTCGCCCTCTAAAATCAAAAATAAACGACCCGGTTGATGTACCATAAATTCATTTAAGAAAGATGTATTCCAAATACACAAATTAACATAAGGATATTCTTTTTTGATTTTATTATAAATCGATTTCATTTTTGAAGAAATCAAGGGCGTATATTTCCATCGTTCCATTAACGTAAATTCACCTCTACTCAATCTGAATATGATACCCTTTTTGACAAGCGAATACACACGCCAATTAATTGTAGAGCGTTTTAAATCCGGATTAGTATATTTAAAAAAGGTAACAATATCTTGTGTTGTAAAAATGGTATGATCTTTAAAATAATGCCTTATTTTTTTTGTATGCTGTTTGTCTATATTAATTCACCTCTAAAATCTATTAATTGATAAGAGAATATACAAAACTATAATTCGGCATCAAACAGTGTTTACTGCCGATAATTAGAAATTGGTATTGGGTGATGATTGGGGGGGGCCAGGAGGGGAGATGGCCTCCCTACGCTATGTCTTTGGGAGGTCCAATGATTGCCTCCCTGCTCTGCGCCTTCGGAAGGCAATGCGTTTACAACTACCCGCCTTCGCCACTGGCTTTCCGCCTACGCCACTGGCTACGGCGAGACACGCGGCGCAGCACGCGTCGAGGCAGGCATAGAAGCTTAACCTACATGTACGACGACCATCCTGGTTGTCGGAAGAAGGCTTATTAAATCGAATGGCGTTGGTTTTAGTCAAGCCCGACTACGTTAAAACTACGTCGAGGCAGGCATAGAAGCTTAACCTACATGTACGACGACCATCTTGGCACGCGGCGCGGTAAAATTGAAAATAAACTTTGCGGAAGTAACAAAACTTTCGCAAAGTAAAATTCATGTACGTCGACATTCTCTGGAGATTTTAACGTCCGGGGAATCATGATTGCAGGGTGTTTGTTGGTGCAAGGGGATTGCCGCGTCATCCCGTAAACGGGATTCCTCGCAATGACAATTATTGGTGGTTTTATGGAAGGAGATCTCCCCGATCCGCCGGTGGTCGGACAGGGAAAGTAGGGGGAAATAATGTTGGATGATAAAATAATAATCAAAAATCTACGATCCGGAAAGATCGCGGTTCGGAATTAGTTAATTCTGACTAACGTTTTTTAATCCTAGTACGGTATAAACAAAACAAAGCACAATATTTAATTTCTGAAAAATACCCGTCGGTAACATTGGATGTATATTTAACACCGGGAGAAAAAATAATAGGGGCAATAATGAAATAATCACGTGATAAACCGTGAATTGTTTTACTCGTTTCCAATTTCTGTAATAGACTAACAGAACAAAGGGAATAATGAAAAATCCACCGAACGGAAGAGAAAACCAAAAATCACGGTGGCCGACTTCGGTTCCCTCCCGAGTTATTGATTTGTGTTTTATGACAACAGCGGTTGATTTGTTAGGAGCGGGAATAATGTCGTAACCGGAGAATATTTCAGACATGACCGGATAGAATACTTTTTGGTTTACCATCACACGAAACGGCTTTACCATTATCACATATATGAAAACTGTGAAAATAATGATTAAAAAAGGTCTACTTATGATATTTGTTAACTTTTGCATTTTGGAATTTTGTGCACGAGTTTTATGTCTATAAACTGTGTTTTGAAGTTACTTTATTTTTCTGATTGTATATGAATTATAATGGGTGTTAATCATCAGCGACACGTTGATGCACCTACCGTCGAACAATCACAGGACGAAACGTCCTGCTACAGTAGGAAAATCATGATGCTTTTAGTTTAGCCATTGGCACCACCCCAATAGCGTTAATATAGTAGAAGGCTTTGCAAAACCCGATACACAAATTAAAAAGTTTAAAATTTGCCTGCCCCGAAACAAGTGCGGGATTTCCACTATGTTCCAACTTTTCGTTGGAAAATTTGTCCATAATACCATTATTGACTGCATTACCCGCCTTA
>JACNLB010000071.1:59369-72065 GCA_014381755.1 Fidelibacterota bacterium | reverse complement strand
CATTAATTTTAGATTCTTTTTTAATACTCCGGGAAAAAAGTCTGGCAACCCGTTCCTGGGCGCCCACTTGATCAATGCGGTTTGTGAATGTTTCCATAATTATTTCATTAGTCTAGTATCGAGAATTTACGCCAGTTGCGAGACCATAAAGTTTTGATAAGAGATATTAATTTATGATCCATTTGACTTTATCAACAAGCCTTGTGTAATCATAAAATATTAGAATATTTATTTATATTTCGAGAATAATTTGGATGAGGTACATATTTAATATTTCGTAATTTTACTATAAGCATGAACACCAAAGTGAATATAGGTATCATCGGTTTCGGACGAATTGGTCGCAATCTTCTGCGAATTGGTTACAGTAATCCCCATCTAAATTTTGTTGGAATCAGTGATTTGGCAGATCCGGAAGCATTAGTGTATTTGCTTATGCATGATACAGTATATGGCCCTGTGAAAGATGAAGCTGTGTTGGAGGATCACCATATCATCATTGGTGATCAAAAAGTTCGCATTCTTCCCGGCGTAGGCCCCGGTTCCCTTCCTTGGGATGCACTGGGTGTTGATATTATAATCGATTGTACCGGTAAAATATGGCCCAGGGAATCTCTTGAAAAATATCTTGAAGCGGGTGCGAAAAAAGTAATTGTTACAACACCGCCGGAAGATCCTGTTGACCGTATTGTTGTAATGGGTTTGAATGATAAAGATATTTCTATTGATGACAAGATTGTTTCCCCTTCTTCGTCAACAACACAAGTCCTGGCGTTGATGCTGGATATTTTAGATAAAGAATATGGTTTAGAAAAGGCCATGATGACTACCGTGCATGCCTACACATCAGATCAACCCCTGGCCGATAGTGTTCGATCTGATCTACGCCGCAGTCGATCTGCAGTGGAAAATATTATTCCAAACAGGACTCGGTCTCCCGAACTTGTGGAAACCATCCTTCCCCAATTTAAGGGTAAAGTTGAAGGCATTGCGTTTAATGTACCCATCCCCGATGGATCGTGCGTTGATCTTACATGTCATTTGAAAAAACTTCCTTCTATTGATGAAATAAATTCTCACATGAAATCTATTTCAGAAGGACCCCTTGCATCTATCATTGGATATACCGATGATCCCATCGTTTCCAGTGATGTGGTCGGTGACAGCCATTCCATGATTTTTGACTCAAAAGCAACCATGATAGCTGCAGAAAATCTACTCAAAACAATCTGTTGGTATGATGATGGTTATGGTTATTCCCAGAGAATTCTGGAACTCACAAAAGCTTACTGCGATTTGGAAGAAACTTCATGAGAATTGCTTTAAATGGATTTGGTCGTATTGGTCGAACAGTTTTCCGGATTCTGAATAATCAAAAAGATTTTCAAGTTGCAGCCATCAATGATTTGGCCGACGATGATGCATTAGCCTATCTGTTAAAATATGATACTGTCATGGGACGGTTACAAGATACTGTCACTGTACAAAACGGGATTTTAAAAACAAGTAACCATTCAGTTAAAATGCTTAATGAGCCTAATCCGGCTGCACTGCCCTGGACTGAATTAGGTGTGGATGTCGTTATAGAAGCAACGGGTGTTTTCAGGACTCGCGAGCAACTGCAATCCCATTTAGACGCCGGAGCGAAAAAAGTGATACTTACAGTTCCAGCCAAAGATGAAATTGATTATACCGTCGTCATTGGTGTAAATGAAGATGGTCTTACGGATAAGCATAAAATTGTATCCAATGCTTCCTGCACAACAAACTGTCTCGCTCCAATGGCTAAAGTGTTGAATGATGCCTTCGGAATTGAATATGGCGTTATCAACACGATTCACGCTTATACCAATGATCAACGTTTGGCTGATGTTCCTCATTCGGATTGGCGCAGAAGCCGTGCGGCGGCGGAAAATATTATTCCCACCACGACCGGAGCTGCCCGAGCTGTAGGCGTTGTTTTGCCTGAACTCAAAGGTAAACTTGACGGCATTGCCATGCGCGTTCCTGTCCCTGACGGCTCTATTGTAGACTTGAATGTTCAATTAAAAACGGATGTCAATGCCGATGACATTCGTCAAGCGGTCAAAGAAGCGAGTGAAACAGACCGATTAAATTCAATCCTCCAATATGAAGATACACCCATAGTTTCTTCAGATATTATCGGCAATCCCCACTCTTCCATTTTTGATGCACCATTTACATCTGTCATCAATAAGCGATTAGTTAAAACGCTTAATTGGTATGATAATGAATGGGGTTATTCCAACCGAGTGGTGGATTTAATTAATTTATTTTCAGATAAATAAAACTTTTCATTAAAAAATCAATATTATTTGAGAAATAATACTTTTTTACTTTTAATCTGATTACCGACCTGAACTCTTACTAACCAAATTCCTGAAGGTAGTTTTTCTCCTTCATTATTTTTCCCATCCCAACTGATTATATGTTGTCCAGCCGATTTTTTATTATACGTTAACATTTTCTGTTTTCTACCCAGCAAATCAAAAATATCAATAGTTACAAATGCTCTCTTTTGCAAATTGAAATGAATTTGAATTGTATTATTAAATGGATTTGGATATACAATGAGTGAAAAATCTTTTGGTAAAAATTCATTTGATGTATTTAATAATTGGTTTGGCGATAAAGGAGTTGGAGTCAAAAATGACCAGTTTTCACTTCCATTTGGAAATCGACCAAAAGAAATATCTGCTGATTGCTCTCCAAACGATATAGAATCTATAACCGTAACGCCATCTGGATTTATCAACCCTATGAATTCGCCGCTCCCGGACAATTTGAAATTTGTATGCAAATCTCCTTGTTCATCATCATTATCGCACCAGACTAACAAAAAGTCATTTGGTGGAATAATGATATCACTTTCTGGAAATCTCCATTTTGTCAAATTATCAGGTTTATCTGTCAAATAATGACCACTTAAGAAAACAGTATCGTTCGATGTGTTGAATAACTCAACCCAATCGTCAAATTCGCCCAACTCATCAGCGTTGGTCCCGTCGTTTCGAGCTAAAAATTCATTTATGATAATTCCTTCAGTAATAGCAGATGTTGTGATTTCCAAAGGCCATTCTCCTGTTGCTGGGAATACGCCAACTATTTGATTTACATTCGTGACTAAAAATTGTAATCCAATTTCTCCAGATGATTCTATCGGTGGAATCGTCACTGACCAGCGATCAGTTTCTTCCAATATTATTGATCCAAGAATTGGGTTATTTACTAAACTGTAACTTTCATAAGTCCCGAGATTGTAATTGTGGACAATCACATTTATATGATCAATTTCCGGAGAACCAAAAGCGGATGCATGGATTGTAATCGAATCACCGGTAAGGGGAATTTGAGGCTCCCAACTCACATTATATACTAGAGGTTCAGTTGAGATATAATTTAATTGAGTTTCCAGAGAGCCTGTTCTTTCAACAAAAAATTCTTTTAATCCCTGTTTGATATGCTGATTTGTATAGCCCGTTTCAGAGTAAGAGTTTGTGAAATCATCAAATGTGAAACCATAATCAAGAGTACGGTACACATCATAAAACGCTGATGTATCAATCAACGCTTTTGTACTGTCGATCCAATCTTCCCACAATTCAAGCGAAAAATAATGATCCATGTAAAAAGAAATAAAATGGGTAAACAGATTTTGATATGATTCATTATTAAAGATTATATCGGCTAAAGGCCGATCAGAATCATCGATCAAATAATATGAATACGGGTCTATGGCTGCCCAGTCTACATTAAACCAGTCTACCCCAAAAGCATTATCATAATCGTATGGAATAAGTTGAAACCGATCAATCACCGGATTATGATATAAATAAAAATTGTTCCGCAGTGAACGGTAATCATCCCAGCTACCCGTGAGTATATTTATCGCTAAATATTTTACAAATCCGGAAACATCCAGAATGTGCTCTAATGAATCGGGATCGTTGTTAATGATATTGATCAATCGCGCCAACTGGGTATAGTCATATTCGTCTTTATTTGTTTTAAGCTCATAAGGCCTGTCTCCATCAACCCAAGGATGATAGTCTTCCGGATCTGGTCCCCGATAGGTTAAATCAGCAGGCCATATACATTTCCACAAGTTGCCAGAATCATTCGCATAATTTTTGGATAAAAAAGTATCATCAATATGTTCTATAGAAATATATAGTCCATAATATTCTTCATTAATATATACTTCCATATGGCATGCTCGTGTGGAGACCACTCCAATTTTCTGATACAAATCCCAACACAGTTTACTCCTTATGATAGACACATCATTATGCTCACCATTCAGGTTTATCTTTTCTACATCATAAAAATCCCGACCTTGGACAAAATGATTAAAATCTAACTTAAACGATTTTTTTTGAGACTGTCTAGACGTGTTTCCCCGTAACCTAAACCCAACATTTTCTACGGTCTCATCGATATTATAATTTTCAAAATGGATTTCAGCGACATGAAGCGAATCACTTTCTACATTATTATACATCCAGATTAAAGCGGATGAATCAACAGTTATATCTATTCTTCCCACGGTGGAATTATCATAGAGTTTCCAGCTCTCATCAGCAACAAGAATGGTGAGTAAACTAATGAAAACTATTTGTTTCATATCATTTTCTTTCAAGAAACAAACTGGTGTATGGTTTGAGAGATACTGAGTTTGGATTGAGTTGGTTTTGCGGATGCGTAGAATAATTTAATTTATATATAAAGCGAGGATCTAATTCAACAATTTCTTTTTCTGGCCCTTGATTTATGAGAACCAAAATTTCTTCATTAAAATATGTCTTTAGCAAAACCAAAATAGATCCTTCCGCTAACAATATTTTAACATCTCCCATAGAAAGAGCTGTGTGTTCACTTCGTAGCTTATTCAGATTGCTGATAACTTGTTTGTGTCTAATTTCATTAAGATTTAAGTCGTCACCAAAGCGCATCATTCTACGATTATCCGGATCGCCGGCGCCCATCATGCCGATTTCTTCACCATAATATATGACAGGAATTCCCGGCAAACTGATATTCAATGCATGAAAATTTTGAAGCTTATTGTAACTGGATTTATTTTTAACGAAAGTGGGAGGATTTGAAAACGATCGTTCAGTTCCATTATCACTAAAATCCACTTGCCCATCGGCAAACGCCATAAATCGAACTTGATCATGACTGGACGTAATATTGCCCATGAGGTGAATTGGGTCAAAAGCGATAATATTGTTTTCAATAACTTCAGCCAATTGGGCGAAGTTTGCTTCCTTCCCGCTGAACTGCCAGCGAGCATTGAAATAAATGCTGAAATTAAATTGAGCATCTAATTCACCGGGATTCACGTAACTGCGAATCAATTGATCTGATCCAAACGATTCACCAATTTGATAATACGTTTTTTCATTGTTTAGTGCCCGCATTTTAGATGTCAATTCTCTCCAAAAATCATGAGGAACATGCTTCACTGCATCCTGCCGGAAACCATCTAAATTATACGTTTCAAGCCACCAGATTGCATCATCAGTTGTTTGATTGATGGCATCTGGGTTTTCAGGGAAATCATAAGATGGAAGAAATGTATCAAACCATGTTGTTAGCCTTGTTTCTTCACTCCAAAGCCGAATATTCTTTTTTCCATCTGGTAGATTAACATCCCCGAACCATTGTCTGTCATTTTTTACATAAGGATGTTCTTGATGTACATGGTTAGAAACAAAATCCAAAATGATTTTCATGTTTTGTTCATGAGCATTATTGACAATATTCTTAAAATCTCCATCCGTGCCAAAACGGTTATCAATTGTTCGGGGGGTTACTGGCCAGTAACCGTGATAACCGGACACTTTTCTATATGGCTCTACAAATTCCGTAAATGCGCTGTCTGGTTGTTGTTGAAGAGGTGAAATCCACAATGCAGAAACATTCAAATCCCGAAAATATCCCCGCTCCAGTTTATCATAAATACCTGTTAAATCACCTCCTTTAAAATTGAAGAAGTCATGGAGATCAAGGTCAATAATGATACTATTATTTTCAGAATCACCATCAAAAAAACGATCCACCATCAAACTGTATAAAACAGAAAAGTACCATGAATCGTTGTGACGATTGACGTTTAATGCTTCATCGCCAATTATTTCAGTATGGTTTTCTAATACAACCCTGTCTTGTTCATCCACTGCTGTAAC
Source organism: Fidelibacterota bacterium (assembly GCA_014381755.1). Classification (GTDB taxonomy): domain Bacteria; phylum Fidelibacterota; class Marinisomatia; order Marinisomatales; family TCS55; genus UBA2126. Next base: position 65,853 of record JACNLB010000071.1, on the reverse strand, counting down.
TCGTAATCGACCTGATTTCAACCCGCGTTTATGAACAATAATTTTTCCCATTTCCAAATCATAGATGTCCGGATGAAGTATTTCATTCTCCAACGTAATGACAATATTCCTCAATAAAGCTCCATCCGAGGGAGGTTCATATACGAACGTAAACCGATCATTAAATTCTTTATCCTTAAATAATTTTCCCGGTGATAAGGGTTTCAAGCCTGACAAATCCAGTATAGAATTCCAGCCTCCAATATTATTGGATACAAAAACAGGGTTGTCAGGATCAATGAGCTCTTCTCCATTTACCACAAACTTATATTCATGTCTAATGTGATCAAGAAAAACTGTCCGTTCTAATATTCCGTCACCATCTTCGTCTTCCATCTTCAATTGACTTCGTGACCAATCATTAAACCCGCCCATTACGACAATTAGAGAATCATCTTCGTTAGGTTTATATGTAAACGTATGACTAATCATATCTTTCAAACGAATCATCAAATTCATTTCCTGACCATTTGCAGAGAAAGACACAATAGAAAATGTAGGTGTATTCTCATTATCGGAAATGACCAATGTGTCTGTATTTGAATTATATTCAATATTTAGTTGAGAATGCTGGGAAAAATAAATAGATACATCAGATTGTTTTTTATACAAGCCTAAATCAATTACCAATGGTTCCTCTGGGGAAAGCTGCTGAGTCGGAATAAAAAACATAACGCTTCCATTTTTCTGGGTGCAGCCATTGAGAAATAATATGAATATTAATATAATTTTATTCATTCTTGAATAGTTTGAAGTTTTTAAGTTAGTAACTCACTTATGAGTCATTAATAATGAAGAATTTACAATCTCTTGCTTATCTCTGCACTTCGCTATTATTAATTTCGTGCACAAATAAACCTATGAATATAAAAAACAGCTACTTATCCTATGGTGCTTTTGTATCAGAAAACAGCACAACTTTTAAAATTCATGCACCAAAATCCGCCCATGTTTTTTTAGTGATTTTTGATTCTCCTGAAGATGAAAAGGGTAAGGAATTTAAAATGAAAAAAACAGAGGATGGAGATTTTACACTAAAATTAGAAAATGTAGGCACAGGTACATATTATGGTTACAGATTAGAAGGACCCTTGAATGATCCCAAGGTCCTTATTGCTGATCCTTACACCAAAGCAGCAGTCACTCAAAATTCTATGCGACATGTAGCAAAATCATTGATTATTGATGACAAATTTGATTGGGGAAATGACACGTGGATAAAAATAGACCCTCGTGATTTAATAATTTATGAAATGCATGTGCGGGATATGACAACGCATCCAACGTCCACTGCAAAACAAAAGGGAACCTATTTAGGGCTTGTCGAACCAAATCAAAATGGTGGCATTAAACATATAAAATCTATGGGGGTGAACGCTGTACAGCTTCTTCCTATTCAAGAATTTGCGAACGTGGAGGTGCCTTATAAGGATAAAACTGCACCTGTATATAATGATTGGAATCCATACTCCCGGAATCATTGGGGTTACATGACAACATTCTTTTTTGCACCTGAATCATATTATGCTACCGATGGTACAAATACTTCTGATGCCTGGAATGGAACCGATGGTAGAGCTGTGAATGAATTTAAAGATATGGTCAAATCATTCCATAATGAGGAAATTGCCGTCATTATGGATGTGGTCTATAACCATGTATCCAATTATGACTGGCACCCATTGAAATATTTAGACAGAGAATCTTATTTCCGTTTAGATGATTCTGGCAATTATATTACCCACAGTGGCTGTGGAAATGATACCCAATCAGAAAACCCTAAAATGAGACAACTCATTCTGGAAAGTTTAAAATACTGGATGATGGAATTTCATGTTGATGGTTTTCGTTTTGACATTGGCAACTTGATCGATGAAGAAACAAGACAATTAATAATTGACGATTTAAAATTCATCAATCCGAATGTTATTATTCTTGCTGAACCTTGGGGAAATGGCTATGATCCTCATGGATTTTCCGATATGGGCTGGGCATCCTTCAATGATCAATTTCGAGATGGATTAAAAGGCAGTACTTGGGATATTAATGATAAGGGATTTCTTTTGGGTCAATTACGTGATGGAGATGATCAGAAATTTTTGCAGCGTTTGGTCATGGGTTCGTTACGTGAATACGGTGGTCAATACGTTAAATCAACCCATAGCGTTAATTATTTGGAATGTCACGATGATTACACCTTTGGCGATCGATTACGTATAACTGGTGGTTTTATTGGTAAAAATGATATTATCTCTGATTTAGAAAAAAACGCTTTAGTTAAGGGTGATCTTTTGAAAATGAATAAACTGGGAGTATTATTTCTATTTACAAGTCAGGGAATTGTGTTTATACATGAAGGGCAGGAATGGGCGCGTAGTAAAGTCATTGCTTCATCAAATGCCCCAGATGATCATGTTGGCATAATCGATCATAATTCATACGAAAAAGATAATGAAACCAATTGGCTTAATTGGAATGAACGGGATATGAATTCTGAATTAGTAGATTATTACAAAGGTTTGATTGAATTGAGAAAACAATATTTTGAATTTCGACACTCAAAACCAGATGATTTTGAATTCATGAATGTTGGCAAAAATGTTGCTGTTGCTTATATATTAAAGGATAAATTTTTCGTTGCCTTAAATGGAGTAAACAAAAAATCTTTGGAATTAGATCTTCCTTCGGGTCAATGGAAGATTTTAGTAGACGAAGAAACCGTCTATTTAGAAAATCAACGATCAATTTCAGGATCTATAACAGTCCCTGCTTCAACTGGTTTGGTGTTGATAAGAAACTAATGTATTACCCGTAACTTCCATATCCCTTATCGGTTTTTTCCGCTTGAAGATCCTGTTTTTCAGACACGCTTTTCAATTCTTTTATTTCTCTGGCTTCGGTATTCAATAAAATCTCTTTCCATTTCACCTTAATCATTTCTGGTCGAAAATCATCTAATGCCGTTCGAGCATGGTCTGCCATGGCATGTCTGACGTCAGCAGATGTATCCCAAAATTGCTCGACTGCATTTAGAAAATTTTCCACATCTTTATCAAAATCTTCAACCACTTTATAAACGAATACTGAATCGAGAACATTGGCAGTTATTTCGCTGGGACCGTCGATATTCTGGACAATTGCCGGAACGCGTCTATCCAATGTTTCGCACATGGTATAACCGAATGGTTCATAAATCCCCGTAATGCTGTTTGCGCCGATACTTTCCCAGTAAAATTTGGCCGTTTCTTTATTGGAACTGAAAGGTATAATAACCAATTGTTTTGGATGCTTTCTGCCAAGTTCTTCCCAAAAAGGATTGCCATGTTCTCCTCTGTAATCTACGCCCATATTAAAGACACGAATATCTTTTCGTCCGGATTTTTCTACAGCAAAAATGGGTAAGTCTGGACGCTTCCGCGGAACATGTCTGCCGATGTAACCAATATCATTTATCTCATAATTCGGTCGCCATGCTACCTCATCAAATTTGGGTTGATAGCTATTATAAATGACGTGTGGGATAGATTCATATTTATCATACCCAAACGAAATATAATGCAGTTTTTCCGCTTCGCTGATCAAGACCACAATATCAGAGTATTGAAATGTGATTTCCTGATCGAAATAATTGCTGGTGATGGGTCCTCCCATATTTGTTATATGCTCCATCTGAATCAGTGAATGACACACAGAAATCATAAGCTTATTTGGATATGTTTCTTTTATGGTTCGGGTGGTATCAAATGCTACCCATAAATTATTTATACATGCATCCAAATCAGCGAAAGCATCTTCCACATCTCCGGGACCATGAATAATACGAATACCGGGATAGCGTTCCGGAAAATCCAATGGCGGTTCATCCAACTGTGCCAAAAATACGGGTATGATTTCAATATCCTCATCATCTCTAAACATGTCCAGAAAATTGAGTATCCATGTGGCTACTCCGCCATAGATAATGGGTGGAATTTCGTTTGTAAGTAAGCCGACTTTCATTATGACTTCTCTTCCAATAAAATAACTATTTCAGCAAAATCATTTTGATAGTCTTCATTTTATTTTCGGAAGATAATCGTATAAAATAAACGCCACTTGGGTGAGTCGATCCGTCCCAAGTTATTGAATATTCTCCTGGAGAAAGTTGTTTATCAATCAATGTGTCCACTGACCGTCCCATTATATCAACTATCTGTAATTGCGACGTATGGGTAGATGCTACGCTAAAACGAATTGTCGTTTCTGGGTTGAACGGATTAGGATAATTCTGGCTTAAACTGAATTCATGGGGAGAAAAACTTTCATCATTCGTATTGGTTAGAATCCCTTGCTCCGGCGGTTCAATAAAACTGTCCGTATAAATATGGAATTCACCTGGGAGTAAAGAAATCTGATCATTGACATTCTGGACATCCACACTATCACCTGAAAAATAATCATACCACATGCCTGTATGATAAAATTGCGGATCAATTGAGTGTCCCGTTACAGCGAAATTTCCAATAATAACTGCCTTCATTTCGCTGTGAGAAAGTCGAATCCGCTTTTTCCCGGTAGAACTGCCAACGGATAATGAAACATCCGTATTTGCACTATAGAAAACAGGATACTCTTTCCGTAAGTTGATTAAGGCTTGATATACCTTATATAATCTGTTGCGATTTACATTATTTTGATAATTCCATAGTATCGGCTTTTCACAAACACGACAGGGATCATCAATACTCACATCATAACCCAGCTCGCCAAATTGCCAGAACATTTTCGGTCCGGGAATTGTGAAGAAAAATGCGCTCACTAATTTCATTCTGTTCAATGCAGTGGATATATTTTTAATATTATAATCACCGGCACTATAACCCCAAGATAGGTTTTTATACATGATTCTTTCTTCATCATGACTTTCAAAATAAGTGACTACATGGGGATATTGCCAGCCTCGAGTCCCATAATATCCCCAGGAAAAATCTGATTTTCCATTGTCATGGTAACCCATGGCAGCTTCAGCATAATTATAATTGGTGTTCCCCCACAACAACATGCCGTGATCCGCCAATTCTTTTTCTTCCATATTCACGGCCAAGTGCTCCAAAATTACATAGACCGTGGAATCAACATCCCAAATTTCATCTGCCATACGTTTCAATAATCGAATTCTGTCGGCATCATAATTGCTGCCCCAGGGATCATTTGACCCTTTGACATTATTTCCGAACCCTTTGGTAAAGTCAAACCGGAAACCATCCATTTTATACTCTTCAATCCAATAACGGTTAATGCGGTCCACTAACTTTTGGGTATGAATACTTTCATGATTAAAATCATTTCCCCATTGGGCATCAGGATTGGTGAAGTTGGACTGGGTATTGTACCAAGGATTTTGGGGCGTCGGCGGTCCCCACTCCCCCACATTGTAAAGCCGCACAAAAGGCGACTGCCCGTATGTATGGTTTAAAACAATGTCCATGATAACTGCGATTCCGCGGTTATGGCATTCATCTACAAATGCTTTCAATGCATTTTTCGGACCATAATATTTATCGGGTGCAAAATAAAATGACGGATTATATCCCCAGCTGGAATTCCCTTCAAACTCATTAAAAGGCATAAGTTCGATAGCATTGATTCCGAGATTTTCCAAGTAATCCAATGTATCAACGAGAGTCTGGAAATCATGGCGAGAAATAAAATCCCGCACAAGTAATTCATAAATAATGAGTTCTTCTTTGGGCGCTCTTTCAAATGTATCGCTGTGCTGCCAATCAAAGGGCGTTTGTCCAGGTTGCAGGACTGACGTAATATGATCCGTTTTACCAAAGGGATACTCAATCAAGTTCGGATAAGTCGCCTCTGGTATCCAGGGGTCGTTCCATTTGTCCAGCGCTTTATCCGTATAAGGATCGGCAATACGAATTCCGCCATCCACCAAATATTGAAATGCATATTCTGTTCCGGGAGATAAATTTTCCAGCGTAATCCAGAAATGGACAGAATCAGCCGAACCGACATCTTTCATCATGTAATAATTTTCATCCACCATCCAATCATTGAAATCGCCAATGACATAGACAAAATCCTTGTAGGGTGCAAATAATGATAAAATTGTTGTTCCCACTCCAACATCTAAATAATTAATTCCGTCTTTAACACCCGGCATACGCTGGCTCTCAACCGGTTCATCGTGAACCATAATATAAAACAGGGAGCTATCCGAGATTCCGGATGAGTCCAGGGCGATGGCTGTAAGTTCATGCATTCCCATTGAAATATTTTGCAAAGTCAATTCTGTAATTAATGTATCTGAGGAAGTTTGCGAATGAAGAGAATCATCAACGAGTAAACTTAATTCCGATAATTCAGTCCCAATGGCAGCGCCTGTAATTTCAATGGGAATAATATCATTTGGGAAACCAAATATGGGAGATCGTCGAGGATCGCCAAATGA
>JACNLB010000071.1:51256-58363 GCA_014381755.1 Fidelibacterota bacterium | reverse complement strand
AAACATTGTGTATTCTGTCACACCTTCCGGTGCTATTGCTTTGAATGCTATTGCAGATATCATCCCGGCCATTGTACCGATGGAAAAGCCCCAGCCATTCATACGAGACCAGTACCAGCGTAAAAGCATGGGGATGAGCAAGCCGGAACCGATACTCATGGTAATCCAGCCCCAGATAGCATTGATATTTTTGAAAACCAACATAGTGGCAAGACCTAATAATACTATTATCACAGATGCTCCATAACTATGAGTCATGAGTTGACGATGATTCGCTTTTGGATTGATGTAAATTTGGTAAATGTCTTTTACCCAATAGGCCGCTCCAGCATTGACCGTTGAATCGAATGTGGACATTCCGGCAGCAACAAGCCCAGCGACAAGAAATCCCTTGATGCCCACAGGCAATGTTTCCACCACTTTTGGAAGAACCAATTCCGGATCCGTAATTTGCGACCCAAGTGAAATTCCGATAACGGCAATTGCACCGATAAACACCCAGCGAAATGACAACATAAACACCCAGGCAGCACTTAATAAACCGGCTTCCCGATCATCCTTTGCTGCAAAATATCGTTGAAGCATATAATTGCCTGTTCCGCCGGCGCCTTCTAAAACAACCTTTAATATGTAAAACATGACCGCTACACCAAATAAATTATAAATCGAGAATTGGGATGCCCCATCAATGGCAAGCTCCTTTTGCGGAAGAATGCTGGACCATTCCTTATACGTCGTCGTAAACCTCTGAAAAGTTCCATCAAACATTGGAAGTGAAATGGTGAATGATTCCGGGAGTGTAATCTGAAATGCTGTATAGGCCATATACATAATGGCGGAAAAAATAAACGCCCCCTGAAAAACATCCGTCCACACAACACCGTAAAGACCGGAAGCAACGGTATAAATCATGGCAATTGAAATCAACAAGGAAGCAGCCCAAAATTCCGACGGCAGACCGAAATAATTTTCAATCCCAAGAAATGTATCCAAAAATTTTCCTCCACCGAGAGCAAAATATGTAACCATGGCGATTGTCATTATAATTGATGAAACAGCAGCAACTAATCGGGCAACTTCCCCTTGCTTGCCCTTTCCGAATCGAAATTTCATCCATTCAGCCAGAGTCATGGCGCCGGAACGAGTATTCCATTTACCCATAAATATCATAAGAAACGCCATTATCAACGTAACGCCTCCTCTGATTTCTATATAAAACCCTTTTGCACCCAAAGCATAAATCAATGCTGCAATAATCATGGTACCGGTAATATCCAAGTTTGAAGACATACCCGATGAAGCCAAGGCCCACCATGGTAATCGACGGTTTCCTAAAAAATAAGAGTCTATTCCCTCACTTGCTTTTCTGCGCATATACAGTCCAACAGCAACGATGGCTGTTAAATATATAAATACAATTGCATAATCAATGGTTGTCATAAGCCTCTCACTTTTTTAATAATATTTTTTCTGATAATCACGAATCATCCTCTGTGCAGTAAATTGAACACCTGTTTTTATGGATGATTTCATCATTGCAACCCATTGCGGTGATTGCTCATAAAACAATGGAATTACATTGTTTTCCAATAGTTCAAATAAATGGTTTGCATCTGCTTCATCATTTGGTTCATCTGGTGTTCCGATTGCCCAACCATTGACACTATCTTCACATCCTTCTGCCCACCAGCCATCCAAAACAGATAAATTTGGTACGCCGTTCAATGCAGCTTTCATTCCGCTGGTACCAGATGCTTCATTGGGGCGCAATGGTGTATTCAACCAAACGTCTACACCTGATGTAATCAATCTACCCAGCCACATATTATAATTTTCCAAGAAAATAACTTTTACTTTCCCGTATAAATGATTGGCATTGGTTACAATTTCACGAATGATATCTTTTCCCTGATCATCTTCCGGATGAGCCTTCCCGGCAAAAACAAACTGAATTTGACCTTGTGACAGGTTGATTAATCTATCCATATCGGAAAATAATAAATGTGCTCTTTTATAGGTTGCTGCCCGACGGGCAAACCCAATAGTTAAGACATTTCGGCTTAAGGCTTTTTGAACTTGGGCATTGGCATAACCTAATAAAGTTCGTTTTCTTTTGTTATGAGCTCTTAATAATTTATCATCCGGGATGGAATCTATATCCAAAAGTTTTTTTCCTTCTATTCTCCAACCGGGGAAATAATCATCAAACAATTCCCTAAATTGGGGGCAAACCCAATAAGGATGATACACTCCGTTTGTAATGTATCCTATTGTACTTTGGGGAAATTGATTTTGTGCTACTTTGCCATGAAGTTTAGATACACCATTTACCGAACGGCTGAAATAGAGGCCAAGTTCAGTCATATGCATTCGGCTGTTTTGTACGAGTGAAGGCAATTGTAAATCTTTTGGGATTAATCCATGTATTAAATTATTTACCCTCTCCATTGAAAAATGATCATGCCCAGCAGGAACAGGAGTATGAGTGGTAAAATGACATTTGTTTCTAACTACTTCTTCATTTTTATAATGTTCAAGTAGTTCCAGAGTAAGGAAAGAACAATGACCTTCATTCATGTGAAATGTTTTAATGTTATCCAAAATACCCAGTTGTTTCAACAAATGAATCCCACCAAAACCCAAAATGGCTTCTTGCAGAATTCTATGATTTTTATTCCCCGAATACAGTCTTAATGAAATGCTTCTATCTTCTTCGGAGTTATTCTTTAGATCTGTATCCATAAAATAGATAGGTAGGTTATACCCTTTTAAACCGGGATAATCTAATCTATAAACTTCAATTTGAACTTCTCTACCTCGAAGTTGGAGGGGAAATGTAAAATCTAATTTTTTTAATAAAGGTTCAGGATCAAATTTTGGATATGTTTCAGATTGGTTTCCTTCCTCATCAATGCGTTGTTTGAAATACCCTTCCTTATATAATAATGTTATAGCACACAGCGGCAATCCTTCATCTGCTGCAGCTTTTATATGGTCTCCGGCTAATACACCCAAACCACCGCTGTATGTGGGAAGACTTGAACTAATTCCGATTTCAGCTGAGAAATATGCTATCCTAATTTGTGATTCTGTCATTGATGGAAACTTTGCAATCTATTACTATCTTTCGTTAGTGTCTTCATCCGTTCAATAATCTCTTTCGTTAGCTGATTCTCTTGAAATCGCCATTCCCAATTTCCTTCAATTGTACCGGGTGTATTCATACGTGCTTTTTCATCCAGCCCCAAAATATCCTGTAAAGGAATAATAACAGTGTTGGATTTTGAATGCATTGCAAGAGAAATTAAATCCCAGTTGATTTGGCTGCCGTCAGTTCCCAGTAATTCCAATGCATTATTTCGTTCGTGAGCAATCTCATCTGCTGTTTGAATATTTCCTTTTCCAGGTTTAGTTTGAAACCAACCAATGGTAGTATCATTATCATGTGTTCCTGTATAAACGACAATGTTTTCTATTTCTAATTCAGGAATTGATCCGTTTAGATTTTCAGCTTCACCAAAAGCCATTTGTAATACTTTCATTCCGGGAATATCAAATTCTTCTCTGATTATTTTTGCATCTGAAGCAGCATCGCCTAAATCTTCAGCAATGATAGGTTGATTTCCTAATTTCTTCCTAACAGCAGTAAGCAATTTCTCTCCGGGACCTTTCACCCATTTAGCTTTTACACCGTTTGAAGATTCCATGGGAATTTCCCAATATTTTGCAAATCCATTAAAATGGTCAATTCTAACAATATCGACTAAAGTAAATAAGTATTTTAAACGATCAATCCACCATTTATAATCAGTTTTTTCATGAGCTTTCCAATCGTAAATGGGGTGTCCCCACACCTGTCCATCTTTCAAAAAGAAGTCCGGCGGGCAACCTGATTGAAATTTCATGTTTCCATTTTCTTCCAGTTTAAATAATTCAGGATTCGCCCAAACATCTGCACTGTCATGGGAAATATAAATAGGAATATCTCCCACAATACGAATTCCTTTTTCATTTGCATATTTTTTTATCCTATGCCATTGGTCAAAAAATAAAAATTGTTGTATTTTTAATTTTTGAATAAAAGTCTGATTTTTATTTCGAATTTCCTCAAATACTTTTTCATTGTCAGAGAATTTTATTCCCCATTCAGTCCAATTTTTATTTTGATGAATCTGTTTCAAAGTTAGAAATAGTGTATAACTGTTTAACCAATATTCATTTTCTAAACAAAAAGATTCAAATTGTTGTTTAATTGTATCTGTTTCAAGTTCCAAAAAATTTCCGCAAGCAATATTCAAGATTTTTTTTCGATCAGATATGATACTATTATATTCAACTTTTTGAGTAGAATATTGCTTAAACACATTTAAATCATCCTGTTTTAAATATTTGTTTTCAATGAGGGTATCAATACTAATCAGCAATGGATTGTTTGCAAATGCGGAAACAGTTGTGTAAGGAGAATTACATGCACCTGTGTCGCCAGTAGGTAGGATTTGCCAAAGACTTTGACCCATTTCAGAAAGCAAATCGATGAATTGAATCGCCTCTTTCCCTATTTCACCAATTCCATAGGGACCTGGCAACGAAGTTACGTGCAGAAGAATACCGCTTTCTCTTGGGAAAAATTTCAACAAACGTTCCTTAATTATTCTTATTTGAGAGGATCAGTTTTTACTTTGGGCTTGATCAATCAACTTATCCAAATCAAACTCATCTTTTTGCATGATGTTTTTGACTGTTGGATTAATATCTAAATCTAGTCGTTGTCCAGCAAGGGTGATATCCAAAACAATATAATCTGAAGCGATTTTCGTAATTGCAGGATTTGAAGTCCAAATAGCACGTCCATTTCTTTCGGAAGCACTTCCCATGATTGTAATATTATGATCAACGACCAGTACAACTTTCGGTCGCCATATTTTCTGAATATCACCTTCATCTAAATTATATGAGATGGTTGTACCGAGAGGATTATTTACAGTTGAAAATGAAAAAATAATTATATCTATATTTCTATCACGAGCTGCTATTAATTCTTTATCTACTTTTTCTAATTCTCTGTTCCATACATTAATTATTATTGAAGAATTAGCATTATTGATTGCTTCACGCATTTTAAAGATAAGATTTTCGTAGCCATGAATATGCCAAAAATCGAATGCTTCTTCATCAAGTTCCAAATTGTCTAAAGCTGTATTAAGGTTTCCAAGTTGATGTTCATGCACGCTTTGCAAATGTTCAATAAGTGATGAAGGCGATAAAGGAATAAATTTCTTGGGAGATTTTCCCTCTGAATTGACTATACCCATTTTTTCCATACGATTTAATGTGGCATAGATTGCAGAACGGGGAATTCCAGAATCTTTGCTAATTTCATATCCAGTTGAAGGACTATTGCGCAGTAAACTTATATAAGCTTTGGCAGCATTTATTGATAATCCGAACTGTTCCAAAAGGCTGATAATTTCTATTTCAGTTGTAGACATATTTTGTTATCTATTATTAATGCTCATTTTATCTAAATTCATTTGAGAGGTTCGCTGGAATATACTTAAATTATAAACAGTAACTCAATAGTGAGTTACTAATTTTCATTCTCCATATTTGATAAATATTTACATGCGAATATTAATTCATCTGTCTTTATTCAGCATTTTTATACTAAATGCTGATGTTCCTTCTTGGGCAAACAAAGCAGTTTGGTATCAAATTTTTCCAGATCGATTTTATAATGGAGACACAACAAATGATCCGACGAAAGAAAGCATGTTTGGTACTTGGCCATGGGTAAAACAAACTAATTGGCACGTTTCTCCCTGGACGTCAGACTGGTATGAATTTCAACCATGGGAAAAAATGAATGAACAGGATTTTCGTTTTCAATTCCAAATTCGACGGTATGGTGGTGATATCCAAGGTGTCATTGATAAATTGAACTACTTAGAGCAACTGGGCATTAACGCCATTTATTTTAATCCTGTTTTCGATTCCCCTTCCTCACATAAATACGGCGCTGCCTATTATCATCACATTGATCGATATTTCGGCCCTGACCCTGCCCGTGATTGGCAAATTATTCAATCAGAGAATCATGAAGATCCGACAACATGGGAGTGGACTCATGCAGATAAATTATTCCTGGAATTAATCCAAAAAGCCCATGAAAGAAATATTAAAATCATTATTGATGGTGTGTTCAATCATGTTGGTTTAACTTTTTGGGCGTTTCAGGATATTATAAAAAATAAAAAACAAAGCCCATACTATGATTGGTTTGTTATTGAAGGTTCAACTCTTCCCGATGAGGGACATGCCAATGAATTCCAAGAGTTGCCCCCTCTTTTTGCAAATGAGTTTGGTAAAATGAAATATAAAGGCTGGGTGGCAGACCTCCCTGCATTTCGCCAAAATGAATTGGGTCCCATTGATCCGGTTCGCAATCATTTACATGAAGTAGTTAAACGTTGGATGGACCCAAATAGTGATGGCGACCCTTCCGATGGCGTGGACGGCTGGCGGTTGGATGTGGCAGAACGAGTCAGTATAAAATTTTGGGATTTATTTGGAAAATGGGTCAAAGACATTAACCCTGAAGCCTATATTACAGGTGAAGTTTGGTGGGAGGACTGGTGGAATAATATACAATTCAATGCATCGCCATGGGTTCAGGACGGGCGATTTGATGCAGTCATGAATTATCGATTTGGTGATGCCATGTTCAAATTTTTCATCGATGAAAAAAATCAAATTTCAGCGACTGAACTAAACAATCTATTGAATGGGGTCTTATCTGATTATGGATTTGATCGAACTTTAATTCTGCAAAATATGTTGGGAAGCCATGATATGGAAAGATTGGCGTCAGCTGTTGTAAATCCAGATCGCTGGATTGATCACGGAAATAATACTTGGTATAATAGAGAATTTGATATTCGAAAACCAAATGAATCAGAAAAACAAATTCAAAAAACAATCATCACATTTCAATTTATGTTTCCCGGCGCACCGTTAATATATTATGGTGATGAAGTGGGTATGTGGGGAGGTGATGACCCGGATTGCAGAAAACCAATGCTTTGGCCGGAATTCGACTACGACTCTGAA
>JACNLB010000071.1:0-50897 GCA_014381755.1 Fidelibacterota bacterium | reverse complement strand
ATAATTCAAACATATTAAATGGAAAAGATGCACAGATATTTATATATAATTAGTTATTTATTTTAAGTAGACACATTTCTCTTTAATAAACTCCGAACCAGCACCAATTGTAATATAATAAACACCAGATGATAATCCTGTAAAATCCAAATTTTGACGATGGAAACCACTTTTCATGTCATTGTATAAATCTGTCTTAACACGTTCACCAAGAATATTATAAACATATATTGAAACATCCTTTTGGGTTTCCAAACTATATTCAATATTTAATACAGAATTAAAGGGATTTGGGTAATGTCCCATAAAATGAAATTGAGATGGAGCTGTTTCATTTGAACCAATGACTAATGGAGATTGATCAAAAATAGTCAGTAATCCGCGATGATCGGAAGGATAATGATCACCATCATATGGCTCATCAATAACAACAATAGATGTGTCTAATCCCAATTCTGAATTATTTTTCAGGAAAATATAATCAATTTTTCTGGAGGGACTCTCTGCAGGAACAGTAAATCCATTTAAAGGCGGATTTACATATTGATATGTACTATAATAAAAACTGCCTTCAACACCATTTACCAAAAGAGAAATTGGATCGGATTCGGGAGTACAATTAAAATCTCCAGTTAAAATTGATGCTACGCCTGGCCAAAGAGATTCTTTCGCTTCCACAAAATCCACAATTTCCTGAACCTGCTGCATGCGAATACTATTATGGTTTTCCATGTAAGATAGATGAGTGGTGAAGAAATTGATTGTTCCCAATGGTGTATTTATATAATTCCAAACAACTTTACGTGGAAAAACTCCGGGAGTTAAATCCAAATAGTTTAAAGCTATAACAGGATATTTACTGATAATGCCAATGCTTTCGTCGAATTGGCTCCAAGAAGTATGCGTATTTTGTTCATATAGATAATAATCAATTCCAAAAAATGCCTCCAGTGAATCAATCAGTGTTTGAGCCATATTATCACCTGCATTTCCGCCGGCAGTTTGATTTATTTCCTGCAAACCAATAATATCAGGATTTAAATCAATCATATGCTGAATAATATATTCCAGCCTGGTTTCCCAATCTGTGTCCGGCTTCATACCCATCATATTATAAGAAATCACTTTTATCCCAGCTTGAGCATTAAGGACATTTACTAGAAATAATAGTGTAAAAAAAACTATTTTTAACTGTATTTTCATTTCAATTCCCTATTGTTTTGAACATAAGCTTATAAGATATTACATTCAGTATCTTTAAAACGACACTCTAAAATGAGTTACTATTATAAAAATACAAAATTATTTTGTGTCCTTGTACTGATTTTTGTACTTTTACAAAATTTGATTGCAGGTACCACAGGTAAACTAGCAGGTCGAGTTCTAGACCAAAAAACGAAAGAACCGCTCATTGGTTGTAATATTTTGGTGGAAGGAACTGGTTTGGGCGCTGCCACAGATCTGGAAGGAAATTACTTTATTCTGAATATTCCGCCGGGAGATTATACCGTCAAAGCGTTAATGATTGGATATAGTACCTTAAGAATGACCGCTGTTCAAGTAGTGGTAGATCTTACATCCACTGTTGATTTTTCTTTATCCACTGAAGCAATCGAAGGACAGGAAGTAACAGTTGTTGCGGTCAAAAAAACTGTTCGGCTAGACCAAACATCCATGGCATCAGTGGTTAGTTCAAAGCAAATCGAAAGTTTGCCCGTAACAGAAATAGGCGATTTAATTGAACTCCAAGCTGGTGTAGTTCGTGATCCCGGAGGCGGTCTCCACGTTCGGGGGGGACGGAGCGGAGAAGTCTCATTTTGGGTGGACGGAATATCCACTACAGATTCATACGATGGAAGTGTGGGACAAGAAATTGAAACCAGTTCCATCCAGGAACTCCAAGTGATCAGCGGAACTTTTAACGCAGAATATGGAAATGCCATGTCCGGGATTGTAAATGTGGTTACAAAAGATGGTGGTGAAAAACTTCAAGGGGGTATGGAAATTTACGCCGGAGGATTTCATACATTTGACAGTAAGCTCCATTCCATGTCTTCTCCTTTTGCTGACTGGCTACCTTATGAAGATGTCAACAGTAACGGAAAATGGGAATCTCCTGAATGGTTCAACGATTTTAACAACAATCTTCAGTGGGATCCCGGTGAACCTTGGGATGATGCCAATGAAAATGGAATATGGGATAAGGGTGAACCACTCAACAGCGATTTAGGTTCAGATGGTCAAAGAGGTGACCCAACTGATGATGGTTCTATGGTACCATCAATAACAAGTAACAATAATGGACAACGTAATGAACCAAGTTTAGGTGAAGGTGATGGAATTGCTCAATGGGGAGAACATGTTTTTGCATTAGACGAAAACGGCTATATAGATAAATTGAATATTTTATTAAATCCTTTTCAAATTAAAAATTTCAATGGTTACTTGAGTGGACCTATTCCCGGTTTAAGTAATTATTTGACATTTTATTCAAATATCCGTTATTTCAATACATTAGGTAAGTATTACGGAAAACAGCTTTTTCTTCCCGATGGATCTGGCGGGAACGAAAAAATCAGTCCTTTGAATCCTTTTTCAAAACTTTCAGTTCAAGGAAAATTGACATTTAAACCAACGTCAATGATGAAAATTTCGTATAGTTTATTCTACGCAGAAAAATCATATAAAAATTATGACTCATTTTATAAATACAACCCAACCGGTTTGATGAACCATTTTGAAAAAGATTTATCACATATTTTAAATCTTACACATACTCTTTCTCAACGAACATACTATGAATTGAAAATGATCGATTTTCAATCCTCTTATTGGCAATATTTATATAAGGATGAAAGCGATGATCGTTATGTTGATCCGGAGATCATGCGCGTTCCGGCATGGTCATTCGCCCCCGCTGGAACACAAAATGGCAGATTTGCACGAGAGACGAATTATAATGTGTTGAAGTTTGATATTGTCACCCAATTCAATAAAGCGAACCACGTAAAATCCGGTTTTGAAGTAAAATTTTACGATTTATGGGCAGATGATAAAAGTCTTCAATACGGCACCACCGGCGATTGGGGCTTAACGGAACATGGCGATACTTTGGGATTTAATCCACAAACCGGTTCGCGATTATATCCATATACTCCCGTCATTTTTCCTACCCACGAACCGGAACATGATTATTTTCGTGTCAAGCCTTTAGAATTATCTGCTTATATTCAAGATAAAATTGAATTAGAAGATTTAATTGTAAATATTGGTTTACGATTTGATTATTTTGACTCAAAATGGCACACTCCTAAAAATGATCTTTATCCAGGGAATCGTAAGTATTATTTAACAACAACTGAATATGACACATCCGTTATCTGGGAACATGAATACGAATCTCTACACCAAAACGTTACAATTATTGACAGTTTAAATACCAAAGGTGCAGTAAAAGCAAATGAATTAATCAGTACTGATATTATCGATCCCGATGCGTGGAGTGAAGTTCTAAATTCTTACCGTTGGGAATACGGATATAACAAAACGAAGCCTGCTTACCAGTTAAGCCCAAGAATTGGGATTTCTTACCCCATTACAGATAAAGGTGCCATTCATGTTTCTTACGGATATTTTTTCCAAATTCCACAATTCAGTTATCTTTATGAAAACCCTGAATTCGAAATCAGTAATTCAACCAGCGGCGGTATTCTGGGAAATGCAGCTTTAAAACCAGAAAAAACAGTCATGTATGAAGTGGGGGTCAAACAAGAAATCGCTGCCTTCACTTCTTTTGATTTAACGCTTTTCTATAGAGATACCCGGGACTGGGTGGGAGTTAGCGCCCCAATAAATAAATATCCCATCGGTGTTTATTATAAATGGGAAAATAAAGATTATGCCAATACGAGGGGATTTACCATTGCAGTAAAAAGAGATTTAGTTGGAGGATTTGGTGCTTCATTAGACTATTCTTGGATGGTGGCAGAAGGTACTTTTTCAGACCCTTCTGAAGCATATTTTAATGCTCAAAATGAAGATGAAGCGCCACGCATTAGTTTAATACCTTTGAATTGGGACCAGACACATACCTTAAATGCATCTGTAAGCTTTGGAAGAAAAAATTGGTCCACATCTATGATTGGAAAATTCTGGTCAGGAAAGCCTTATACGCCCGAACCGAAAGCAGGTGTAGTATCAGGCGCAAGTGCATTTTCCGGGTTTGCAGAAAACAGTGACAGACGACCATCATTTATTAATATTGATTTTAGATCATCATATTTCATTTCAATGTTCGGTTATCGAATTTCAGTCTTTTGCAATATTTATAATATGTTTGATTTTCAAAATGAAATGATTGTATGGAATGATACCGGAAGAGCCACATACACTCTTACATCTCAAGATGTTTCGGAAACAGATATATCCAGAATTGGAAATCTAAATGAACATATATTGAGACCCAATTATTTTTCAGAACCCCGTAAGATAAACATTGGTTTATCAATGAATTTTTAGATGCTCTTTTTATCTACACGAACATATAATAAAATAGCAGTTATTCTGATCTGTATATTTTCTATGCTTTCAGCGGGTACTCCTCATGGATCTGAACTCGCACGAACAAAAAATATGCATTCCGGGAATAAAGTCCGTACCACTTTTTACAATTATGGATTAGTGGGAAGAACGTTTGAAGGTGTGGACGATATTGGTGGCGAGTGGCCCATTAATTCTACCCATGAATATATAGGTGATGTTGGGTTAATGGTGGGATCAGAAATTCAAGATATAAACGGAGCTAAAAAATATAGTGTTGTAACAATATTGAGTCCTCGTGGGAGTGAATTATCTGGGAATACCCATTGGGGGTGGGAACCGCTACCCGGATATACAAATACTGATACTACTTTAGCAGCCATGAGTCACATGGGACCTCCGATCAATGAAGATGATATTAATCAAGTGAATACATGGCCAAACTTTTGGCCTGACAAAATGGATGACATTAATGATCCGGGTTGGTCAGGTTCTTGGAATGGTTATTTTGGCAAAGATCAAAAAAATGCTGAACAGGAAAGTTTTTTCATAATGGATGATGCCAATGATGCTGAATTTCTATTTTATCCCGATTCAACCGATTTTGAAAGACGGGGTCTTGGGCTAAATGCGACTGTTCGCGGGCTGCAATGGAATCATATTCTTGCAGAAGATGTGCTATTCTGGTTATACGATATCAAAAATATTGGTCATAAAATTCACAATAAAATGATATTTGGCTACATTGTTGGAACAATTACTGGCGGAGATGGAGATTCACAAGATGATTATGCGGATTTTGATAAGGTAGATGATATCGCCTTTTCTTATGATCATGGCACAGATTTAGAAACAGGTTTGGGTGGTATCGGTGCAGGCGGTTGGTCACCTGTCGGCCTTGCCGGGTATGCATTTCTGGAAAGTCCGGGAAATTCAGTTGATGGCATTGATAATGACGGTGATGGATCTGAGGGCGAGGGTGAAATTATTATAGAAGCAATGTTTGATCCTGTCAGTTACGCATCTGGAGAAAATGTAATCAAAATTAACTATTATGATTATTCCAGGGAAATTGTTCAAATGCCTTCCGATTCGTTAATTATAGAACAAAATGGAACACAACTCATATTTTACCCAAATACATCCATGGACGAAATTCCTCGAAATTTAATTGATGATAATTTGAATGGCTTAATAGATGAAAATAATGGTGCATCCATCGAATTATCCACAGGTTTTTTTGAAGATGTTTATCTAAATGTTGGCTTGAAATACATTAATTATTTTACAGGTCTTGGTTCTAATAATCTCATGATTGATGAATCCAGAAGTGACGGGATTGATAATGATGGTGATTGGGACAGTGAATCTGATGATGTAGGCCGGGATGGCGCACCGGGAAGTGGAGATAGTTTTTATGGCGAAGGAGATGGAGAACCAACTTCGGGGTTTGAATTAATTGACGGAATTTGGGTGGATTCCGGATTGCCCGGTGAACCCAATATTGATAAAACAGATATTGATGAATCAGATCAGATTGGATTATCCAGCTTTTATTATTTTACGTATGGTGTTGGCCCAGATATGAGCAACGATACTCGCCTTTGGGACGAAATGAACCCGGGATATTTTAATAAATCGGTGCAAAATGCGGATGCGGATTTTCTATTTGGATCAGGCTATTTCCCTCTATTGCCGGGAGAGACTGAACGCTTTTCCGTGGGGTTGCTCTTTGGCGACAATTTACCCGATTTAATCCGCAATAAACAAACCGTCCAAACAATATATAACCAAAATTATAATTTCGCAAAAGCTCCTGAATTGCCATCCTTACGAGCTTATGCGGGTGATGGATATGTCACCTTATATTGGGATGATCGTGCAGAGGAATCTTTTGATAGAATATCCGGATACGATTTTGAAGGGTATAAAATTTATAAGGCAACGGATACACAATTTACAGATGCAGGGATGGTGACAGATGCTTTTGGATCTCCTAAATTTAATGTACCTGTAAAACAGTATGATTTAGATAATGAATATTCAGATTTTTTCCCAGGAGACGTGGACGGTATCAAATTTTATTTGGGGAAAAATACAGGATTAGTACATTCTTGGACAGACTCAAATGTAATAAACGGGCATCGTTATTTCTACGCAGTAACATCCTATGACCACGGACACGAGGAAAAAGAAATATTACCTGCAGAATCCTCAAAGTTTGTTACGATTGATAAAGGCGGAAATGTACAAACGGCTATAAATGTAATTTCTGTCGTTCCGGATGCTCCAGCCGCAGGATTTATCCCGCCGGAGCCTGAAGAAGATGTTAAACCTATAGGGAAAGTACGAGGTACAGGATCGATTACTTTAAATAATTTAGATCCATCAAAAATTCCCAGCGGGCGAGTGTACAGAATTTATTTTAAAGACAGCCATTTAAACGGATTAGATGATGATTTTGATTGGATACCCTATTGGGATACACCCAACGGTATTTGGGATACAACGGAAGTGTACTTTGATGTTGGTTTGGATGGTATTTCTGATTCATTGGAAACAGGCTTTTATTATCTACCAGACGGCTCTCAAGTGTTTGGTGGTTACCATCCAATATTGAATCCAGACCCAGCACATGATAATTATGACATTGTAAAGAATTGTTCAGATCATGCAGATAACGATGGAGATGGAGAAGTGGATGAAACTGATTCCACCGGTTGCGCTGACTATGGGACTGAAGGAAATAATGCCATAGATTTTGTTGATGTAAATGAAGATGGGTTTTATCAGAGCAGTGAAAACGGTGAACCATTCATTGATTTTGGTAATGGCGTTCAGGATCCGGGAGAAGAATTAAAAGATGACATAGGCACTGATGGAATTGGACCAAATGATCCAGGGTATTACGGCCCTGATGCCGATAGCACTGAAGGAAATGGAATACCTGATTTGGGCGAACCCAATTTTGATTTGTACGATGTGGATGAAGCGTTGCCGGTCACATCCCATTATATGATTGTGGATGTAACGTCTTTCAATATTCCGGATACAGTGATTCATTGGACTCAAGACCTTGATGGCGATAAATCTATGTTTGATGGTATGCAAATTATTGTCGACAACGACTGGACAATTAAAAAAACAACTTTTGGTTTTGTACCCGAATATGAAGAAAAGTACTCCATTGATGTAACACCCTTTGAATTTTATGGATATGCTACAAAAGGACTATCCTATCCCAGAGATATTCAAATCATTTTCGGTGATGAATTGATCGGACATTCTAGCTCTATTGATCTATTACAAAACAATGGATCTACTTACAATCTTCCTGAAATGGAAATGAATTTTATTATTCAAGATCCTTTTGATGACTCACCGATTGATTTTGCAGTTATTGATCAAAGCATACGGTATATCATCCGTGACAGCGCAAACAATATAATCCTCGATTCTATTTATGTTGAGCCGGGCCATTTTTCAAAATTTGATCGAATTATTTTATTGGAAAATTTAAGCGATACAACTGTTGTATCCTGGTCGATTACACCAACGGGAGAAGATTCTTCTGCCACATTGCATAAACCCGGTAATGGAGATACACTGAATATTCTATTCAGTAAACCATTTACCAGTGATGATATTTTCGAATTTGTATCCAATGCCCCATATATAGATAAAAGTAAGATTCAAAATGAAATGGATCGCATAAAAGTTGTACCCAACCCTTATATCGGAGGCGCCAGCTGGGAGGGGCAAAATCCATATTCAAGCGGTCGGGGTCCTCGCTCAATTCATTTTAATCATTTGCCGCCTATGTGCGAAATCCGGATTTATACATTAGCCGGAGAATTGGTAGATAAAATGCAGCACAATACAGTCATTGAAGACGGTACAGCAGAATGGGATATGATGACCAAGGATAACCTTGACATAGCTTATGGAATTTATATTTACCATATTGAGCCACTTGCGGATAGTGAATATGATTTTAAACCTGTCCTAGGAAAATTCGCTGTTATAAAATGAAAAAACTATTACTAAAATTAATTGTTATTTCATTATTTGCTGGAATTCATCTCCACGGACAATCCGTATCAAAAACCGGAACGACTGCAGCACAATTTCTAAAGATTGGAGTTGGTTCAAGTGCCATCGCAACTGGTGGAGCATTCACAGCTGTAGCGAATGATGCATCTGCTTTGTATTGGAATCCGGCAGGTATTTCCCGGATTAAAGGTATTCAGGGGATTCTTGATCACACTGATTGGTTTTTAGATATAAATCTAGATTTTGTGGGTTTGACATTTAATCTGGGGAAACTTGGTACAATTGGAACATCCCTTACCTATTTAAATATGGGAGAAATGCTTGTTACCACCACAAAAGATCCGGAAGGGGAATCAGGAGAAAAATTCAAAGCTGGTGCATACTCTGCCTTGGTGAGTTATGGGAAAAACCTTACGGACAAATTTTCAATTGGTTTATCCATGAAATACATCAACGAATTTATTTATAACTCAAGTGCAAACGGATTTGGCATTGACATCGGAACAGTCTACGACACAAAATGGGATGGCTTCACCATCGGAATGAGTATTTCAAACTTTGGAACAAAAATGCGCATGTCTGGAAGAGATCTTTTAATCCAGACCGAATTAGACCCCAGTTTAGAATCAGATCCGGAAAAAGTGAATGCTGAATTATCCACAGATTATTTTGATTTACCGTTAATATTCCGCTTTGGAACAGCCTATAAAACCCACTTTTCCATTTTTGATTTGACTGTAGCATTGGATGCCCTTCATCCAAACGATAATACTGAAAGTTTAAACATGGGTGCGGAACTGGCATTTTCCGATTTAGCCTTTTTGAGAATTGGGTACAATAATTTGTTTCAACGAGACAGCGAACAAGGATTTGCTGTGGGTGGCGGTGTAAAAATCAAATTAGGTAAAACAAAGTGGTTTTTAGATTATACATACCGTCAGTTCGGACGGTTGGGCAATCCCCAAAAACTTACAGTTTCTTTCTCATTATAGTATATTATCTAAATTTCAACATCTAAAATATAAATGTAATTAAGTTGATATTTAGTTTTTCAACATGTAATTTTCTATAAGTAAAATAGATTAGTAACTCATAAGTGAGTTACTTAAGGTTTGTATTTTTAAATATTGCATTAATAATAAACAAACAAGAGAGGTATAAAATGAAGAAAATGATAATTCTTCTTTCATTAATTACAGTAACGTCTTTGGTTTTAGGACAGGATCTGTACATTAATGAATTTATGGCTAGCAACGATTATTGCTGCCCAGATGAATATGGTGATTACGATGACTGGATTGAAATCTATAATGGTGGTACAGATTCAGTAGATATTGGCGGTATGTATATTACTGATGATTTAACAGATCCAGATTCTTGGCAAATCCCTGACACTGCTTCAGCACTAACAACAATTCCTCCCGGTGGTTTTTTGATTCTTTGGGCAGATAAAGAATCTGAACAGGGTCCATTACACGTGGAAGAAAAGCTTAGTGGTGGCGGCGAACAGATTGGATTATATGCCTCAGATGGTTCAACTGTCATTGATACATTAACATTCGGCGCCCAAGCAGCAGATACATCATATGCTCGTACGGCAGATGGCGGTTCAACATGGACATCTGACGGCTCGCCTACACCGGGCATTTCCAATACTGCAACAACTGTTTACGGTACATTTACCGTGGATTTATCTGGTGAAACGGTATCCGCAAATGGTGTACACGCTGCTGGTAATTTTCAAGATTATGATTATGACGGTAACCTGGAAAATCCAATTTATCCAAACTGGAATCCCGGTGGGATTGAGTTAGATTCAGTTGATGTGGGAATTTTTTCAGTAAAGTTATTATTAGTTCCCGGAACATTTGAATTTAAGTTCATAAATGGTAACACTTGGGGCGGTGACAGTGATGATGAATGGGCTGGTGATGACGCACAAGGATTTTTCTGCCAAGTTGACGGTGGAAATAACCGTATTCTTACAGTAGGAGAAAGTGATTTTTCCTACGGCCCTGTTTGCTGGGAAAGCTGTGTTGATTGTGATGAAGTTGCAATAACATTTCAAGTTGATATGTCAAATGAAACAGTTGCAACAGAAGGTGTTCATGTAGCTGGAAGTATGCAAGGTTGGAATCCAGCAACTTCCGAATTGGTGTTAAACGACAGTACAGGTTATTATGAAATAACGATGGGCAGTGTAATTGGTGATACAATTCAATATAAATATGTCAACGGAAACGCTTGGGGAAACGATGAATCTGCACCGGACGAGTGTAGTTTCCCCGGTAGTTGGGGAAATCGCTGGTTAGTCATACCTGATGTGGATTATACAACACCCGCAGTTTGCTACGGTGCTTGTTTAGCTTGCGATGCAGTCTATGTCACATTCCAAGTTGATATGGAAAATGAAGAAATTTCCACAGATGGTATTCATATAGCCGGTAGTTTCCAAGGCTGGGATCCGGCAGCAACGGAAATGACTGATGCTGATGGCGATTCCATCTTTGAAATTACCGTAGGCTTGGCTTCCGGAGATCAAGTCGCTTACAAATTTGTAAACGGAAATACTTGGGATGGCGCAGAAGGCGTTCCCAGTGATTGTGCGACCGATGGTAATCGTACATTTACTCCCGGAGATGTAGATATAACTGTTGATGCTGTTTGTTTTGCAACATGTGCTTCCTGTGTACCTGCTAATTATCAAACTGCTACAATCACTTTTCAGGCGGATATCAGCGAAATGGTAACGTTCGACCCGGTAGCTCATACACTGGAAATTCGTGGTGGTATGAATGGCTGGTCTGGCGGTGACGCAATGCAACAAGATCTTGTCGATCCTTATCTCTACAAATTGGATATTGAATTTGAAGAGAATGTTGGTAATGAAGTCCAATGGAAATTCAAAGCCAATCCTGATTCAGCATGGAATAACAGCGGTTGGGAAGTGGGTGACAACCACACATTCATTTGGACAGGAGATGATGTGGCTTTAGATGTTATGCAACCGAATATCCTGCCCACAGGTGCCCCTCTGGAAAATGATGTTACACTCTATTTTGAAGTAGAATGGATTGATGGAACATTGAATTATAATTCCGGAGTAGCCTTCCCTCAAAAACCCGATACTATTGTATTTAATGGTTCATTCATTAATGGCTGGTATACTTGGGGTGATTGCATGGATGCAGATTGTGCAAACCCGGCAAGCAGTGAAATGCCTCATTTAGCAGATGGTGATGGTGACAATATTTTCACCGGAAGCCTCTTACTACCGGAAGGACACAGCAATCTTTTTACTGCAAAATTTGGTGCATGGTATGATGGAATTGAGGATGATACTCCTGGATCAAATGGTGCTGTAGATAATGAAGCAGGGTTTGGTCAGGATAGAAATGTAATCGTTCCATTAGGTGTTACAGAATACACGTATGTAACCAGGTTTGGCGAAAATAATCCAGACAATCCTTGGTTAGAAATCATAAATGATTCCAATATTATCCCTGAGAAATTCGCTTTAAGAGATAATTATCCCAATCCGTTTAATCCCACTACGAAGATCTCCTTCGATTTACCAATCGTCGCTGATGTGAAAATCAACATCTACAACGTACTGGGTAGACAGATTGCTACGCTTCATCATGGTCATTTAGAAGCAGGTTCATATAATTTCATCTGGCACGGTCGAGACCAAAATGGTTCGCCTGTTGCCAGCGGTATCTATTTTTATGAACTGCAGGCTGGAAGTCAATTTCATAAGATTAAAAAAATGACGTTAATGAAGTAAATAGCTTCCTGTTGTAATAAAAAAGGGCTGGTTCATTTGGATCAGCCTTTTTTTATTTATAGAATTACTTTTTGACAAACAGTAACTTTTGGTGTGATCATATATAAAAAAACGATACTTCTATTATCTATTATATTTATTTCATTTTTCTTCCTCTCCGGCTGTGTAAAAGACCTCCCTCATTATACAGTTGCACACGTTGGTGGTTTAACGGTTAGTTCATTTGAGTTTGAAGAAAAATACAAACATCATTTACTTAAAACTGATATAAAAGACTCCCCTGAAGAAAGAATAAATATTCTAGAAAAACTCATTTCAAAGAAATTGTTGGCAAATGCCTGGATAAGTACAAATATTCCCATAGATTCAATTGCACAAACTCAAATCAATGAAAAAAGAAACACTGCTCTTCGTGATGCTTTATATAAACATGAAATATTAATAAAACCCTTTTCCCCTTCAGATTCTCTATTAAAAACCCATTTTTTATGGAAAAACACTGATGTGTTTGTTCGTCATATTTTCAGTCTAAATATATTAGAAATAGATTCTATATATAAATTAATTTCAAAAAGTATTGACCAGTTTGACAAAATTGCACAATCTACTTTTAAAAACAAAACCCTTGTTGAAACGGGAGGAGAATTGGGATGGGTTTCCTATAATCAAATGGATCCTACGTTTGAAATTGCCATGTATAATCTTCCAATAGATTCCATTTCCAATCCTGTTCGATCAGCTTATGGTTGGCATATTATTCAAGTATTAGATAAACGGGTGCAAGGTATTATTTCGGAATCCGATTATGAAAAGAATAAACTTGATTTAAAAAATGGAATCTTATATAAAAAAAGACAAATTGCAGCAAATAATTATGTGAATAATTTAATGGAATCTGCAAATGTAAATATAAATGACACATTAACGAATAATGTATTAGGAATGATTGCAGAGCTATTAAAAGAAAATGATAATCAACTGCAAGAATCACAACCTGAAAAATTCATAAAACCACTGCTGGCAACCTTGAAAATATTAGTAAACGAAAATTTAGCCGTATTCGATTTGGGTGCATTTACGGTGGGTGATTTTATTTCACGTTTACATTTACTTCCGACAAATATAGTAAGACAAGACTTACTAAAAGGATTTTATTATCTTCTTCGTGATAAGGTTTTGGAAGAGAAAGCGCGTAATTATGGACTGGAAAACGACTTAACTGTTTTAATTAAAACCAAAGATGCTGAAGATGATGTTCGGGCATCATTATATTTATCCTCAATCAAAAATGACTACCATATCAAATCTGGTGAGTTAAAACAACTTACAGATAGCCTGCGAAGTATATATAATGTATCTATTTATAAAAATAATTTTGATTTAATCTTTCAAAAATAATTCTGATTATCTATACCGTATTTATGTTGATGCGTATCATACCGAAAGCGCCTGGGCAACTCAGGTAAAAGACACATTATTATTTTTCTTTGGACTAAACTGAAATATTATAAACTAAACCGAATCTGATCCACCAATTTCTGGGCAACGGCTTTTGTTGGGCCTTCTGCATATATTCGCATTATGGGTTCTGTATTAGACGAACGCAAATGGATCCAGCGATCCGTCCATGTAAATTTTACACCGTCAATTTCATTAACATTTGCATCGGAAAAAATAGAGCGTGCTTTATTTAAAACAGCTTCTTTATCAATTCCATCCAATTCAACTCTATCTTTCACAATTGAAAATTGCGGTAGCCCATCATAAATAGCGCTGATGGGCTCGTCTCTCATAGCCATACGATGTAAAATCATAGTAGCTGCCACAAGAGAATCTCGACCTAAATGAGCCTCCTTTAAAATAACTCCGCCGTTTCCTTCGCCGCCGAGGTTGGAGTTTAATTCCAACATTTTCTGAACCACATTAATTTCACCAACGGCTGATCGCTGTACAGTTGAACCATAACGTTCAGCAAGCTTTTCCAATGCAAGTGTTGTGGATAAATTGGTGATGATTATTTCTTGTTTACTCATGGTCTGTAAATATCCATCCGCTGCCATAACCAAGGTATATTCATCGCCGGCAGGTCGTCCGTCTTCTAAAATGACGGCCAATCTATCACCATCAGGATCAGAAGCAAAACCTACATCTGCATTATGCTGAATAACAGCCGCACTCAAATCAGTCAGGTTTTCCGGAAGCGGTTCCGGCGGGCGGGCAAAATTGCCATTATCTTCGCAGTGAATTTTTATAACATCACACCCCAGGGATTCCAGCATGTAAGGAAGTGCTTCAAACGCAGCACCATTCACCGCATCTACAACAACCTTAAACTTCCTTTTGCGAATGTCATTTTGCTTGATGCAGGATAAATTCGCCACCTTTATGACATGTTTTTGAATCGCATTCACATCTGGAATATGTAATCCCTGTTCTTGATCAAAACTCGGAAGATCACCATCAACAGTTGAAAATAATTTTTCGCATTCTTCCGAATGTAAAAATGTGCCATCTTCCCGCACAAATTTTAAACCATTCCATTCCGTCGGATTATGGCTGGCAGTGACGATTATACCTCCCACTGCGTCGGTGTTTTCCACCATAAACTGAACAGTGGGTGTTGGAACTATATTCAAATTAATCACATCCCGACCAGATGAAATAAGTGCATGAGCAATATCTTCAATAAATCCTTCCCCGGATGGGCGCGTATCCCGGCCCAGCATAAAAACACCTTGGGGCTGCATGGCATGGAAGGCTTTGGCATAACGTGAAACGGATTCAGAAGTAAATTCGGGAGTTGTTCCCCGAACGCCGGAAATGCTGCGGATAATCATAGTAATCTCAAGAAGGATTTATTTAAATATTGTTGATATATCTATAAAATGTGATTGAACATCCTTGTCAATTTTTACAAATGAAATGATGTTCCCATCATGAACCAATGTTTTTCCTTTTGGCAATGTGTCTGTAAGAGTCGGAATGCACCAAATTTTATACAATCCGAACTCTAACCTAAATGGGTTTTCAAACGGTGTTGTTCCCACATAATTTTTATTGATAAAAACCGGAAGTTCTTTAAGATTCGAATTAATGTACAGATAGCCTATTTGCTGCAAACTACTATCTTGGTCTACCAATTCATTTTTGGGCTTATTTGATATATCTGCAAACTTGATAAACGTATTATTGTATAATTTTTTCCTTGATTCAAAATCGCTATTTGCACCGATTATTTTTAACGCATCCACGATAGAATTTCCTTCAAATGCATTAACCTTTAATAACGCATTATTTTGTTCTTTTGTCCCGGTATATATATTTAATAATTCAGAGTGAATTGGGTTCAAAGTTGACGTTTCAACGCCATCTTGTGATTGCTCCATAGCAAAAAGATATCCGGAATAATTATTTAATATTAAAATTGAAATTACAATTATTTTATAAAATGATTTGAAAATCCCATTACATAAGCTAGAGAATCTCCAGCCTTTAAATTCTAGTTTTTTATCGGAATTTCTTCTGGGTGATGCATGTCTAACTCTGGACATATTGCGTAATATCATAGGATAAATTACAGAATTCGAATACAAATATTTATAAAGTAACAAAAAAAGGCTCAAGAAAAATCCCGAGCCTTTTATGTTTTTTCAGAGAGTGTTTTAGTATTGAGAAATACGGCGCAATCGAGCCATACGTCGCAGTGCTTTTTTACGGGAAATCCGTTTGGTATCACTGGGCTTTTCGTAAAAAGCTCTCTTTTTTACATCCCGCAAAATACCGGCACGTTCCCATTTCTTTTTGAAACGGCGCAATGCTTTTTCAAGCGGTTCACCATCTCTTACGGTCACTTCGACCATGTACACTCACCTCCTTCTAATTATCCTAAATATGTTCGTAATGTTTTACTACGTGAACGATGACGCAGGCGACGAATCGCTTTTTCTTTAATCTGCCGTACACGCTCACGGGTTAAATTGAATTCTTCGCCAATTTCATTCAGTGTTAACGCATAATCGCGCTCGATACCAAAATACATCTTAATGACTTGGCGTTCCCGTTCTTTCAATGTATCCAAGGATTGACGAATCTCATCTTTCAATGAATCATTCATCAACGGTTCATCCGGAGATGATTGGTTTTCATCCTTAATGACATCGATCAGGGAATTTTTATCGCCATCACGAAATGGCGCATTCAGCGAATGATGTCGGCGTGATATACGCATGGCATCAATCACTTCGTCAGGAGTCATTTCAAGCTGACGGCCGATTTCTTCTTCGTTGGGAGATCGTTCAATCTCCGCTTCAAGCTTTTCCGCTGTTTTGGTAATTTTACTGATTGTACCTACACGGTTCAACGGAAGGCGCACGATTCGTGAATGTTCCGCCAAAGCCTGTAAAATGGATTGGCGAATCCACCAAACTGCGTAGGAAATAAATTTAAACCCACGGGTTTCATCAAAACGCCCGGCGGCTTTAATCAGACCTAAATTACCCTCATTAATTAAATCTGTCAGGGGTAAGCCCTGACCTTGATAATCTTTTGCAACAGATACAACAAAACGCAAATTTGCTTTTACCAGTTCCTCTAATGCAATCTGGTCATCCTTGTGGATTTTTTGCGCCAACTCAACTTCCCTGGCCGGTGGAAGGGGTTCATAATTCCCAATTTCTTCCAGGTACCGGCTAAGACTTCTGTTGGATTCGTTGACTGTTCTTGCAGCTTTTGCCATAGTTTTCCTCTATAAATCGTTTCGAGACAAGTAGGGTAATTTACACTAAAACAAAAGTTTTCTCAAGACATAGAGTTCAATTTTTTTAAATTATTTTGAAAGGTCTGAAAACTCTTCAATTGTGAGCGTTTCAGGACGACGTGTGAAATCAATTTTTTCTTTTACTTCTTCAGAAATCCCAAATCCTGTTAAAGTATTCCTTATCATTTTTCTACGTTGGGAAAATGCTGCAGCAACTATTTTTTCAAATCGACTGAACGTTTCATTAGATACAATTGGTTCATTATGTTTTACTAATTTAATAATTGCAGATTTTATTTTTGGTTTAGGTATAAAAACATCAGGTGGAATTGTAAAACATGTTTCAACTTTCAAAAATGCACCAATCATTACTGTTAAGCGGCCATATGCCTTTGTTCCAAGTTTTCCAGTAAGCCTGTCTGCCATTTCTTTTTGTACCATGAAATAGGCTTCATCCCAACAGGATCGTTGTTCAATCAGCCAAAATAGAATGGGAGACGTGATGTTATATGGAATATTCCCCAAAATCTTTAGGGGAGTTGGAATTGGTAATTCGTCTAATTTTTGCTTCAACACATCTCCATGGATAAAATGACAATTCTGTAAATCATCCCGACCATTCAAAAATTCAATCAGTTTGGGATCGATTTCGATTGCAGCTAAATGTTTAACTAAAGGAAGTATCTTTTCTGTTAAAGCACCTTCGCCTGGGCCAACTTCTAAAAAAGAGTCTTCCGACTTTGGATCAACCGTCCGGATAATTTTAAGTAAGAGATTGGTATCGGTTAGAAAATTCTGACCCCATTTTTTTCTGAACGTATGTTGAGGATATTTAGCCACAGAGAAAACTAAAGATTAAAGAGTGCTGTAGCATTATCAGTTGTTTTTTCAGCAATGACGTCTAAAGTGACGCCATGAATTTCAGCCAATTTTTCGGCCACAAAACGAGTTCGGCCCGGCTCATTCGGTTTTCCGCGAAATGGGACAGGACTCAAATAAGGCGAATCTGTTTCCACCAATAATTTTTCCAAAGGCAGCTCTTTTGCCACCTCGGGTAATTGGCTATTTTTGAATGTGAGGTTTCCGGAAAAAGAAATATAAAAACCCAAATCAATGAAAGCTTCAGCCGTTATGAGATCGCTTGAAAAACAATGGGCAACGCCGGTTACACCCGGAAATTCAGATAAAATCTTGATTATATCCGCATCTGCGTCTCGATTATGAAATATGACCGGTTTATTTAATTCCTGTGCGATCCTCATTTGAGTTCGAAATACGTTTTTTTGTATTTCCGGATCAGAAATATTTCTGAAGTAATCCAAACCCATTTCCCCAACAGCCACCATTGATTCGAAAGTCATCAAATCATAAATTTGATCTACAAAGTCTTCAGGTACATCTTTTGCATCGTGGGGATGAACACCAGCTGAAGCATAAATATTTTCATTGGTTTCAGCTAAAGCCAGGCATTCTTTGGAATTATCAAGATTCGTTCCAACAGAAATAAAACGATTTACACCTAATTCATTCGCACGATTTAATACAGTGTCTAAATCGTTTTTTAGATCATCATAGAATAGGTGGCAGTGAGTATCTATCAATTCCATTTATTTTCGATATAATTGAATGACTAAATAAATAATATTAAAAAACTTTTTTATCTGACTCTACCTTATCCCCATCCACAATAATCAATGATAGATCTTTTTTCCTAGACGCAGCCAAGAGCATCCCTTTTGATTCCACACCTCGTATGGTAGCAGGTTCAAGGTTCGAAACGACAACGACCATTTTACCAATCAATTCTTCTGATGTATAATGATCTGCAATTCCGGAAACAATCTGCCGTTTTTCATTACCCATTTTAATTTGGAGTTTATACAGTTTATCAGCGCCCCCCACTTTTTCAGCTGTTAATATTTCAGCTGTTTTTAATCCAAGTTTTTCAAAGTCTTCATAGTCCATGAGTTGTTCTTTTTTCTTGTCCTTATCCTTAACATTAGCCTTCGCAACATCAATTCGAGGGAATAATGGCGGATGCTGATGTAATTTTATTCCCGGTTTTAATCCGCCCCAATTCAATTCCCTTTTTGTAACGGATAATGTTTCTAAAACAATTTCAGTCCTATGGGGCATGACCGGTACTAACAATAATGTACCAATCCGCAGCGCTTCCGCAGCTGTATATAAAACTCTGCCCGCAGCTGCCTTATCATCTTTTACCAATTTCCAAGGAGCTTGCTGCTCCATGTATTTGTTTACACCACGGATAAACTGCATCGTTTCTTCTAATGCATCATGAATTTTCATTTCTTCGATCAATCGATGAACCGATGCGACAACTTTTTCAGCCGCTGTTTGAATCACATTTTCAGCATCGGTATTTTCACCGGGATCCGGCACAACACTGTCAAAATTCTTTTCTATAAGTTTGCTGACTCTGCTTAATAAATTACCAAAATCATTAGCAAGATCGCTGTTGTAGCGCCTGATAAATGATTCCATGGTAAAGCTGGCGTCCTGCCCCAAAACCATTTCCCGCATGAGGTAATAACGCACAGGGTCCACGCCATATTCTTCAATGAGATCAAGTGGGTTCACCACATTTCCCAGAGATTTGCTCATTTTCGAATCGCCCATCAACCACCAGCCGTGGGCGAAAATGGATTTCGGTAAAGGCATTTTTGCCGACAGAAGCATGGTGGGCCAATACACGCAATGGGTCGTCAAAATGTCTTTACCGATCAAATGATAGTCTGCCGGCCACCATCGTGTATATGAATCATCATCCACTCCGAACCCTGTGGCGGTAACATAATTAATGAGGGCATCAAACCAGACATAGGTGACATAATGAGTGTCAAAAGGCAGGTCAATTCCCCAGTTTAATCTGGATTTTGGCCGAGAAATGCATAAATCCCCGAGTGGTTTGCGTAAAAAACCCAACACTTCATTCTTCCGATGTTCCGGTTGAATAAATTCAGGATTATTATTTATATGATCAATCAACGCTTGCTGATAAGATGACATTTTGAAGAAATAGTTCTTTTCCTTCAGCTTTTTGATATCCCTGAAATCGCCTGACTCTGCTTCTTTTTCCGTAATGAATCGTTCTTCAGACACAGAGTAAAGCCCTTCATATTCATCTTCATAAATGTCGCCATTATCATATACAATTTGCAAAATATCCTGAACAACTTTTACATGGCGGTCTTCCGTTGTGCGTATGAAATCATCATTGGAAATATGGAGTTTCTCCCAAAGCTCCAAAAATCGTGGCGCCATTAAATCACAATGGTCTTTGGGATCAACACCTCTTTCTTCTGCAGCCTGTTGAACCTTTTGACCATGTTCGTCCAAGCCGGTTAGAAAAAATACATCCTCTCCTTCTGCGCGATGATATCGAGAAAGGACATCTGCTAAAATGGTTGTATATGCATGACCGATATGAGGTTTGTCATTTACATAATAAATGGGCGTTGTTATATAGAATTTTCCTGCCACCTTAGGCTTTTCCTTTTAAATAGCGCTGAATATCTACAAGCATATTTGTGAGTGTTAAAGGCATATAAAAATTTCTATTCACAGATTCAATCGTAGTTTCTATTACAGAATTGACGGCAGTAAGGTTTGCATGAGGGTAGGAAGTTGAGAATAATTTCAGTGCTTCTGCAAATCCATTTTGAGCTAATGGTGCATCAATATTCTGACGTAATCGGTACGATTGTTGAAACCAGGTTTGTAAGAGAAATAAATCAAAGTTGAATTCTTCGGGATTGCTTCGCACTTTTCTGGACATATTATTGATGTAAGTTCGCCAATCATTCCCATTTGGATTCACAACCGCTTCAACTTGGTCTTTTATTGTTTTCATAATTTCATCAATAGGTCTTTCAGACAAAAACTTCGCCTTGTGAATATTGCCGTCAGACAAATGGGCATAAAATTCAGATTCCCTTGAACCAACGCCTTTTTCTATCAAGTATGCACTGACAATGTCTTTGGAAATAGGAGGAAAATCAATTTGCTGACACCGAGATTGAATTGTGGATAAGAGCATGGATTTATGGTCTGTGACTAAAATGAGAGTGGTTTTTTCCGGTGGTTCTTCCAAAATTTTTAGCAATGCATTAGCTGAAGCACCATCTCCATCAGATAGAAAATGGGCATCAAAAATCAAAACGGTCTTGTATCCATTATCCACGGATTTAAGATAAAGTTTTTTCCTTAATTCACGTATGGAATTAATCAGAATTCTTTTTGCCCGAGGGAGTTTGATTTTTTGAAATGGGTCCGCACCTTTCTTTTGTAAAAGGTCTGTTAATAGGGCAGCATTATCATCACCGATTATAGTTAAAACATCCGTTTCTTTATCAAAACTGGTTTTCTTTCGTGGCAAGGGAACAACCACATGAAGATGCTCATGCTGCATCGTAGCAAAGCGAATACATGATGAGCATTTTCCACAAACAATTTCGCTCCCTTGGCAGTTCAATGCTGCAGAAAAGGCCAAAGCGGTGGCTTCTTTTCCTGATCCTTCCGGACCGCTGAACAAATAAGCACTGCCCACACGGTTAGACGCGAGTATTTTATTTATGCGCTGCCAGACGTCTGGCTGAAAGTGTTCAGGGTTATAGTTCATTTTTTTACTAACCATTTTTCCGGATCAAGTTTTTGGTCTTTCCCCCAAATCTCAAAGTGGAGCTTGGAGCCATTTATGGATCCTGAATCTCCCATATACGCAAGTATATCGCCAGCTCTGACTTCGCTATCCACGTTTGTTTGGATTTTTGTAACATGACTGTAAATCGTGAAAAAGTCACCGCCATGGTCGACAATAATAATATTTCCATAACCACGGATAAATGTAATGGTTGTAACAATTCCGCCCATGACTGCCGTAACGGGCGTACCGGGTTTTCCTTTAATGTCAATGCCGGTATTGTTTGTCGTTGTTTTAAGCTCCGGGTTCCATTTCCGACCAAATTTGCTAATCACTCTTCCACTGGCCGGCCAGGATAACTGGCCTTTCAGCGCCGCAAAGGATTTTGTTTTTAATGCTTCCCTCTGGCGACGAATGCGTTCTGCCCGTTCCGCTTTGGCTTTATCATCCTTAATTTTGCCAATTAATTCTTCCAGTTGTTTTACGCCTTCTTCCTTTTGGGTAATATATTTTGCCAATTCCGTTTTACTATTACGAATTTTTTCCAGTTCGCGTTTTTTCTGTTTTCGTTTTACGCGCAATTCGGCCATTTGTTTTTCCCGCTCTTTTTTCAGGCTGATACTTTTGCGAAGAATTGCCTCTACGTTCAATTTCTTTTTGCCAATATTCACCAAAAGCGATCGAATTTGTTTTTTATGCTGCTGGTCAATTTGGGATATAATTTTCTGATATTTTGTACGGTAAACAGCCTGCCGCCATGATGTGGAGCTCAACACTTTTTCTATATCGGATAATGATCCTTTTTTATACACATGAATGGCGCGATTTGCATACCGAATTCTTAATTCTTTCAATTCGACTTCATTTTCAGTTATTTCATTTTCCAGTTTTTCAATTTCTACTCGAGCTAAATTTTCCTCTTTTTTTAATTGCATGATTAATCGCTCAACTAATGAAATCTCTTCTTCCAGATTTGCAATTGTCCGAGCGGCTGATTTTTCCCGATTTTCTTCAGAACGCAATCTGCTACGGGTGGATTTTATTTCATTCTTCAGATCCTGAATTGCTTTCGATTGATACTTCAGTTCTTTCTGAAAATCCCGATCATCTGATTGGGACCAGATAACCTGACTTATTAGAAATAATATGATTGTAATACGCCTGAACATAGACTTTAAAAGTACCCAGTTCATCAATCTTGATACAAAGGAATTCACTCTTCTGCTGCTGTTATTGAACCTTTTCTGATAAATGTAGGTTTAATTAATCGAAAACCATCCTTGTCACTTAACAAAATATTTCCACTAGGCAGTTTAGAATAAATTCCTGTTGAGCCTCTTCCGGAAGCAGAATCATTGTTGCTCTCACTTTCGGCAGGCGTATCATAGAATCCAACTTCTATTATTTGATTTAAATCAGAAGCATCAATAATCCTGAGTCCTTTTGTTTTATATGCTATATAAACCAAGTTATCTTTAACCATTATATTATGGATTGATGTGGGTGGATCAATTTGATTGGAGGGCAAATTCCCCGAACCGATCGTACCGGTGATTTGGTTTTCCTCAACCTGATAATATGCATCGGGAATGAGAGAAGTATATGGTGGCCAGTTGTTAAGATTATTGTATCCAATTGGATCGCCAATTGAGAAAATTCTTAATATAGATCCTTGATTCTCTAAGTCCGGATGCCACGTGTTGTATTCATCGCATACAAAAATAGTATTACCATCATCACTCGGCCAAATTGAATGTGTAGCTAAAAAGTCAGGTCCGGGACTAATATACGGATCACGAACATTGCGATATGTAAATTGATATGAATTGTTTTTTGACAGTTCCCAATTTGTTAATTCTCCTAATGTATTATAAGTTGCATCAAAATCACCAATGATAAATCCCTCTCCGCCGCATGCCATATAAATACGGTTATCTCGAACAAATAAGTCATGCACACTATTTCTGTTTCCTATATAAGACACATTATCGGGGCCATTCCATTTATCAACAAAAGCTGGCTGCTGGGGTGTATTTTTTAAATTGTATATAAACAGGTCTATTTCTTCAGGATATGGTTCTTGATCAGGGTAATTATCCACGGCAGCCACATAAAGAACATCCCCGTCAATAAATAAGTTGTGAGCGTTATATAACTGTTCTAAAGTATCAACACCAACTGTAATTAAACCTTCAATCTGTGGATTGTAAGGATTAGAAATATTATATATCATTATATCACCTTCTGTTCCATTGGCTATATAGGCATAAATATCTCCTGTTAATGGATCCGAGTATGATTTAACGTCCAGAGCATGATTACTATGTATTATAGCAATATCATTGATGAGTGGGTATGGTTCGTTAATATCCACAATGGACACACCGCCTCCGTTTGGACCGTCAGTAAAACAGACCAGACTATATTCTAAACCTGTTGTTTCATCTACATAGCCCCAAACATCTGTAACTTGATTTGGATAAGCGCCTAATTCAATATCGGTCAATGAATCGATGACAACAACATTTTTACGAAATACCTCAGCAAATGTTTGCTTAAACGGTATAATTAAAATAAATGTAATCGTTACTATCTTCATATACCTTGTCATAGTTGACTCCTTTAGTTTATTGATTTAAAAACAGAATTATTCTCTAACGCAGCATAATCATTTTTCTTGATTTTTGGAATACATTCCCATCTCCCATATGAACAGATAACTGATAGAAATACACACCGGAAGCAATATTTATTCCCATTTGGTTTGTACCGTTCCATCCTATTTTATGATCGCCGGCAGACAGAATTATTTTATTATACTTTTTAACAATTTGCCCTGTTATATTATAAATAGTAAGGCTTACGCAAGCCTTGCCGGGTAGTTTAAAAGCAATGGTTGTCATGCTGTTAAAAGGGTTGGGGTAATTTTGTTTTAGTAGCACTTCTTCCGGCAACAGTGGTTCACTATCATCTACGCCCAATAGAAAATCAATTGTATCCCTGACTTCAATAAATCCGCCAATATCAAGTGGCACAATATTGCCCAATTCCGGTTTTACTGTTTTATCCAGCACAATATTTTCCCCGTTTATCCTTACAGTAGAGCGAATAACA
This sequence comes from Fidelibacterota bacterium, assembly GCA_014381755.1. Lineage (GTDB taxonomy): Bacteria > Fidelibacterota > Marinisomatia > Marinisomatales > TCS55 > UBA2126. The sequence continues at coordinate 25,985 of JACNLB010000071.1, read as the reverse complement.
ATATCATAAGATCCGGTTCCAACCAATCCAAAATGACAATCATACATATTCTGGCTATATCTTCCTGAACCTCCTCCGATTTCTCGCATGCCTATCAAGGAATCTGTATTAGCAAAATAAACCCATATACGGCTGCCGTACCGGCTGAATGAACCGTTGGCGGAAAGGAAACGTACTTTCAGGTAATTCTGGTCATCCTGATTGTTGCGGTATAAAAGATTAAAACTATTATCTGCACCTGATTTCGGGTTTCCTATATACAAATCCATATCACCATCATTGTCATAATCACCCCAGGCACAGGAGAGGTCTATTCCATCATGATCCAATCCAAAAACTTCACCAACTTCGGTAAAACCTCCACCAATATTCACATCATTTCGATATAATCGATTAGGGATGAAATAGTTTGCTATGAATAAATCCTGATCGCCATCATTATCGTAATCTGCCCATGAAGATGTAGTTACATTTACGGAATCAGAAAGTCCAATATCAACAGTAATATCTGTAAATAAACCATCGTCATTTCTAAAAAGTTTATTTGGTCCATGGGAAGAATTAACTAAAAAAATATCCAAATCTCCATCATTATCATAATCAATCCACGATGCACTTCTGGAACCTGATGAGTCTGCAATACCAATATCCATAGCAACATCAACAAATTGTCCGGTTTCATCCAATTCATTTCGAAACAACTTATTTGGAAACGACCATACCAAAAGGTATAAATCCTGATCGCCATCATTATCGTAGTCACCCCAAGTAACATAAGGATTACCATGCCATGAATCGTCTTGAATATTCAAAATGTTGGCATTATCGGTAAAATCGACTCCATCATTATTAAACAGAATATTTGCAAAACCATTTCGAGCTACATACATATCGGGAAAACCATTGTTATTATAATCACCCCAAGCTATACTCGTATAATAGAAACTCATAGAGTCTACACCTAGTTCTGCTCCAACTTCAGAAAATACAGATCCAGTATTTCGGTAAAATTCATTCGAAACATCCGGAGCACCAAACAAGCCAGGTCCGTTTATAACATAGAAATCAATTAATCCGTCAAGGTTGTAATCCGCCCATCCTATAGCTAAAGAAATACCGTGTTCCACTTCAGTTCCCCAATATTCAGCTTCGTCAATATATTGACCATTAGTATTTAAATAATTAATATATAATCGGTTTTTAAAAGGTATATAGGGTGCTATGAAGTGGTAAGAATTTGAAACATATAGATCAAGGTAATTGTCAGAGTCAACAAAAACCCAATGAACCCCTCGAGTTTGTGTACGGAAAGAATCAGCCACCCCCAACTCTTGCGCAACTTCTGTAAATTGTTGAGGATGTAATTGAGGCAAATTTGCCAACAATAAAATGCTGATAAAGTAGGAATTTTTTACATGTAAGTATATTGAACTCATTGATTAAGTGTACAGATATATGAACTTTTTATCAAGTTAATTTTGGACATCTCATTATTTAAACACCAGAATTTTATTTTAATTGAAAAATGTGTTTTCTTGACTGGTCTTCTATAAGGTGTCTATTTTAGACCTTTCAACCCACAGGAGAGAATTGTGAAAAGTCCACTTTGGTCAAATGTATTTAAAAACTGGAATTCGCAGGAAAGTGAAAAAGTTACTGCCCTAAAACACGTTCCTGTCTTTGATGGTTTAAGCGATAAAGAACTGGTTGAGATTGAAAAACTCACCCACGAACGGACATATCAGTCCGGTGAACATGTATTTAAAAACAAGGCGCCTTCCGAAGGAATGTTCATTATTATATCCGGCTCTGTTGAAATTTACCTGGAGAATGCCGGGGACAAAAATATTCTCGCTGAATTAAATGATCGAGATTTCTTTGGTGAAATTGCACTCCTGGATACAGAACCAAGATCTGCCGGTGCCATTGCAACCACACCGTCTACCTTACTGGGATTTTTCCGCCCTGATTTACTTTCACTTATGGAGCGCAATCCTGCTTTAAGCAGCAAAATCTTGACCAATTTAGGAGCCGTACTCGCCGAACGGTTACGTAAAACAAACGAACTTTTGCCAAAAAGTGATGATTGATGGATAAGCAAAAAAATTATATCCAGCTAATATATAGATTAATGGTGGGACTCCTTTCCATTGGATTTTTATATGTTATTTGGCCCTATATCTCATCTGTCCTCTTGATGCTCGTTTTTGCTTTTCTTTTTACAACTGTTTTACTCTCTAGCGTTGACACATTAGAACGTAAAATTAGAAATCGTGGCATAAGCGTTTTAGCCGTAACAGTTGGATTAATTGCTGCCATTTCAATTTTTATTGGAAGCTTTGCCACCAACTTGGCGGATCAGGCTGGGGATTTTTCCCAGCGTCTGGAAACAGAATCATTTATGGATGATTTCAACAGCTTCATTGATAATACGAAAGCAAAATTGCCGGACTTCGCAAAAGGCGCCGGGGATGATGTAGATGCAGCATCAAAACTGAATGAGGTCGTGGGCAATTTAATGTCTACATTGCTAACTTTTGCGGGAGCGTTGGGTAGTTTTGTATTTAATATGATCATGGTCATTATTTTCACAATTATCCTGTTATTGAATTATCATCAATTCAAAAAATCTTTGGTGGGTTTTATTCCCAATAAATATTTTGAGGTTGGACTCAGGCTCATTTTCAATATTGAACAGCAAGTTTCAAATTACTTAAGAGGACAACTTTTGGCCGCAACAAGTGTGGCAATCATGTCTATCATTGGATTATATATTCTAAATTTCTTTGGGGCAAATTTGACGCTGGTTATTTTTATTGGTATCATTGCTGGGTTGGCTAATTTGATCCCATTGGTTGGGCCTTTTATCGGTATGCTCATTGCTTTTGCTGTTGCTTTAATGAATAATCTGGGAAATGAAGCTGCCCAAGCCCATATGATGTTTAATGCTATTCCTTCACCCTTTTACATTCTGGATGTTGCGTTGATGTTTATCATCGTTCAGCAGATTGATAACAATTTTATCACTCCTCTTTTGGTGGGTGAAAGTGTTGGATTGCATCCCATCATGGTTATGATTGCCCTACTTATCGGCGGTACGCTTATTGGTCCCATGGGCATGTTGTTTGCTGTTCCGGCAGCAGGAATTATTAAAGTGATTGGCCATGAAATATCATTTGTGACCAAAAACGCTCATTTGCTTTAATATAATATTGAACAATTTCATTAAATAAAGAATCTGTCGTTTTAAATAATATCCCTTTTCTTTTTTTCTGTTAAATCTGAATAATTTCCAACGTTTTTCACCATTCCATTTCAATAATCTATATTTAATTATTCATTCAAATTTTAAAGATTTCTTCCGTATTTATTCACCTCCCCACAAGACCCATCCTCATACGAGGAGGGGATTTAAGGGTGGTGTTAAATATAGTTATTATATCATTTTTTTACATTCATAGTCAGTTATTTTGCTTTAAGCGTTTTTTTCAATCTTGAATAAAATATAATCCTTAAAGGATAAATACATTTCCCCACCATCCTCCAAAGGGTAAATCCATAATTGGATGGAGGATCCTTCATTATCTTTCTTCTCAATAATTTCTTTTGGATAACCCAGTAATGATTGAATATCCGGAACGGTCATTCCAATAGTTAATGGAGGTGTGGATTCCTTTATAATGGCTCGCTGTCGAACCACCTCCATGCGCTGATCAATTCGACCCGTCATTTCTCGATCTTGGTCAATGTTAAATTTGATTAACAATTCATTGAGTATTTTTTCATTTTTATCGCCTAATCCACCGGTCATTTTACTGGCGTCTACCAACATTTGAATGGCCGAACGCAATTCTGAATGGTCCGATACTTTATTGGCCATTTCAACCAGATGTGTAGCTACTTGATACCGCAATGTGCTTACTTCAAATTCTAAGTGACTATCTTTTTGCAATGCTTCATCCAAAAGCAATAAAGATTTGCTGTAAAAACCGTAGCTTAATGCTTTTTCTCCTTGTTGAAGTAAATGCCGGGCTTTATATAATGGAATTTTTTCTCTTGCAGCTGTTGAAAAATGTTTGATTTTTTCCATCATCGCGACTGCTTCGTCTGCTCTGCCTTGAGCAGATAATAAATCTGCCTTCTCAATTTCAAGGATTGCAATATGGTCAAGTTTGTCCTGGATTAGTTGCCGTATATCGCTATCTGCTCTTTTTAATGCATCAAGATATCGGGCAATTGATTTTGAAAACATTCCCTTTTTCTCGAATGCGATCCCTTCTTCATAAAGTTGAATTGGAATTTTTTCTTTGCATAAAACAAGAAATTCTTCTGCTCGCTTTCGATTAGAATGATCCGGGAAATCTTTCAAAAAAGTTTCAAAATGTTCATGGGCTGTAATAAAATCTTTGCGGTAGTAATAACTTTTTGCCTTATCCCCAATCGTTAATCTTCCACCATAAAATATGGAGAAAGTGAAGTGTATTCCAAAATCCTGCAAATGAAATTGTTTAATTGGTGTAATGTCATTCGGATCATTAATATCATTAAATTTTGTATAAGCGTAGCGTAAATCGACCCCAAACGAAAACCGATTTTGTTTACTTCTAGAATTATTGGATTTCTTACCGCCTCCAATAATAAATCTGGGACCAAATGAAAAAGACATACTGGGACCAAAGGCCGTTGGAGATGATAATAGTTCTTTTTTTGAATCTTTATAAAATTGTGAATATGCATACCCCCACGTATACCTAAAATCAATGTACCAGGGCTCATACCATTGCAGCATCGTTGTATGACTTATTCCAAAATTTAATACACGGGGAGCAAAATACATTTTGCCCGGATCCCAATTTGGATTTACACTTCCCCAGGTTTCGATTCGGTCAATTTCACCGGGAATCAACAAGTTACTATAACGGAAATTCAACCCTGTTTGCATATCGATCCAACTGGCTCTTATAAGAGCATAAAACAAATTTGTTTTAAGAAAGTCGATGTCCAATTGATGACCCGTACGTGCAATTATATTGCCTCCATCAAACCCGGACACAGCATCTTCATATTTCATCCAATCGGATTTTATTTTGTCGCCATCGGCACCGCCGCCACCGTAAATAAATACACCATAACGGACTTCTGCAGGTAAAAATTTTATAGGTTCATGAAATTCGCGGCGATGTAAAAATTGGTCTTTCCGGTAACCCGGTTCGTATTCAACTTCTGACTCGGAACTGAATTGAATTAATCCCCAAAGATAGGATTTTGCAGAATCAGCTTGTGCAGCATTTAAACGACAAAAGGATGCAAAAATGATTATGACTAGTGTGAACCTCGGATGCATGATAGCTCAAAATAATGACTATATACATTTTGAGCAAGTATCTTGTGACTGGAAGTATGGTAAAGGGTGTTAGTCTTTGTAAATTCCCCGTCGCTCAAATAACAGGAACTATATTACACAAAGTAAATTCCACTAATAAGATGAAATTTAAACATTTAATTATTGTGTGCTCACTCGCGACGACTATTATGGCACAGCATTTTACTATAGCCCGCCTGCATTACGGCGGCGGCGGCGATTGGTACAGCAATCCCAGCAGTTTACCCAACCTGCTAAATTATTTACAAACCCATACAGCTATTATCGCCGCCGATAAAGAAGTTCGGATAAAACTGACAGATGAGAATCTATATTCATACCCATATTTGTATATGACCGGTCATGGGAATGTCCGTTTTAAAGATGCGGAGATTATTCGATTAAGAACATTTTTGCAGCGTGGTGGTTTTCTTCACGCGGATGATAATTATGGCATGGATCCATCATTTCGCAGAGAAATGAAACGTGTATTCCCGGAAAAAGAACTGGTTCCGTTGCCCCATGATCATCCCATCTTTCACCAAATTTATAATTTTAATAATGGCTTACCTAAAGTACACGAACATGATAATAAACCACCTCAAGCTTTAGCGCTTTTTGAAGATGATCGTATTCTTGTAATCTATACGTATGAAAGTGATTTAGGCGATGGCTGGGAAGATGCGGAAGTTCATAATGATCCTTTTGAAATTCGTGAAGCAGCACTGCAAATGGGGATCAATATTATTCACTTTGCTCTGACACAATAATGCAGTCAATCGAAAACCAACTCCAGAATATTCGCAGAGCAGCTCTTGTAAATGATGCTAAAACGTCAGCTTGGATTCTATATACCATTGGATTGCTTTTTGTAATTGCTGCTATATCCCTGGAAACCATTTTTTATTTTGCTCCCAAAATTCGTTATGGAATTTGGCAATTGGGACTACTGGGTGTCATCGCTATCATGTTTGGTGTTGTATTGATATATATCTTTGCAGTCAATAACAAAATTCATCGCTACCGCTGGTCAACCTTGGCCAGGGCAGCAGGCAGATCGGCATTTCCAAAAGAAGATACAGTTATAAACGCATTACAGTTGGAGCGGGGTTTGGATAAAAGTTCTTCCAAGCAATTGAGTACATCATTTGTGAAAGAAACCACACAAAAGCTTGAGAAGCTTGATGAAGCTGATTTATTCCAATCTAAACGTGTTCAACATTGGAAATCGTATTCACTGATCATTTTGTTTACAGGATTATTTCTTTTTTCAATTAATTGGGAAAATAGTGCTCATTCTGTTTTTCGCTGGTCCCATCCCCAAACAATTTTTCCAGTACCAAAACCATTTGCCATTCAAAATCAATCGGGAAATATCAATCTATTAGGGGGAGAGACAGCAAAACTTGAATTCTCCGTTGTTGGAGAAGCGCCGGATTCACTCTTTATTGATTTGCAGTCTTATACTGCTGGAGATTCCGTTCGACCTATAAGAGTTGTGAAAAGAGACAGTGTAGGTAAATATAAATACACTATCGAGGACATTTCCCAGGATTATCGATATCGTGCGTATTATTCAGCGGTTCATTTTTGGGATGTGTGGGAAGTAATTTCATCTCCGTTTCACGCGATTTCAGTCACCGATCGGCCTGTAATGGAAGACTTAACCATTACACTCACACCGCCAAGTTATACTCAGCTAAACCCTATCATTCAAAAGGGAAACCAGGCCGATATCAGCGGCTTAATCGGGTCGAAAGTCCATGTAGCTCTACGAAGTAATCGTCCTTTAAAAAAAGGTGATTTGATCATCAATGATGAAGAAATGCCCATGGATATTTTTGGTAAGAAAGCAACAGGAGAATTTGTCATTAAAGAAGATGGACAATTTTCTATTCAGCTTCAGGATATCCGGGGAATTTCAAACCGCAATCCTATTCCGTTTCATATTACAGCCATTCATGACCTTTTGCCGGATATTTCAGTTTTTCAGCCTGAGCAAACTATCGAACTCGGAAGCGATCAAACGATTGCAATGCATGTACAGATTGAAGATGATTTTGGTTTTTCAAATCTGCAAGTTGCTTATGAAATACACAGACCCGCTTACATCGCTGAAGACCCTTTGCTTTCCCTTTTCACTATTCCCATTGATGATCCCATGAATGTAAATCAGGACATTATCCATTTTTGGCAATTAATGGAATTAAGCTTAATGCCGGAAGATGAAATCCATTACCATTTTGAGTTGTCCGATAATGATTTAGTTTCCGGTCCCAAAAAAACGGTAACAAAAGAATTCATTGCCCGGTTGCCCGGTTTAGCTGAACTATTTACGTCCTTTGAATCAGAAGAAGAAGCCATTTTGGACGAAATCACGTATTCTAAAGAAGAATTGGAAGCGATACGTGAAAAGATGGAGCAACTGGAACTGGATATTTTAAAACAGGATGAATTGACGTGGGATCAGCAGCAGGATTTGCAAAACATGCTTGAAAGCGTTCGAGACGAAATGAAAAAGATGGAGGACATTTCCGAAGCATTAAAAACATTACAGGAGACAGCAGATAAACATGAACTTTTTTCATCCGATTTGTTGGAAAAGTTCAATCAACTACAAGAGTTAATCGATGAATTGCTTTCAGAAGACTTGATGAAAAACCTTCAGAACATTGATGAAATGATGGCTGAAATGGACGCCAATAAATTACAGGACGCCCTGGAATCATTAACGAATAATATGGAATATATGGAACAGGAATTAGACAAATTCCTCGACATTTTTGAGCGCATTAAAGCTGAACAGAAGTTAGATGAATTGCGGACTCGTTTGGAAACATTATCCGAACAGCAAGAAAAGATTCACGATAGGATTGATCAGACGCATGAAGAAACAGAGCCCTCTACATTCTCAAAATTGAGTGAAGAGGAACAGCGTCAAGTGGAGGAATTTTCAAATATCCGAAATGAAATGGAAGACGCCGCCAACGCTGTAGAAAAATTTCATGAAGAATCAGCGGATCGCCTTTCGGATCTGAAACGAGATCCGCTCATGAATCAAACGTATGCTGACCTGCAGCGAACTGTAAATCAATTGCGCAGGCAAAATGAAGATGAAGCGACAGAATACAGTGAGTCTGCCTTGGAAAATTTGCAGAAGCTATTAAGTGAAATGCAGGATATACAGCAAGGATTTCAATCGGCAACTACCCGGGAAATGGCATCCAAATTTCAACACGTTTTGAGGGATATACTTAACCTGTCAAAAACCCAAGAACATCTCCAAAATGAAACAGGATCCATTCCAACGAATTCGCCACGGCTGGGGCAAATGGCCGGACGGCAGCAAATCGTACAGGATCAATTACATCAAATTATGGAACAGCTCATGGAATTATCCCGGGAAACGTTTGCGGTTACGCCTGAAATTGGCCGGGGTATGGGCATGTCTAATGCCATGATGCAGGAAGCCATTAAATCCTTGGCCCAGCGTAACGGACGAGGTGCAGCGAAAAATCAACAGCAAGCAATGAAATCGTTAAATGAGACTGCAATGTCAATCCATCAGTCCATGAATCAAATGCGTTCGTCCGGTTCGGCCAGCGGGTACGAACAGTTTTTGGAACAAATGCAAAAAATGGCCGGACAGCAACAAGGAATTAATAATCAAAGTATGCAGTTGGCCATGGGACAAATGGCAGCCGCTGCGCAACAAGGCCTATTGCAAAAACTCCTGCGAGAACAAAAACAAGTTCGAAAATCCCTCCAGGAAATGATGAATGAAATGAATCAATCGGGTGAAAAAGGTCTTGGTGACATGGGTGGGATTGCCCAGGAAATGGATGAAGTGTTAAAGGAATTAGAGCGACGGAGAATTTCCAAGAAAACTGTCGATCGCCAGCAGCGGATATTATCCCGAATGCTGGACAGTCAAAAATCTATGACTCACCGGGGCGAAAAAGAAGAGCGTAAAAGTGAAACTGCAACTGAAATTCTCACCAGCGAACCCACTGGGTTACCGGCAGACATGGGCCAGCGCCGCAGCCTTGCACTGGAAGCTATGAATCGAGCACTGAAAGCCGGATATCCCCGGGATTATCAATCCATGATCCGCAGATATTTTAATGCAATAAGTGAAAATAATTTCCTGTCAACGCAATCGGATTCGTCAAATGCGAATTAAATTGTTTATTCTATTTCTTTCCATTTGCACTGCACAGGTACAGGTACAGTCCTTGGGTAAACGCGGGCTGGAAAATGCCTTGTTAATGGAGCGAAAAGGGGATCTGCAGGAAGCACAAAAAATCTATGAATTGATTTTAGAAAAAAAGCCCAAGAACAGGCAGGTGCACACTCGTTTGAAAAATATTTACAAACGCTTGGGGAATTATATGGCTGCAGCTGAATTAATCAATCAATGGTTAAACCATTCTCCCCATGATCTGCAGCAGCGCGTGGAACTGGGAGAAATATTTTATATCAGCAATAATCAAAAGCAGGCAGAATATGTTTGGAATGAATTCATCCAGGAATATGGACAAAATTCCAGTGCCTTCCGCATGTTAATACATACTTATAGCCGCATGGGACTTGGGGAGAAAATGATTCAATTAGTTTATACCGGCAGAAAACAGTTCGCCGATCCGGATTTTATGGCATTGGATATGGGTAATTATTTTCAATCGCGACAACATGTCGAAAAAGCAATGGCAGAATATTTAATTTTTGCCCAACACAATCTTCGTCAACATAAAATAATATTGGATAAAATGTTGATAATGAGTGACGATAAGGATTCTTTCCCAATTATTGAGCAACAACTTTTAAACCATATTGACACATTGCCGGATATGAGTCACACGTTTCTTTCAGCTCTCTATTTTAAAGATGGAAAATATGATGAATCACTAGAGCATCAGCTTTCCTTGAAATGGGGTAAGCAAGAAAGATGGAAAGGATTAAATACGTTTGCTGGAAATTTGCGTAAAGAAAAGCAATACGATCTGGCTATTGAAACCTATCAAATTTTATTGAACGAAATCCGCAAAAACCCCAAAGAAATAAATACAAAAGAATTGGGGAAAGTGTTATTGGGTCTTGGACAGGTTTATGAAGACCAGATTTTACCCCACCAAATAAGTAAATCATTGATTCTAAACGGCATTAATAATGTATTTTTTTCCAGTGGGTTTTATGAAGCAAACCGTTTTTCCAACGCATCTTTGGAACAGGCCGTCATTTTGTATAACACCATTCTAAACGAATTGGAAGCAACCTCCTTTTCACCAAAAGCGCACTATAGATTGGGCGAAATTCAATTCAATGTGTTACAGGATTTAGATGGAGCACGACTAGCATATAACACAGCGCTGGCATCCAAACCGGATCAAAAACTTGCTTTCAAGATTCATTCAAGCTTAATTGATCTATTACTAACAGAAGGAAAAATGGATGAAGCACAAATGTATATCGATCAGCTTCCAAAAAAGATAGTAGAAAAAAACGAAAGTCAATTCATGGTCAAAACATTAAAAACATCGCTTTTTAATGGCGAAATAGACAATTCAATACATATGATCGATACGTATATAATGGGATTATTGCCCAATAACAATCATTTCAACGACTTTATGGAATTGCAATCGACTTTGCACACACATATAACGGATGGAAATGAAGAGGACAAAGAAGCACTGCATCACTATTTGAATGGTGAAAAATTATTAGCACAAAACAAACTGTCCGAAGCTGTTACTGTTTTCGCAAACATGCGATTGAATCAGCCTTCTTCGCCCATTACAGCTACCGGAGCTATCAGGGAAATATTCAGCCGTTTGCAGCTGGGGCAAACAACAGAATTGAAACAAACATTGCAATGGTTAAATGAATCAGATGACGGGGATAAAGGCCTTGTTCTTTCCGGTGAGATTGCTGAATTCATCGAGCGTGATATTGAAACAGCTATCGGTTTTTATGAACAGCTATTACAGGACCACCCCAAATCATTATTGGTTGAACCTGTTCGTCAACACATCCGTGTATTAAAATCAAACCTGGAAAGCTGATGAGACGAATTATTCTGTATTTCTTTTTGCTGAACATTGCATTCAGTCAGAAAATATTGATTCCTATGGATATGGGTCAGCGTGATCATTTAAAAGCCTATGGACTTGCTTTTTGGATTTTGGAGAATAATGTCAATGTTGAATGGTTATTGAATTTTCGCGGTGGAACATTCATGACGGATACAAGTCCTGAAATTGAAAAAGAATGCCGGATTCGCGGAATTAATTACGAGCTAATTAATGCCTCAGAAACCATGGCTATTTACGGCCATATTGAACAAAATAATATGGATGTTGTGCTATTGGAGAAAGCGCCTAAAATTGCTATTTATACACCCCCAAACAAACAGCCTTGGGATGATGCTGTAACGTTGGCACTAAAATATGCAGAGGTGCCCTACGAGACGCTTTGGGATGAAGACGTTTTTCAAGGTAAACTGGATAACTATGATTGGCTCCATTTACATCATGAAGATTTCACCGGACAGTATGGAAAATTTTACCGAAATTATCATTCTGCTCCTTGGTATATCCAGCAACAAAGGGAATTTGAAACCATGGCAACTCGACATGGTTTTCCTACAGTTCATGAAGAAAAGAAGGGTGTAGCAAGGGCGATTAAGGCTTATGTGGGGACAGGAGGATTCCTTTTCGCCATGTGCAGTGCAACGGATTCATATGATATAGCTTTAGCATCAGAAGGCGTCGATGCTGTTCATTCTGTTTTTGATGGAACGCCCATTGATCCTAATGTTCAGAAAAAGCTGGACTATTCCAAATCGTTGGCCTTTATGGATTTTACCATCATGCCCGACCCCATGATTTATGAATTTTCTGATATCGATTATCCGCCAAGTAATAATCCTGTATTGCGAGGTGCCGAAGCAGATTATTTTTCACTTTTTGAATTTTCCGCCAAGTACGACCCCGTTCCGACAATGCTGACGCAAAACCACGTTTCCGTAGTTAAGGGATTTATGGGACAGACCACAGGTTATCATCGCGATCGAATTAAAAATCATGTTGTAATTATGGGTGAGGATCAAACTACGCCACAAGTCAAATACCTTCACGGCAATTTTGGGAAAGGCTCGTATACATTTTACGGCGGTCATGATCCGGAAGATTACCAGCATTTTGTTGGCGACCCGCCGACAGATTTATCTTTGCACCGCAATTCCCCGGGATATAGACTTATTTTGAATAATGTCCTCTTTCCAGCAGCCAGAAAAAAAGAACGGAAAACGTAAAAATTTGATTATATGATTAAAATGGACTATTTAACAAAATTGACTGCCAAAACAAATAATCATAATTCTGTATTTATTAATGTAAAAATTGTTTTCACCTCCCCCGAGACCCCTCCTCATATGAGGAGGGGATTTAGGGGTGGTGTTGAATTCTATATATAATTATGATTTCTTTTCCTCCTACATTTTCTGATGTAGAAAAAGCGGCAGAGCGAATTGCTCCATTTGCTGAAAAAACACCTGTTTTAACATGTTCAGCTATCAATGAAATGGCGGGGGCAGAATTATTTTTCAAATGTGAAAATTTTCAAAAAGTAGGTGCGTTCAAATTTCGCGGTGCCTGCAATGTTGTTTTCAGTTTAACGGACGACGAAGGTGCCAAAGGTGTAGCCACTCATTCATCGGGGAATCATGCAGCTGCACTTGCGCTGGCGGGAAAACTGCGGGGGATTTCTGTTCATGTGGTCATGCCCAGCAATGCACCGGAAAACAAACAGCAAGCTGTTGCAGGGTATGGGGCTGATATTACATTTTGTGAACCAACCTTGGATGCCCGTGAATCGACACTGAAGAAAATTATATCTGACACCGGAGCCATCATGATTCACCCTTATAATGACTATGGGATTATCGCCGGGCAAGGAACAGCAGCATTTGAGTTAATATCTGATTATCCAGATCTTGATACAATCGTTGCGCCTGTGGGCGGTGGCGGATTAATCTCGGGAACGTGCATTGCTGCTAAAGGAATGAAGCCTGATATATCCATTATTGGTTCAGAACCACAAGGCGCTGACGATGCTTTTCAGTCCCTTGAAAAAGGAGAAATTGTTCCGCAAATACATCCTCAAACTATTGCTGATGGACTTTTGACATCTTTGGGTGATAAGACTTTCCCCATCATTCAAAAGCATGTTTCACAAATTCTGACAGTTAGTGAAAACGGAATTATCAATGCTATGCGGACTATCTGGGAACGGATGAATATCATTATTGAACCTTCAGCTGCCGTTGTGTTGGGAGCATTACTGGAACATCCGGAAGAAAGTATTGGAGATAAGATCGGACTGATACTTTCAGGTGGAAATGCTAATCTAAAAAACCTACCTTGGTAAATGTTTAAATCCAGATTTTTACTGATTTTATTCTTAAGCGCTTGCAGTCAACGGCCAAGCGTCTTTATTCCTCCCGAACCATTTGAAATCGCGGACGGCACCCGATTTATTGTACTTGGTGACTGGGGCCGTCGCGGAAATGCTAAACAGCAAGCAGTTGCAAATGCAATGGCGTTTACTGCAAACCTCTACCCAATAGATTTTGTTTTAACAACGGGGGATAATTTTTATCGATGGGGTGTGAGAAGTACTCATGATAAACATTGGAAAGATTCTTTTGAAAATGTTTATAGTGAAAATTCCTTACATGTGCCGTGGTATGCATCATTGGGAAACCATGACCATTACGGCAGAATTGATGCACAGATTGATTATACGAAACAAAGTGAGCGTTGGAACATGCCGGCAAAGTATTATACCCAATCAATTACTGCAGAAGATTCAACTGATATTTTGCTTATTATAACAGATACACCATCTTTAATAAAAAAGTCAAATGGATATCAAGCACAGTATGTTTGGCTGGACAGCACATTGCAGAATTCTACTGCAGATTGGAATATTGTAATAGGTCACCATCCTATTCGAACCGGGGGAAAACACGGTGAAAATCCAAATTTAATCCAAAAACTAAAACCCATTTTTGACAAAAATAATGTACTCGTTTACTTCACGGGACACGATCATGATCTGCAATTCCTTAAAGATAAAAATGTCCATCATATTATTTCCGGGGGAGGTTCTTCAACACGAAAAGTAAAAAATACAAAATACACATTGTATAAAAAATCAACTTTAGGATTTGTTTTCTGTAGTATAAACAGAAGTGAATTGCACCTTTATTTTGTTGATGAAATGGCTCATTTATTATATTCTTACACTATTGAAAAATGATACATATTAAAGAAAACCGCTTGAAAGAAGCGGTTCAACTTTCAACACAAATTCCCGAGTTCGAAAATCTCTATGAAAGTGTTGAGTTTCAAAAACGATTGAAAGTGAAGCATCTTATTTTGACTGCAAATTTTCAAGAAAAACCTGTGGGGTTTAAGATAGGATATGAACGAGACGATGATGGTTCTTTCTATAGTTGGATGGGAGGTGTTTTACCAAAATTCAGAAAACAATGCGTAGCTGAAAAATTGGCTGATTATCAGGAAAGATGGGCAAGTGAAAATGGTTATAATTTTATCCGGATAAAAACCAGGAAAAAGCATAAAGCAATGATTGCGTTTTCATTAAAAAGAGGATTTAGATTTACAGGAGAGATTCCAAAAATTCCCGATAAAGAAACACGTATTTGGATGGAAAAAACACTATGAACCTGTCTACGAATTTTCACGAAAATATGAAATGGTAAAAAGTATGTGGAAACAAAAACAGATCATCCTTCCTAATTACCCGAGGGGATTTCATCTTATTACGGATCTGATTGAAAATGAAATGCTGGAAATCAATGATATTTCTGCCGGTTTACTCCATATCTTCATCAAACATACGTCCGCTTCTTTAACTATCAATGAAGATGCTGATCCTACTGTTCGGATGGATTTTGAATCACACTTTAACCAAATGGCCCCGGAAAATGCACCATATTACAAACATACATTTGAAGGTTCTGATGATATGCCGGCCCATTTAAAGTCGTCTATTTTGGGATCATCAGTGAGTATCCCCATCACAGATGGAAAACTAAATTTGGGGACGTGGCAGGGGATTTATTTATGCGAACATCGGAATCATGGAGGACAAAGGAAATTATTGGTGACTATTCAAGGTGAATAGAAAAGTAAACAATGCATTCGGAGCGATTGGAAATACACCCATCGTGAAACTAAACGATGTCGTTTCTGACCGCGCAGCGGATATTTGGGTGAAATTAGAGGGTGGAAATCCCACCGGTTCATACAAAGACCGTATGGCCTTGGCCATGATTGAAGGTGCGGAAGCTCGTGGCGAGCTCACACCAGGAATGACCGTTGTAGAATATACCGGTGGCAGTACAGGTTCTGGGTTGGCATTTGTATGCGCTGTGAAAGGATATGATTTTCACGTGATTTCTTCCGATGCATTCGCCAAGGAAAAACTGGACACCATGAAAGCATTTGGTGCGAACCTGGAGGTAATCCATAGTCCATCAGGAAAGATCAATTCTGAACTCATTAACCAAATGATTGTCAGAGCTAAAGAACTTGCTGAAAGAGATGATTATTTTTTCACTGACCAGTTAAATAACACGGATATCATCAAGGGTTTTGAAAATATGGGTAGGGAGATACTCGACCAAATGGAAGACCCAATTGACGCATTTACCTGCTCAGTAGGAACCGCAGGGGCACTTATGGGTATATCCAATATTTTATTGAATTCTGAATATGATACAAAGATCGTAGCATTGGAGCCTGCCTCTGCACCCTTTTATTCTCAAGGCAAATCTGGTGGGAAGCATCATGTAGAAGGGATTGGATTGGGATTTGATCTTCCTTTGTTAAATAAGGATAATTACCACGAAGCACGTGGAATTGATGAAGCTGAAGCTAGGAAAATGGCAAACCGATTGGCCAGAGAAGAAGGGATATTTTCCGGTACATCCAGTGGATTGAATGTAGTCGGCGCAATTCAACTCGCTAAAGAGTTAGGAAAAGGAAAAACAGTGGTTACGGTCGCAGTGGATACGGGTTTGAAATATTTGAACGGGGATTTATTTTAAGATCTTTCCTTCGACTTTTCCCAAATCTCGTCCATTTCTTCCACTTACACAAAACGGTTTGCTATATTGTTAAACAGATTCAAGTTCTATTTTTTTCAGGTCTTTTATATTTATTTTTTTCTTTGCAAACCATAATGAATAATGATCCTGCATGGCAAGCCAGCTTTCGGGGCTGCGGCCAAAAACCCTAGACAAGCGCAATGCCATCTCTGGGGATACATTGCTGACCCCATTTAATAAACGAGTCAAAGTAGACGGTGCTACATTCATATTTGATGCAATTGATCTGATGCTTAAACCGTAAGGTTCAATATATATTTCCCTGATAAACTCTCCGGGGTGGGGTGGATTATACATACTCATTAATGATAGTCCTCATAGTTAACGATGTAGGCATTCCCATCTTCGAAATTGAAGGTGAGCCGCCAATTTCCACTGACAGATATGGACCATAATTTGTTTCGACTTCCTTTCAACGGATGAAGTTTAAAACCTGGGATATCCATATCATCAATTTTTGTAGCTGTATCCAAGGCAGAAAGCATTAATCTTAATCTTTTTTCGTGTTTTGCTTGAATTCCTGCTTTTGATCCTGTATCATAATATCTTTTTAATCCTTTATGTTTAAAAGACAGGATCACGTTAAAATATAACCGCGTTGCGCAATACGCAACAACTTATTATTTCCCTTCATTATTTTTTATATTTTTCACTGAATTCCAGATTTCGTCCATTTCCGTCAAATTAGATTCTTCCACTGTTTTTCCCCTCTTTTTTAATTCATCTTCAACTTGAGAAAAACGGTCCGTGAATTTTTGATTGGTTTTCCGTAAAGCATCTTCCGCCGGGATATCCAAAAAGCGCGCCAGATTCACAACAGAGAACAATACATCGCCAATTTCTTCGGTAATATGCTCTTTGGTGCTTTCGGATTGCGCTTCTTTCAGCTCCAGAATTTCTTCATGAATTTTATCCCAGACTTGCTCCACTTCATCCCAGTCAAATCCGGCATAACTGGCTTTTTGCTGGAGGCGTTGGGCTCGGATCAATGCGGGCAATGTTTTGGGGACGCCATCTAAACGTGATTGTCGATTTTTCTCTTTATGCTTTTCTGTTTCCCAATTCTGTTTGGCATGAAAGGCCTCATCTGCTTTGGCGTCTCCAAAAACGTGTGGATGTCTGCGTACTAATTTTTCATTGATATTGACCAATGAATCTTCAAGACTGAAATGACCATTTTCCTCTGCAAGCACTGCTTGAAAAATGACATGGAGTAAAATATCTCCAAGTTCTTCCTTCAATTCAGACCAATTCTCATTATCCACACTTTCTATCACTTCATATACTTCCTCTAAAAAAAAGGGCAGTAAAGATGCATTAGTCTGATCTCGATCCCAGGGACAACCATCCGGTGCTTTTAAGCGCTTAACAATAGAAATCAGTTCTTCAAATTTATTATTAACACGATCAGTCATTTTTGTATCCAATTTGTTTATATAAATAGATAATATTTCTTTTTACCACCACTCCTAATAATGTGTTCGTTGTAAATAAAGAATCGAAATTCCCCTCCTCGATGAGGAGGGATCTCGCCTGCTTATCAACGGGTAGGCAGGTTGGTGTTACATATTGTATATTTTTAAAATTTGTATTCATTTCTTGTAAAAATAATTTTGTATTTCTGATTTTAAATTAAATTTTTAACCCTGACTTTTTAACCTGACTAATTCACCCTGTGGAATACGGTATTTATTATGAGTAATGTATTCCATGCAATTTATTCCATAGGGTGAATCCGCTTTGTAATTATGCACAGTAATCATGATAATGCTTGATTGACTATGGACGATAAAACAGCCCGCCTCGCACACGAAGTGTCGGGGTAATTATGTAAAACGTAAGATTGTCCAATTACATATTTACGTTTTACATATTTATTTAATGCGATGATTTCTCTTTCCATTATTATAACTGTATTTGCACTATTTAGTACTTTGCTCATGAATAATACAAGTTAATAAATCCTGCCAGTTGCATTGGTTTAAAAATTCATCTTCTTTCATTGTCATTACTTCTTTATCATCTTCTGTTTCATCATCAAAATTCAATAAATGCAAACTACCGTGAATAATCAATCTGCCTATTTCTTTTGCGAAGGGTTCGTTATATGAATTTGCATTTTCCCGGGCACGGGGGATGCTGATATAAATTTCACCTTCAACTGTTTTTTCATCATAATCATTCAAGCGAAAAGCTATAACATCTGTGAGCTGATCTTTGTTGAAAAACTCTTTTTTCAGATCGGTGAGTAATTCATCGTTTCCAAAAACAACTGCTATATTATCTGCAACATATCCTTCTTTTTCAAAAACGGTATTTATAATATTTTGGATATGGGTTTGATTCAACCCGCTGTAAGCGGGGTCAACTTCAACTGAAATTGACATTAAGCTTCAGCTACTGTTTCAGTCTGCTCTTCAGGATATTCAATACGAATATGATAAATCCCCCTCAAAACCGGCAGCATTCCCGTTTGTCCATCAACAGTCCCTTTTATCCTGCGCAAGTCGTCGATAGTTAATGGACATTCATCCAATTCTCCTTCTTCAAGGCGTTTTTTAATAATTTTATCAATCATGTCTTCCACTTTGAAAATATCAGGATTTTTAATGGAACGGACGGCTGCTTCAATCGCTTCGCAGAGCATAAGAATACCGGTTTCCTTTGAATCGGGTTTCGGCCCGGGATATCGAAATGCATTTTCGTCAATCGTTTCTCCATCGGCTTTTTCCAATGCTTTACGATAGAAATATTCAACGCGAGTTGTACCATGATGCATGGGGATAAAATCGCTGACGATCTTTGGGACACTATATTCAGATGCAAGTTTTAAACCTTCGCTCACATGATTTCGGATAATCTTGGCACTCATGGATTCTGTAAGACCATCGTGTTTGTTTTCACCGCTGTATTGATTTTCTATAAAATATTCCGGGCGGACCATTTTGCCAATATCGTGATAATAGGCACCCACTCTGCATAAAAGGGCTCGAGCTTCAATAGCATCGGCGCTGGCTTCAGCCAGGTTTCCTACCACGATACTATGATTGAATGTGCCGTTGGCATCACGCTGCATACGCTTCAACAAGGGATGGTTGAAATCCAATAGTTCTAATAATGTCAAATCAGTTGTAAGGCCAAACGATACTTCAACTATCCCGATTAAGCCATAAGTGATAATCGGCGTGAGCAGACTGGTGACCATAAGATAAATCAAGTCAATTTGCATATCCTGCCATGCATGCCCTTTATAAAGACCGTGGGCAATGACGACCAATAAACTCGCAACCATCATGGCCAGAATTGTTGTCAAAAACTGGCTTCGTGTTCTTAAACGCCGCACCATATACATGGCGACAGATGAGATGAAAATGATCGTTACAATGAATTCCAGATTATTACCGATTAAAATACCGCTTAATAATGTTATGGACACTGTACCCATAAATCCGATCCTGGCATCAAAGAGAATTGTAAGGAGCATGGCTGCAACGCTGATGGGAATCAGATATTCTGAAAACTCAAATCGGAATACAAACAGATCTGTCAATCCAATCATAATGGCAAAAATCACTGCAATGAGCAGAACCAGTTTCCATTCGCTAAAAATGTGACTGCGGTAGGTAAGTAAAAATGTAAAGAAAAATGAAATAACCACAGCTACAACCATTAATCGTCCAAGGTATGATATAACCTTATCCCATCCTTTTTCGCGTTTTTCCACTTTACTTATTGCAATCGCCAGTGATGACAGCTTTTGATAAATGTCTGGTGTAATGCGCTGGTTTGCATCAATGATCATTTCATCTTTCAGCATAATTCCCTGATTTCGTGGAACGCGATCTAATCGAGTATTTTGGCGGCGTTCTGTTATGTCCTTCCCATAAATAATATTGGGCTTCATGAATTCTACAAGAATAATATACCCTAATTCCCGACGAATGTCCGTCTCATCGCTGTAGAGTGAATTAATCTCTTTTTTGGAACGTGTCCAGGCAATATTGAGATCGCTCAATTCCCCCGGTTTTAGTAAAATAGGTATATCGCCCTGATCAATGGATACTTCGTCACTTATGATTGCGGTTGCATCAATATCTATAATTCCCTCTGCCCACCTGTTTTTACATATCTGCAATAAATCCCCGTAGAACTGGTCCAACGCTTGATTTGACTCGAAAGGATCTTGGGGATTTAAAATTGAAAAGCGTTCATTTTCAGCCATGAGAGCCGGATAATCCTGCTGATATTGATCTTGAAGAACGATCAGAGTTGTACTATCGGCCCGATACAATGAGCGTACTTCTTCATATTTTTCATCGTGGCGATAGCGATAGAGAAGTTCTTTTGTTTTTTCCAATTGTTCCGTAGCTGATCGAATCTCTCCAGCCAAAAGGAAATATTCATTCAAAGCATTCGTTTGTTCACGTACTGCATCCTGGTTACGTTGAAAAAGATAGGGTTCAGAACGGAGCGCTTCATCCAAATCAGCTTCCAGTTTCTCTTCTGTTTTCAGGATGGGGAAATTGAAAGGAGCAATAACCGGATCACGGGCAATATCATCCACTTGATAACTATATTGGAGGCCTCTTCCTTGGCGAAAAAACAATGATACAATAATAACCAGAACAATGAGTATGCCTATTTGTATTGCATTTTTTAGTAATAATTCTTTGCCGGACGTAATGGTGTCTTGGATTTGCTTTGATGTTATCATGTTGCTTTATTAAATGTTTTTACTAATTCCTTGGAAATGATCATGCGTTGCACTTCACTGGTGCCTTCCCCAATTTCCAGTACTTTTGCGTCCCGGAAAAAGCGTTCAACATCATATTCTTTTACATATCCATAACCGCCGAGGATCTGTATGGCTTCCGTTGTAATTCGCATGGCTGCTTCGCTGGCAAATAGTTTTGCCTGAGCTGCTTGTTTCAGTACATCTTTGCCTTGGTCTTTCATCCAGGCAGCGTGAAAAGTCAGCAATTTTGCTGCTTCAATATCTGTTGCCATGTCAGCTAATTTAAAGCCCACCGCTTGAAATTTGTTGATTTCCTTGCCAAATGCATTCCGTTCAGTTGAATATTGGAGTGCTTTTTGAAATGCGCCTTCTGCCGTACCACAGGATAATGCTGAGACAGAAATCCGACCACCTATGAGCGTTTTCAAGAATGTTTTAAACCCATCCGTCGGTTGACCTAAAACGTTTTCTTTTGGAACACGCATATTTTCAAAAAACAATTGTCGGGTATCGCTGGCTCGCCAACCCATTTTCTTTTCCTTGGGGCCAATTTTCAACCCGGGATTATCCGTTTCAACTATGAGTGCGCCAATACCTTTATTTTCACCATTTTCAATTATGTTCGTTGTCAATGTAAGGATACCGGCTAAACTTGAATTTGTAATAAATATTTTTCCACCATTAACAACATATTCATCGCCATCCAGTTCTGCCGTTGTTTTTGTTGAACCGGCATCGCTGCCTGCTCCCGGCTCAGTTAGGCCAAAAGCACCTATTATTTTTCCTGAAGCCAAATTAGGCAAATATTTTTGTTTTTGTTCTTCTGTACCGGCAATGGCGATAGGCATTGAACCTAAAGATGTATGAGCAGCCATGGTAATAGCAACTGATGCATCTACTTTTGCCAGTTCCATAACTGCTGCGGCGTAGGCCACAGTATCCATCCCGGCTCCGCCGTATTTTTCAGGTACGGGAATTCCCATCAGTCCTAAATCTGCCATTTGAGAAATGATCTCTTTTGGAATTTTTCCATTATTATCCATGTCTTGAGCAATAGGTGCAATTTCTGTTTTGGCAAAATCACGTACCATATCAATCAGCATGAAATGTTCTTCGTTAAAAAATAAATTATCCATTCAATCTTTTACCATTTTATAGCTGCAGAAGCCCAGGTAAACCCTGAACCAAAAGCTGCCAATATTATGTGATCCCCTGATGAAAATTTTCCTTCCTTGAATGCTTCACACATAGCAATGGGAATCGTAGCTGCTGTCGTGTTTCCATAGCGGTGAATATTGCTGTATATTAAATCTGTTCCCACACCCATGCGCTTGGCAACAGCTTCTGTTATCCTGCGGTTTGCTTGATGAGGAATAATCTGGGCGATATCATTTAATGTGAAATTATTTGCATCCAACGCTTCCTGTATCACTTCAGGAAATCGCCGTACGGCATGTCTGAAAACTTCACGTCCATTCATAAAAAGGCGATGGCGTTTTTGATCCATCAATTCATCTGTCAACCCGCGTTCATTAAATTTTGATCCGGGTAATTCCACCCATAATTCTTTCATATATTTTCCATCGGA
This sequence comes from Fidelibacterota bacterium, assembly GCA_014381755.1. GTDB lineage: Bacteria > Fidelibacterota > Marinisomatia > Marinisomatales > TCS55 > UBA2126. The sequence goes on along the minus strand of JACNLB010000071.1, from coordinate 3,100 downwards.
ATGCATGTGGGTTGACAACACACCGCTATCATTTTTAGACGGCTGTAAAATAACCGCGCCGGCACCATCCCCAAAAAGAACGCCTACATCCCTGCCTTCGGGATTTTTTTCCAAGATAGATGATAAAACATCTGTGCCTACTAACAGGATTGTTTTGCATTGACCGGCTTTGATGAATTGATCTGCAACAGAAAGTCCATAAATAAAAGCGGAACACCCAACGCGCATATCAAATGCTCCAATGGTATCCATGCCCATCTTTTCTTGCAGTTGGACGGCAAGGCCGGGGAAATAATAGTCGGAAGAAACGGTAGCAGCAATAACCATATCAATATCACTCGATTTTACACCGGCATTTTCCATGGCTGATTCACTGGCAATTATGGATAAATCTGATGCGCCTTCTCCATCTTTAACCCAACGCCGTTCATGTATGCCGCTGCGGGAGCGAATCCATTCATCGCTTGTATTCATCATTTCTTCAAGATCTGCATTGGTTACAACCTGTTCCGGTACGTGAAAGCCCATTCCTGTTATAGCAGTTTTAATCATGTGTTAGCTCTTTTTTATGGTTTGTCACAATATTACACCTAAATATAGACTGTCATTTTAAACAACCTTTGTTCTGTACATATCCACCTATCTCCCATCTCCAAGAAACAAAATCTTTGATTTCAATGCTCCGCATTATTTCACCGTATAAGTGGAGAACAAACTGATAAGCTTTTTTCACTTACCCCATCCTTTAGGATGGGGGGTATTCAGGTGAAAAAGAGCTGGGGCTTTAGCCCTATTTTTCATGAAACCCATATTTCCTCATAAATTCTTCATACTCTTCTGTAAAAGATTTTCTTTTATGATGTTCTTCCTGATTACGAATATATTTTCTTACTCTTGGTATTACAGACTGACTCACTGAAACTGCAAAATATTCATCTTGCCATCCAAATTTCTTTTTTATCAAATTTTCAGAGTTAAACCAAAAAGATGATTCTCCTTTTAATAGTTGTGCAATTTCAGAGACTGTTTGTTTTGAACCGAGTGAAATCAAAACATGTAAATGCTCTTTTCCTCCATCGATAGAATCAATATAAATGTCTTTTTCAATCGCATTTTCTTTGATATGCTTAATCATCTGTCTCTTTGCATTTTTTGTCATGAATGGTTTTCTTTTCTTTGTTGTCCAAACAAAATGTATCCAGATTTTTACAAAAGCCATTATAATACCTTTCTTTGGGCTAAAGCCCAGGTTGGGGTTGTACTTTTACCCCCACCCTAAAGGATGGGGTAAGTGTTCTAGCTGTACTATCATAAAAAATCCAGAGTAAGTGTTTTAGCTGATTCTTCACATTTAACGCAAGATATATTATACCAGTTATCAATGCGTTCCTTCCTCCTTCTGAATTTAATTACTTTTATCATTTGGGTGTACATTATAGTGATGAGCCTTTTTTATATCTCTTACATTTAGTTGAATTGTTGTATTTCCTTGCCACTCATTTGTTTCCACAACACAGGCAATATCGACTAGTTGGCCTGTGATTAACATCTCGTATTTGCCGGATAATCCAAAACCAATCGCCGCCATGGTTTTTAAACCTTGTTTTATTTTGAACCTTAAGTGTTCACCTGTTTTACCGATTACTTTAGGAACACCGGAAATTTCTACATTTCTAATTGCAAACTTCGGACGCATATTCCCCGGACCATAGGGGCTTAATTTATCCAAAAATTCCATAAAGCGGGGTTTAATATCCTGCAATGTCATTTCACAATCGAGAGTCAATGTTGCGTGCAAATTTTCTTCCGTTAATTGTTCATTAGCAACATCGATAAATGATTTTTTAAACTGGCTTAACTTGTCGGTTGAAACAGTCAACCCCGCTGCCATTGGGTGGCCACCATAGCCATCCAAGTGATCCTTGCACTCGGAGAGTGCTTTGTACAAATCAAATCCTGCAATGCTTCTGGCGGACCCTTTCCCCGTTCCATTTTCCAAGGCAATGATTACGGTGGGACGATTGAACTCCTCTTTAATTTTTGAGGCAACAATACCAACAACACCCTGATGCCAACCTTCATTGGCTAAAACCAAAGCATATTCATTTTTCAAATCCGCTTCAGCGTTTACTTTATATAATGCCTCGTCTACCACAGCCTGTTGAATCAATTGACGGCGTTTGTTTTCATCATCCAACTCTTTTGCTAATACCCGTGCCCGATCCACATCGTCTGTTACGAGTAATTCGACTGCCCGATTTGCATCGCCTAACCGACCGGCGGCATTGATTTTTGGCGCAACGCTAAACACCAATTGGCCCACAGACATTTTCCCGTTTAACCCGGCCAGTTCCAGCAGTGTTTTTAAACCAGGTTTTTTAACGTTCTCCAACATGTTTAATCCATAATGGACGATGGCCCTGTTTTCATCTTTTATGGGTACTATGTCTGCAGCTGTCCCCAGTGTAATAAGTGGAAGAATTTCGTCATATTCAGACAGAGGAATATTTAATTCCATGCCAAGTGCCGTGATCAACTTGAACGCAACTCCGCCGCCGCAAAGTCCCTTAAATGGATATTGGCAATCATTTCTTTTCGGATTCAAAACTGCGTATGCTTGGGGGAGTTTTATATCTGTAGTATGATGGTCTGTGATAATAATATCCACATTTTTTTCATTGGCAAAATCAACTTGTGCAAAGGCGTTGATACCACAGTCGCAAGTGATAATAAGATCGATACCATTGTCCTGTGCAACCTCGATTCCCTGATAGGATAATCCATATCCTTCCTCTTCACGATGGGGGATATAATAGGTTACGTCCGCACCAAATTTCTGGAACGCAGAATAAAGAGAGGCGGCTCCGGTTGTACCATCCACGTCATAATCACCAAACACCATAATCGGTTTGCCTGATTTAATATTTTTTAATACACGCTCGACTGCTTTATCCATATCCTGCATAAGAAATGGATCGTGAAGCATATCCAAACTTGGATTAAAAAAACGGTTGGCGGAATCCAATTTCTGGATTTTTCGATTGGCTAATACTTTAGAAATGACCTCCGACGTACGGAATGTTTTTTGGATGGAGTTGAC
>JACNLB010000055.1 GCA_014381755.1 Fidelibacterota bacterium | reverse complement strand
TTTGATTCATCCATCAGGAGTCTTTGTGTATTTCTCAATTATTTCTTCCATCTTTTAAATCCCCAACTGTTGTTTCTTGCCTTAATAATTCTAATAATTAATGCAATTTAGAACCCATTTATCCTAAACTTTGATATGGATTTAGTTTTTGGAAGGCACAATGCTATCGGGATCTTCGCTTCGCTGCGACTTCTTCGCACCTCCAGTATAAAAGTAAAAAACCCCATCTTTCGATGGGGCTTATCTATGCTCCCCTTACGTTACCCAGTCTATTACAAAAAACAGAGAATTTGTAGACAAAATCATCCATTATCCTTCATCAATTGGTAACGTCGTTACCCAGTTGTTGAAAATTTTGGCTTAATTCATGTTAACCTGCGGGTATGTAGAATATGTGATTTAGCAAAGAATTGATACTCTCCTTGTTAACCAAAGCCCGATTCTTCTTTTGGTTTGGAAAATGTGGTATTGGTTAACAGTGTTTGGTCTTTAGTATAAAAAACTTTTTATTTAAACCTACAATTCGATTTTATATCGTGGTGTAAAACTTTGTTCTGTAATAGATGGATTCTGAATTTCATTTATTTTAAACGCTTTTATTTTATCTGTTGCAACATTGTTTCTAAAGCTTTCAAAACCATATAATAATACATTGCCTGTTTTTGCTTTTCTAACGGAATAGGGCTCTACAATTCTTTGTACTCCATGGTATGTAATTTTCACCAATAGATTATTTCGAGCCGCATACTGAATTTTATTCATTACACCAGAAATTTGGCCTGCAATCGATTCTCCAAATCCAATTGATTGAAATGATCTTGGTGTAATGTAGTGTGGCATGGGGATTTCTTCTGCAACAATCTGATCTTCAATTACAGGTAGTGATGTTAGTTTTACTTGTGGTTCCATCCACCAAACTAGTGCCTCGTGGAGCTCATCTATGAAACTTTCTACAGGTGGCAAAATTGGGAGTTGATGACCCAATTGATTTTTCCACTCTGTAGCTAAAAGGTCCTTATCAACAGCTGATAAAATTAATTCTACTGTTGGAGTCGGTAAACTCTTGTACTCAAATTTCTTGATTAGAGATGCTCGAGCTTTGTTAACATTAATAAATTCCCTGAAACTTCTATTGATATGAATAATATCATACAAATCTCTAGCCCTGGTATTTCTTTCAACCATTGCTCGCGTTTTTTCCGCCAATATATCATTTATGGAATAGCACAAAACATCGCTGGGCACGTTTTGAAAATCAGTATAAGGATGATTCACTTTTTTCAATATAGGTGTATCCACAACAACTTCGTCATTTGTCAGGTCAAATTTTATTCGTTGAAAGGATCTTTGCGGCAATGACAATGGACCATGGTAAACAACTCTACATTGAAACGATATTTTTCCTCTCTTATTCTCGTATCCTTCCACTTTTACATTTTCAGGGAAAAAATTTACGCCTGATTTTTCAGAAGCCAATTCTGCTATCTCTCGAAGGTCTGTTTCTATTTTTTCTTTATTGTATGATGCTCCGGGTAACAAAGTAAAATCAAGATCCTCTGAAAATCTATACGTATTAAAGTAGCATTTCTTCAGACAGGTTCCACCTTTAAATACCCATTGTTTAATATTTTTATTTTCAGAAACTTTCGCAAGCAACAATCCAATAGCATAATCTTTTTCAATCGTTGTGGGAAGTAAATCCTGTTCTTTGGCGACTGTTAATATTTCTTGTTTAGTAATCATACATTTATCTGGGGAGCATTAAATCTTAAGTGCCACCGTGTCAGTATTTTCCCTTTATCAGGGCTCGTTGGGTCAAATTTACTGATACCCTGTGAAATTCTTGATCGTAGATCGTCCAACCAATCGTTTGATACAGAACCGAAAATTTCAGCGGTGTAACCTAATCTTTTAAAAAGAACACCTTTATTAATTCGTAAAGAATACTCTAATAATTTATCCGGATCTGCATCTTTATTCTTCCAATAGTTTTTGGCGATTTTAATGACATGTTCGCCTCCACCTCCCTTACTCGGGTACATCAAGACATCAACCAACGTTTTATGAATATCGGCAATTAAAACCTGCTTATTGTTAATCCACAACTTTTTAGTTCCAAAAATGTTTTTACTATTAATCTGATTTGTTCTATATCGAATTCCGGCAACAGTGTGTTCAGATTTTCTTTGTGGAGATGCTGTAAAAACAACAATGGTATTAAAGATTTGTTCAGTTAAATCCCAATATTCAGCAGCCGTCCATCCTGATAAATAGCACGGAGAAAATAATTCTGAAGCCATTGACCAGTTTTCTTCCGGTAGTGGTTGAGTGGAATTGGATTCGAGCGGTATTAATATGTAGCTACCGCGTTTTATCCTTTGTAGCCATCCTTTTTTACATAATCGGCTTAAAATGATATTCGCTTTTTGTGATGAAATCTCAAACCGTTCAACGATATCGCTTGATTGAACAATAGTCTTATTTGAAAGATTAATTGAGCTTATAATCTTGCGTTCATACGTACTTAATCCCGCAAGACTATTGCTTGGTTTATTATGTTTAGTCTGCATTATTTAACATATTGTATTGTTATCTGCAGATCGAATATAACATATAATACATTATATCTGCAATAGTTATCTTTATATTAGATTTCCCGCAGAAATAATATAACCTTATGTTGAATATAAAACCCAATTATTATCAACATAATCATCCCATTATATTGAAACAATCTCCATATTGACTCGTAGCAATTTAATTCTTAATTATCCTAAATTTTGATAAGGATTTAGTTTTTGGAAGGCACAAGTAGTTTATAACAATACAATTTATATTCATGAAGATGGTGGGAATGGCATTGGGATCATGAATTACAATAGACCGAGTGACACGTTTGGCGACTTTTTTGGGGGAAATAATTACATTCACCATAATGAAATCACCCATTTAGGATTGTATGGCATGAGCGGAATTGTAGATGATGGAGAAGTGGGAACAGAATACTACTATGACGGAGACAGTGATGGTGCACCGGATTGGGGATGTCGGGCAGATGAAGCAAATAATCTATTTGACTATAATTCCTATCACCACAATGGTTTTCCTGAAAAGTTTGAATTTTGTGAAACCTGGTATTTGACCTGGGAACAGTTTAGAGCAGAAGGGCAGGAACTAAATGGAACGATGGATTCAAATGTTGTTCCTCCGGATGATACGCCGCCAAAAGTGTGTGCCATTTGTCCGGGCTTATGACTAACTTTACTTAAATGCTATAAAAAAGGAGAAAACACCATGAAGAAATTACTAACCATTTTACCGCTTTTTTTGATCATCCTGTCCTGTACCCTTTTCGAAAAAGATGAGGATGAAAAGGAAGACACATCCCAGGGTATTGAGATCAACCCCGGTGATGATATCCAAGCAATCGTAGATGCCAATCCTGCCGGTTCCACATACATCCTGAAATCCGGAGTCCATCGCATGCAGGAGATCTGGCCCAAGGACGGAAATACCTTCATTGGGGAAGACGGTGCGATTCTCAATGGTTCCAGAGTATTAACTGAGTTTGAACAGGAAGGCGGATTGTATTATGCACCAGACCAGACACAGGAAGGACAAACCCATGGAGACCCGGGTGTTTGTCCTGAAGGATGGGAAAGATGTGACCGACCGGAAGATCTATTTTTTGATGATGTCCCCCTTCGTCATGTAACCAGTTTGGATGCTGTGGAACAGGGAAAGTACTTTTTTGATTATGATGCGGACCGTATTTATTTTGCTGATGATCCGGAAGGCCATACGGTGGAGACCAGTGTAACAACTTGGGCTTTCATTAGCAGTGGAAATAATATAACCATAAAAAATTTGATTGTTGAAAAATATGCTTCCCAAACAGATTGGGGAACATTGGGAGTCGGTGGTGAAGCAACCAACTGGATAATTGAGGGGTGTGAAATCCGGTTGAATCATGGCGCCGGAATTGTGGTGGGAGGTGAATCCATCGTGAGAGGAAATTATTTACATCATAATGGACATGTAGGTGTGAATGCCGGCGGCGGAGCCAATATCCTCATAGAATCCAATGAAATTTCTTATAACAATTACACCCGAGTCTACCCTGGTTGGGGCGGGGCAGGAACCAAATTTTATCTTTCAGATAATCTGCAAGTCATTGGGAACTATGTCCATCATAATCTTGGGCATGGACTGTGGACAGATATAGATAATACAAACACCCTGTATGAAGGAAACTGGGTATGGTGGAATGAACATAATGGGATTGAACATGAAGTAAGCTACAACGTAATTATTCGCAACAATGATGTACGGTATAATGGAATTAATAATGATATTTGGTTGTTTGGATCACAAATTTTGATTTATAATAGTAGTGACGGAGAAATTTACAATAATACCATTATCGTTGCTTCACACGAATATCCCGGCAACGGAATTTCCATTATTCATGATGACAGGCCTGATCCTCCCTATGGACCATTTTATTCCCAAAATAACTATTTTCATCATAATGAAATAACATATTTAGGATTGTATGGAGGATCAGGAATTGTAGATGGATCGAATGATGAGGATTCAGATGGTGATGGTACATCGGACTGGGGTTGCAGTTCTGAAGCAAATAATGTATTTGACTATAATTCCTATCACCATAATGGGATTCCCGAAAAGTTCCAATTTTGTGAAATCGGCGATGAAGAATACTTTACCTGGGATGAATTCCGGGCATTCGGGCAGGAACTAAACGGAACCATGGATTCAAATGTTATTGTTCCTGATGATACACCACCGATAGTGTGTGCTATCTGTCCGGGACTATAATTCAGAAATGGAGTCAATAATGAGAAAAATACAAAAAATATTAATAATTGCTTCCTGGTTGGTTATTCCTGGCATGTTTGCACAAGAGTCACCGGATTTTGCTAACGGTGTGAATCTGGGTGAACTCCAATACGAATGGCTCAACGAAGCCTCCGGCCTGGCTGCCAGCCAGAAAAACGAGAATGTATTGTGGAGCCATAACGATTCCGGTGATGATAATGTTATTTATGCCTTAAACCTCCGTGGTGAACACTTGGGTATTTACACCATTGATGGTGTTAATGCCCGCGATTGGGAGGACATCGCCATCGGTCCCGGCCCTGGTGAGGGGGAGTCTTATATTTACATCGGCGAAATCGGGGATAATTATTCCCAGTACGATGAGAAATACATATACCGCATTCCCGAACCGGATGTGGATGCTGACCAGGAACCGGTTGAAACCACACTCACGGGTGTGGAAACCATTACCTATCAATATCCCGATGGAAACCGGGATTCGGAAACATTGATGGTGGATCCGCTTACCAAGGACATTTATGTGGTTTCAAAAAGGGAATGGGAAGACATTCGTGTTTACAGAGCGCCTTATCCTCAATCTATATCTGAACTCATAACCCTGGATCATGTTGCCACTCTCGAATAAAAGAAAGATCAAGAAAAAGAACAAAAAGAAGGGACGGTGGTTTTACTGTCCCTTTTTTTACACAAGTTGGTAACGCAAGGGGAGGTGGCGAGATGGGTAAAAAGCCGACACGTGGGTTAACAGTCAAAATTGACCCTAAAATCACCGTATCTTTATATAATATTGAAGTTACACATATTTAACACCCTAAATTCGTGTTAACCAACGTGTTTTAGCGAACAGAGAAAAAGAGAGTTCTAAACAGGGTATCGCAAGGGCAAGTGATGAAACCCCTGGTGTTTCATGGTTACCTCTTGCGTTACGGTATCATGTAAAATGCGATTATTTTGGGAGACACATCGCTGTATCTTTAAATATTACGACAGATAGCAAACTGACTGTTCACCTGCGGGTTTAGCGAATATAAACAATAAACGGACATGGTTTTTACATGTCCGTTTATCACGTGGCTCCGGAGGAGGGACTCGAACCCCCGACAAAGTGATTAACAGTCACCTGCTCTACCAACTGAGCTACTCCGGATTATATTTTTAATTTTTCAAAAACCTGCGAAGTTGGAAACTGCCTGTCCCGTACGCCGCATTAGCGGTGTTGGGAAACTACTCCGGATTGATATTTTATTCGTTAAAAAAAGCTGGCGAATTTATTGCACTTTTAGCTTCTCTCAAAGTTACATTTCTTTATCTGCTTCTAAAATCCGATCCTCAACAAACATACCGCTTTTCTTCTGATTCTCTGTTATATAAACCACACCGTCTTCATCATGAGGCTCCCCATAAACAGAATGAATCGATTTCAGTCCTCCAAGCCATTTACGTTTGTCCATTATGTAAACTAAATCATCAGGGTCGGCAGCCATGAGTTCCATGTCATTTTTCGAAAAACGGATTATATCTTCTTGATTTTCAACTATCTTAAACTGCACATAGGCTTTTTCACCCTCCCTGTCATTTGGTTTACTACCCTTAAAATATTCCCGGGCATGGGTTAAATCAAAAATGGATAGCCCTTTAATTTCCTCCGGTGACTTTGGTTTAGTCATAAAACTGACGGTTATTCCAACGAAAGCGCAAACTATTATATTATACAGTGCACCAATATAAATGTAGGACCTCCCTGCCTGCATTTCAATCCCATGGGCAAAAGGAGAAATCAACTGGGGGAAAACCTGCCCTAATATCATCAGTCCCGCACCCACGGTAAATGTTGCTATCACAGCCGCAGAAGTGAAACGTTTCCAGAAAATCCCTAAGAACACAGCAACAATAAGCGGTGGTGTAAATGTAGAATGAAACCAAGCATGAGCTTCGTATATCGTGGCAAATGAATTAAAAATTGGAACCAGAATAACACCCAATGCAGTTACCGCAACAGACGTCCATCTGGCCACTTCTAAAAAGTGTTTATCACTATGTTTTTTCTTTGTGAAGGGTCTATAGAGATCATTTACAAATACATTTGCTGATGCATTCACTAACGTATCGACTGTAGACATTAAGGCCGCACTCAAAGCAGCAATAATGAAACCAAATACACCTGGTTTGGCTATCAAATTTGTTACAATCACAAAGACATCGTTCGGATTTATGTTGGGATCAATCTGACCTGGGAATACGCTAACTATTGCTCTGCCAATCCAACCGGCATTGGACACAACAATGGCAGAAATAGGCAAAACAATCAGAATATTAATAGTAGCTGCTTTGCGTCCTTCCTGTACGCTTTTGCAAGCCATAAACCGCATGATCAGTCCCTGGTTCAAAAATAGAAATCCAATTGACCCGGCTATTCCATCCTGCCAAAAAATACCTACAAAATTAAAATCAGGTGGATAATTGAAAGGGGCCAATGGTAATTTTGCTTCGGGGGTGAGAGCATTCCAGAAAACATCAAACCCGCCTAAATATTGTAAACCCAGGGCAAAAAGAAATAATCCGGCAAAAAGTAATATAATTCCCTGTAAGAGATCGGTAAAAATAACGGAAGTCTGACCGCCAAAGTGCATGTATACGGCTGTTAATACAGCGATGACTATCACCGTTCCCATTAGAGGTAAACCCACAATTTGATACAATGCAGTAGCCAGAGTTAATAACCCAATAGCGATGTAGCCAATCATGTATAACAAAATCATAATCGTTGCCAATAATCTGGCTGTAGGATTAAAACGACGTTCAAAATATTCCGGAATGGAACGTACTCTCGAATAAATAATAATTGGTAACCAGCCAAAAAGGAAAAACGGGACAAAGAACCAATCATTCATGTAAGTCATGGTGGATGAAAATCCATATTGATATGCCTTAGATGAATATTTAATAAAACTGTGCGACCCTATTCCTGTGGCAACGATGGAAATTGTAATAAGCCACCAGGAAAATCGCCGTCCTCCAAAGAAAAAGTCACTGGTGGTCTTGGCGTATCTCCCAAAATAGCTGCCAAATAACAAGATAACAATAAAGTATACTATTATGATAATCTGATCTAATCCGGTTCCTATTACTGATTGTGTCATAGCAACTATCCTTTAAGTGCGGCCAAAATGACTACAGCATGAATCATGGCATACCATGCGAACCCGCCTATTAGTATCAAAAACCAGTAGCGATGTTTTCGACGTTGGAAATCCAGAGACTTGTGCCGCAATATTAACCATATCCCGACAATAAATAAACCACCACCAACACCATAAAGATAAATGTAGGGAAGCCATGTTTGAGAAAAGGACAGCATATTCAACAATCTCCTTCATGTAGTTTAGCAAAATGGGGTTTTAGGTTATCGTATGATTCTCGCAATCCGTCCACTTGCACTTTTGTATGACCAACAACAGGCATGAAATTAGTATCACCCTGCCAGCGAGGAACAACGTGATAATGGATATGTTCTTCTATGCCCGCTCCGCCTGATCGGCCGATATTTGCACCAAAATTAAATCCTTCAGCATTCATTGTTTTTTTCATGATTTCCATTGCAGCATCCGCAAGTTCCATTATTTCACTACGGTCATTTGTTGTCAAATCATTTGTATTATCTGTATGTGAATATGGAGCAATCAATAAATGTCCATTATTATAAGGATATAAATTCATCATAACAAATACGTTTTTACCACGGTGCAAAATAAGCATTTCACGATCATCATTTTTTTCAGGTTTATCACAAAAAATGCATCCATCTTCTTTTAAAGAACGAATGTAATCAATCCGCCATGGTGCCCAAAGTCTATCCATGGAATATGTGAAATGGTTGATGAAATATGGAAACAATATAAATGGAAGTAATGTTAGTCATTTTTCTGGGAATTGATTTTAATTGTTGTAAATATTTTTTTGAATTCAACAGATTCACTAATTAAATTTTTTAATGTAACTATGTCAATATTTTTATCATCGAAGGAAACAGCTTCAATGACTCTTAACCAATAATTACTTTCTCTAGTTTCTTTCAATACAATACCGATCTTATGGATGAAATCCTTTTTTGACTCTCCTGCTTGAGCTTCTTCATAATTTGCACCTATTGATGTAGATGATTTTGCCAACTGATATTTTGGTACTCTGAATTTTTCTTGATTTGGAAGATTATTCAAAAATAATAAATTGCCAACTCCAAAATTAAATGTTCTATTGAGCAACTTTTTAGTTTCTTCATTCACAACTTATGCTCCATCTCCCATATTCCATATTCCATATTCCATGTTCCATATTCCATGTTCCATGTTCCATATTCCATGTTCCATCTCCCATGTTCCATGTTCCATGTTCAATCTACTCATCATCTTTTTTCGATTTCGCAATAACTTTGTTCTCCATATCTCTTGGCATTTGCTCGTAATGACTGAATTCTTCAGTATGTAATGCTCTTCCACCAGTCAATGAACGCAAGGTTATGGAATAATTATATAGATGTCCTTGAGGGACTTGAGCTTTAATAACCTGTAATGATCCTTCAGAATCCATGCCTATTATTTTCCCGCGGCGGCCGGAGATATCACCCATGACATCTCCCATGTGATCTTCCGGAACCTTGACTTCAATATTCATGATGGGCTCAAGCAAGCAGGGTTGAGCCTGCATAAAGGCTTCCTGAAACGCATGTTGCCCGGCAATCTGAAAGGCAATATCTTTTGAATCAACAGGATGCTGCTTCCCATCATAAAAATCTACTTTAAGATCTACGACGCGATACCCAGCTAAAACACCATCCGTGCAGGCGAAATTAACACCTTTTTCAACTGATGGAACGAAAACACGATCCACATTCTGACCCACAAGTGAATTAGAGAATTCCACACCATCACCTCTTTGTTTAGGCTCAATGCGCATCCAAACTTCCGCAAATTGCCCGGCGCCACCACTTTGTTTTTTATGACGGTATTTTGATTGTCCATTACCCTGAATCGTTTCTCTGTAGGGTATCTTCGGTTCTGTTAAATGTATGTCCACACTGAATCGCCGTTTCAAGCGATCATGGATTACTTGCAAGTGCAGCTCCCCTTGTCCCGAAATAACTGTCTGTTTCAATTCAGAATCAACTCTATAGATAAATGTTGGATCTTCTTCATGTAGAGTTGAAAGGCCAACAGCTACTTTTTCCTCATCACCCTTTGAATGAATTTCAATCGCCGCGTGAATATTCGGTTTTGGATATTCAACTTCCTTCAATTTTACTTTTAATCCAGATCCGCAAAGAGTATTTCCGCTATGTGTATCTTTGAGTTTCACCACAGCGCCTAGATCTCCTGCAGCTAATTCACCAATATTGCTCCTATCTTTTCCATTCATAATAAATAGCTGGCCAAACCGTTCACTTCGACTTCTGGATGTATTATATAGATCAACACCTGTTGAGACTCGCCCGGCGTACACCCTGAAAAATGATAATTCACCTACATGCCCTTCAGAAATAGATTTATAAACAAATAATACTGGATCACTGCCGGCTAGGTCAACGGTTTTTTCTTCACCGCTGATGGCATCCAAGGCAGTAATCTGAGCCCTGTCTACAGGCGAAGAACCGTATTTAGATATAAAGTCCATAAGACGTGCGACACCAATATTTGATGTTGAAGATGTGCAAAACAGTGGTATGAATGTCTGATTTTGAACTGCAGCATGGATTCCATCACGCATTTCTTCTTCGCTCAAATTCCCTTGTTCAAAAAATTTCTCCAAGAGTGTATCATCGGATTCTGCAACATATTCAATTAAACTCTGATGCAACTCATCTACTTGCAGTTGCAAATCTTCAGGTAATTCAGATTCAGTAAATTTTCCAGAACCATCCGAATTATATTCGATAAGTTCACTCCGCAAAACGTCAACCACTTTATTGAATCCGGGGCCAGGATTGACTGGTAATTGCATGGGAAATACATTGTGGCCAAAACGTTCTTTGCACTGCTTTAAGACTTGATCAAAATTAACGTGCTCTCTATCCAACCCATTGATTATAATAATTTTAGGAATTTCATTTCTGGTGGCATGATCCCAAACTTGTTCTGTTCCTACTTCCACTCCATTCACTGCACTTACAACAACTGCAGCCATATCCACCACAGCTAATGAGCTTAATGCATCTCCAATAAAATCTGAATATCCCGGAGTGTCAATAAGATTAAATTTTTTATCATTCCATTCTGTAACCATGGGAGTAGAATGGATAGATATTTGCCTGTTTTGTTCACCCGGGTGATAATCGGAAACTGTGTTTCCGGCATCTATTGTGCCCATGCGATTAATGTGTCTGCTGCAATAAAGCATGGCTTCACTCAAACAGGTTTTTCCACTGGCACCATGTCCAACCAAAGCAAAGTTTCGAATATCGGCAGTTGCGTATTGTTTCATGAGTTTTTCCTCGATTTAGAATTTTTCATTGATGATCTTATCCGCATTCCCTTATAATAAAGAGTCTAAGTGTACTGACCTGATGTAAGTAAATCAAGTGATTCTGTTAGTCTAATATCAATTTGTTACTTCGTCAATATAAAGCCGCAAAGCAGGTAAAATGAATGTGTCTGACAATTTCTTGATCTTAAAAGCGTTTGCCAATACTTTTAATCGCTGTTCGATGGGTTTTGATTTATTAATCACAATATAGTGTTCATCATTGATTGTGCAACTTCCACCGGTGAAATTGCCTTTATCTTGAACAATATTTATGTCCATTTTTTCTGCAAGTTCTTCAAACATGCTCATCAAATTATCAGGATTTACACTCATAATAAATCCTGGCGGTCTTTGTCATTTAAGAATTTTACAGCTTTACGGACATCCTCTACATTATCTTTATTGACAACCAACGTTGCATCATCCGTGGATATCACGACCACATTGTCCAAACCGACTACTGCTGTAAAATGGCCATCATTTTGAATATAATTATTTTTGCCATCGATTATCACACCTCCGCCTTTTACCAAATTACCGTCTTTTCTCTTGGGCAATTCATCATAAACAGCATTCCATGACCCCAAGTCATTCCAGCGAAAATCCGATTTAACTACATAAATATTTTTCGCCTTTTCTAAAAGTCCATAATCAATTGATTCAGGTACAATCTCTGACCAAATATCTGTATAAGACTTTCGGGTTTTAATACGCTTTCCAATCTTCAACAATTGGTTGCTCAAATCTGGCATATGACGTCCTAATTCATCAAGAAATACGTTCACTTTCCAAATAAAAATACCAGCATTCCAGAGAAAATCTTCACTTTTCAAAAATCGTTTAGCAGTATTCAAATGTGGTTTTTCAGCAAACGTGCGTACAGGATAGGCATCCAGTTTGTCCACCTGACTATCTTGATCAAATTGAATATATCCGTACGCAGTTGAAGGAAATGTAGGCTGAATACCAATTGTAACAAGTGCATCTTTTTCAATCGCTGTTTTGGCAGCATGATTCAGAGCCTTTTCAAACGCTCGATGACCAACAATCAAATGATCGGCTGGAAAAATTCCCATAACTGCTTCTCCATCCACTTCAGAAATATGCAGAGCTGATAAACCAATACACGGAGCTGTATTTTTACCACTGGGTTCAGCGATAATATTTTTTGGTTTTACACCTTTTATTTCTTTTTTAATAACAGTTGATAAATCTTTCCGAGTGGAAATATAAATCTCATCTGTTTTTTTACACTTTCTCAGACGGTCAACCGTTATTTGCAGCATCGTTTGATCGCCAATAATCTTTAACAATTGTTTTGGTTTTGACTGCCTGCTCATGGGCCAAAAACGAGTTCCGCTTCCACCGGCCATTACGACACAATACATTAATTATTTCCCAACATTGAACGGTTGAAATTCAATATCCCAATTTGCGCGGACTTCGATTGTATCCGGTAGTACGTAAAACCATTCACTGGGTTGATAGGGGTATGCTTTACCATTGGAAAATGTCTTATTATCATCCATATCTTCAAAAACATGGAAAATATATGAGCTTTCTGGAATATGTTTATATTCAAATCGACCTTCCGAATTTACAACACTATTAAAATTCCATTCTGCTTTTTCAACACTATATATTTCCGTAATCAATTGAGCTGATTCATATCCTTCAATTAATCCGGTAAACCCTCCATATCCTTGAGGCCGAGTAGTTTCGATGTTTATAATAGTAACCGAATCTTTAAATGTATGCTTTTCATTTGATGACTTATGTTTGAACAATTTCATTTGATACTTTTTTTTAGGTTTCCAACCATCATTAGGGAAAATGGATATTTTCATAGGAGATTGTATTGTTTGTTTAAACGCAACATTGTTTGTGTCATCGAGCATTAATTCTACATGAATATTATTTAACAAAGAATCTGTCAATGGACGCGAAAAAACCAATTCAAGCGGCGGACCGTATTGATCTGGAGAAATGGTTTTTTTAGCGGCTGGTGAGATTACTGATAAATGATTTGTATCAACTTCAGTTGGAATAGATACATTAACCGCAGATGACTCAACCAAAATGGTTTGATTCAAAGAGATATGTTTAAAGCTGATTCGTTCTTTTTCATTTTGAATCGTATTGGTTATTGTAACAACAATCGCTTTTTTATCAACAGGATGGTTAAACCATTCCATGTCTTGATTACCAATTTGTAGTTCGTCAATGGTCACACTATCCACGATTTCATCATTAAAATATAACTGTCCCCAGTTCCAGTCTTTCCATTCACCTCGTAATAATCTCAATGGTTCTTTTTCCTTAAATGAGCGTATTCTTATTCCTGTAAAAATAGAGTCTAATTTTACACTATTAAAATAAGGGACTCCATAAGTCATGCGTTTTTGATCCAATTGCAATCCCGCAGCACTACGTTCTAATGCCAGAATTTTATATTTATCTGGAGAAAGGTAATTGAATTCAAATGAACCATTATCTTCTGTTTCGGAAATATAATTTGGTTTTGATAACAACAGGGTATCACTGCCATTATCATTAAATAAATAAACGGCTGCGGGGTTAGATGAATAAACTCTACCTTTAATTATTCCTGTATCAATTTCATCCCCGGTACTATACGCCAACTGAATCGGCTTGGCCAATTCGACTCCATGTTCATCCTTGATTGCCCTGCTCAATGTTAATACGACTGTCATATCATTTTTAATGCCATCCGGAAAAAAGACTCGAACACGATTACCCATGAATTTCACAACAGGATCATCTTCTAAAACAGGTGCAATTCGAATTCCGGTAGCAAAACTTTTTTCATCCATATATTCTGAAAAAGCCAACTCAACAACTTGTTCAAGCAGGCGTACAGTCCCACTGGGTGGATTTGCAGATAATAGTTCCGGAGGGATTGTATCTTTCTTGCCACCGCTGGGCGGTGCAAAAGCTGCGCACCTCCATGATATAACGGAAGTACAGAATAATAACAGGAATAATTTACTGTTCATTTGGAGGTGTCAAATTTACTGATATTTCTGTTTTATATGTCATTTCTGTTTCACTTACATCAGTTGTTATGCACCATACGTTTACACCGCTGTTCTTCGCATTTAACAATGCGTGTGCAAATGTTGGATCCCTGTCCCACATGGGTTCAAACCGATTTGCATCGGACCGTTGACATACAAACAAAATCCCTGCCCCCTCACCCTTCTTGACTAATTCAGCTAAGGCTTTGGCGTGGCGAGTACCTCTATCAGTAACTGCATCGGGGAATTTTGCACATCCATTTTCCACATATGTAACGGATTTTACTTCCAAAAAGAATTGTTTTTCATTTGAGTCTTTCAACAAAAAATCAAACCGATGGTTCCCATAGGATATTTCCGGTCGAACCAACTGAAAATCTTTGAACATGGGTAAACTGCCTCCCTGAAAGGATTCTAGAACAAATCGATTTGGAAGAGCAGAAACCAGAGAAATTAATTGTCCTTCGTGTTTTACCATAACAGTGGAATATTTGGTTTTTCGATCCGACTCTTTTGGCGCAGGCCGTAATAGTAATTCAGCACCGGGAAAGAGTAATTCTTTTAATCGTCCCGGATCCGGTAAATGAGAACGGATAATTTCTCCGTCAACTTCTACAATTGTAATAAATCGGTTTGGTCGATCAATAAATCGACCTTTTATGAGCGGTCCTTTAATTTTCATGGCTCGGAGTTTAGTTCTCATTTATCGTAAATTCAATTTATGCCTTTAGTTCCTTCATATATTCAAAAACTGGCAAACTATGTTCCAGGCAAACCCATTGACGAATTACAGCGGGAAACGGGAATATCTAACGTTATCAAATTAGCTTCAAATGAAAACTCCCTTGGGCCTTCTCCGCGTGCAATGGCTGCAATGAAATTGGCAATGGGCAGTATTTATCGCTATCCGGATGCCAATGGATTTCTTTTAAGAAAAAAACTTGCAGAAAGATTCAATGTTAAAAAAGACAATGTGGTGATAGGTGCCGGTTCTGAAGGAATTATTTCTACTATATTACGCACCTTTCTTTTGAATGAAGATGAAATTATTACAGCAAAAGGCTCCTTTATAGGCTTTAAAGTATTAGCCAATGCATCAGGTAAAAAGGTTCATTGGGTCTCCATGAAAAATCACCACTATGATTTGGAAGCTATGGCTGAAAAAATTAACGATTATACCAAACTGATTTACATCGCCAACCCGGATAATCCAATGGGAACATATATTACCCGGGAAGAATTTGATTCATTTTATGCTCATGTTCCTGATCGAGTATTAATCATTCTAGATGAAGCATACTATGAATTTGCTCAATCAACCCCAGATTATCCCGATTCCATGTCGTACCGCTATGATAATGTGATAACACTGAGATCATTTTCCAAAGCCTATGGATTAGCCGGTGCCCGTATTGGTTATGGTTTTGCTCATGATACACTCATTGGAAATTTGATGAAAGTAAAAGTTCCTTTTGAACCATCTTATCTTTCTCAAGTTGCCGGCTACGCAGCATTGGATGATACCGCTTTTTTAAATAATACTATTGAATTAAACAAATCCAGCATGGACTACATGATGAAAGAAATAGAAAAATTGAATATTCAATATGTACCTTCTATCACAAATTTTATAACAACTGTTTGGGATTCTGAAGACAAAGCTATTTCAATTACAAAACGGCTGTTGGAAAAAGGAGTCATAGTTCGGCATTTAACTCCTTTTGGTTGGAATAACTGTATTAGAATTTCATTTGGACTTAAAGAAGAAAATCAACGTTTTATAACTGCAATTACGGAAATATTATAAATGAATAATTATACGTTAAAAGCATTCGATCATTGTGAATTATATGTCAGCAATGCTAAACAAGCAGCGCATTATTATCGAACTGCCTTCGGTTTTTTACCCATCGCTTTTAAAGGATTAGAAACCGGCTCTCGGGACCGTGTCAGTTATGTAATGAAGCAAAATAAAATTCGTTTTGTATTAACATCACCACTGGAAAAAAATACCGCAATTGGCCATCATATTGATGCCCATGGAGATGGGGTAAAAGATGTGTCTTTTACCGTTGATGATGCAGAAGCGGCCTGGAAGGAAACCACCCGTCACGGAGCTGAAAGTGTTTCCGAACCTAAAATGATCGAAGATGATCACGGTGAAGCTGTTACGGCGACGATTAAAACATTCGGTGAAACTAACCATACATTTGTCCAAAGAGATAATTACAATGGTGTTTTTCTGCCAGGATATAACGTCTTTGAAGATGACAGTATAGCTGACCCAACCGGATTAGTCCACATCGATCATATTGTTGGGAATCAATCAGACGGTGAAATGCAAAAAGTATGCGATTTTTATGAAAAAGTCTTTGGTTGGCATCGCTTCTGGACTGTGGATGATAACGATATATCAACAGAATTTTCCTCATTACGCTCAATTGTCATGGCCAACGAAAATGAAAAGATTAAAATGCCTATCAATGAACCAGCAGATGGTTTGAAAAAATCGCAGATCCAGGAATTCATTGATTATTATGAATCAGCGGGCGTTCAGCATGTTGCAATGTCTACCAAAAATATTATTGAAACTGTGGCAAAATTGCGTCAAAACGGTGTCGATTTTTTACCCACACCTCAATCATATTATGATTCATTGATTGATCGAATTGGTGAAATTGATGAAGATATTAACATACTTTCTGAACGGGGAATTTTAGTTGATAAAGATGATGATGGATATATGCTGCAGATTTTCACCAAACCTATTCAGGATAGACCTACATTGTTTTATGAAATAATACAGAGAAAAGGATCCAACAGTTTTGGTAAAGGAAATTTTAAAGCGTTGTTCGAATCTATTGAGCGAGAACAGCATCAGCGCGGTAATTTGTGATCAATTGAGGACAAGATGAAATTTGTAACATATTTAGATAGGGGTAATGACTCACAACGATTTGGCTTTGTGATGAATGGACATGTGGTTGATGTTCTCCGAGCGGCTATTTTTATGAATGAAGAAAAGAATGATGGACAATTTTTGGAAATTCCATCTACTCTTCACACGTGCTTGGAAGACTGGGAACCAAATCTTATTAAGCTTCAACGACTCCAAGATGAATTGGAGAATGAACCTGTTTCAGATCTCATGGCAAATAATCAGCATGTTGCCCGCATTGAAGCTGATGTTCAATTGTTACCACCCATAACCAACCCCAGTACATTTCGCGATTTCTACGCCTTTGAGCAGCATGTTAAAGCAGCACGAAAATTGCGTGGGCTGGAAATGCATCCCGATTGGTTCAGGCTACCCATTTTCTATTTCTCTAACCCCAATGCGCTTTATGGTCATGGTGCAGAAATTCCTTATCCAAAAAATACAGAAGAATTGGATTTTGAACTGGAATTTGCAGTCATCATTGCCAATGGCGGGCGTGATGTAAAAGCAGAAGATGCCGATCGTTTAGTTGCCGGTTATACAATCTGCAATGACTGGTCATCGCGGAATCTGCAACGGGAAGAAATGCCCTTAAGCCTTGGCCCGGCTAAAGGAAAAGATTTCGCCACGAGTTTTGGACCTTACATGGCAACACCCGATGAATTAGCAGATGCTTGGGATGACGATGGCAAACTGCAATTGCGTATGACATGTCATGTAAATGATAAACTCATTTCGGATGGAAATACCAACGACTTGTATCATTCTTTTCCTACCATGATTGAGCGAGCCAGTATGAATGCCAATCTGGTGGCCGGAGATTATTTGGGTTCAGGAACCGTAGGAACAGGCTGCATTCTTGAACTTCGTCCGGAGAATACCGATGGTTGGATTAAGCAGGGTGATGTGGTTAGAATGGAGGTCGAACGGCTCGGTGTTTTGGAAAATAAAATTGTTTAGGATGTAATATGCCATTTTATCAAAAACGCGGAGTATTTCCCAATAAGCGTCATATTCAATTCAAAGATAATGGCGGAAATTTATATTGGGAAGAATTAATCAGTCGCGAAGGTTTCAGTTCTATTTATTCCAATGTGTATCATAAAAACCCACCTACTGTTGTGAATAAAATAGGTGATTTTAATCCCCTGAAAATTGAAGCTTGGACTGAAACGCATAGGCATCATCATTTGACAACTCACAAACTTGATTCATCCGGCGATGCCATTTCTGCGAGGATACCCTTATTTTTTAATAGTGATTGTGTTTTATCTAAGGCTCATGTGAATTCATCCATGGATGATTTTTATCGAAACGGCCATTTTGATGAGGTTATTTTTGTACATAATGGTTCAGCAGTTATAAAGTCGAATTTTGGAGATTTAACTGTTTCATCCGGTGATCAAGTGGTTATTCCCAGAGGTGTTATCTGGAAAATGGATGTTATGGAAAATTTGAAATTATTTATCGTTGAATCATCCGGACCAGTAGAAACACCCGGCCGCTATCGAAATCGTCACGGACAGTTATTGGAACATTCGCCTTTCAGCGAACGAGATATACGAACACCGGAATTTGTAGAACCACAAACGGCAGGTCCTGTAAATGTTAACGTTAGATTGAACGGTGGTCATCAGACGTATGAATACACAACTCACCCCTGTGACATTGTGGGTTGGGACGGATATTATTTCCCATGGGTATTTAATATAAAAGATTTTATGCCCATTACGGGAAAAGTCCATCAACCGCCTCCGGTGCACCAAGTATTTGAAACATCGGGATTGGTCATCTGCAATTTTGTACCACGGTTATTTGATTATCATCCGGAAGCAATCCCGGCTCCATATGCTCACAGCAATGTGGATTCAGACGAAATCTTATATTATGTGGAGGGAAATTTCATGAGTCGAAAAGGGATGGAAGAAGGATCTATTACATTTCATCCCAGTGGATTGCCTCATGGACCTCAACCGGGCAAGATCGAAGAATCTTTTGGCACGAAAGAGACATCGGAATACGCTGTGATGGTTGATACATTCAAACCATTGAAAATCACTACCGCCGCAAAAGCTGTGGATGATGGAGATTACCCTTCATCCTGGTTGGAATTATGATTTTCGATCCCAATGAACATTCATTAGCCGAAACACATAAGCTCATGATCGGGTCCATTGTACCGCGTCCCATAGCATTTGTATCTACACTATCAAAAGATGGTATAGAAAACTTGGCACCCTTTTCTTATTTCAATGGAATTTGTTCTGATCCACCCTCCATTATGTTTTGCCCTGCCCGTCGCGGTTATGACGGCAAAACAAAAGATACATTAAATAACATTCGTGATACTGAAGAATTTGCAGTCAATATCGTTTCAGAAGATTTTGCAGACAAAATGGTGGCAACAGCGACAGATTTTGAACCTGAAATAAATGAATTTGATGTTTCAGGATTAACGCCTGATCCGTGCCAAAAGATTGCTCCTCCCAAGGTAAAAGAAGCCAAAGTCAGCTTTGAATGCAAATTGAATCAAATCATTCCTGTGGGTAATGAAGGTCCCGGTGGTGGTTTTGTCGTTATAGGGACTGTTGTTCTTTTTCATATTGATGATGATGTATATGACAAAGGACATATTCTTCTTGAAAAACTGCGCCCCATCGGCCGGTTGGCCGGAAATAAATATACGCGTCTAACCGATAAATTCGAAATTATTCGCAAAATTAAACCTGAATAAATTTGACTGAACCTCTGTCAAAACGCATTTACCAGGCACAATGTTTGGGGAATGTGGAGCCTATCGAATACATGACGCCTTACCCGAATTTGCACGGATTGGTTGAGGGGCAAAATGTAAAGCATCATGGAAAAATGCTGTTTGCGGATTTGGGCTTGACCAATCTCGATTTTTATACTCAAGTCCAGAAAATTGCAAACTGGCTTGTGAGTACCGGGCTTAAACCAAAAGAACGAGTTTGGGTCCATCCCCAACAATTTCCCCATACAGAATTACTCGTTTTTGCTGTATGGACAGTGGGTGCTTCCGTTATTCTAGCTGAAGATCCATCAGAAAATATTGATCATATTATAATGCCCGATCGTGTTATCGAGACTGATCCAATTCCGGATTGTTTTAAAAATCAGGAAGATACATTTGATCCAACATTTAAACCCAACTTAGATAATGAAGCACTGATTTTTATTTCTGCAGGAAAAGGAATACGGCTTTCACATTATAATTTGTTGGTCAACGCCAATGACGTTCAGCGGAAATTGGATTTGTATGACGATGGAAAATTCCACGTTGAATTAAAGCCCAACAGTACAGCCTGGGTTGTATTGCAGGCCATTTTTCCTCTATATACCGGAGCACCCGTCACAAAAGAAAATCCGGATTTAACAATCGGGCATGAAAACGCTGACTATAATGTCAATTTTGATTGGACAGAAATCAACGAATCGAACCAACTCTACATTTTACCGGAAAATACAGCAGTCGTATCTGTGGGTACATCAGGCTTACCTATGACAACTTTGAAGCAAAATGGTGCAAAACTATCTGTGGAAGGCCATTCAATCATGATGGG